>CAMNOS010000001.1 GCA_946546925.1 uncultured Butyrivibrio sp.
TACATGAAGATAAAAAAATGCCGCATCCTGTACGACAATTACAGAATGCGGCATAATAACGAACATGATTTTAATCAAGAGGATATTTGTCAGTGAGATTCTTGATGATGGCACGTGCCTCATCGTTCTTCTCGCCCTTATTTTTGATGACGATTGAGATGGCCTCTGCTATCTGATCCATGTCCTCGGTGTTCATACCTCTGGTGGTAACTGCAGGTGTTCCGAGACGGATTCCGCTGGTTACAAAAGGGGACTGCTGCTCATTGGGGATAGTGTTCTTGTTGGCTGTTATGCCTGCGTCATCAAGCCATGCTTCAACTTCCTTGCCGGTAAGGCCGAAGTTTGTGAGATCAACCAGCATCAGGTGGTTGTCAGTGCCGCCTGAGACGATCTTGATGCCTCTGTTCATAAGTCCCTTGCACAGAGCCTGGGCATTGTCGATAACATTCTGGGCATATGTCTTGAATTCAGGAGAAAGAGCTTCCTTAAAGCAGATAGCCTTGGCGGCAACGACGTGCTCAAGAGGGCCGCCCTGGATTCCGGGGAATACAGCCTTGTTGAACTTGTACTTGTCCTGCGCTGCCTGATTCCAGAGGATGATACCGCCTCTGGGTCCACGAAGTGTCTTATGTGTGGTGGTTGTTACAACATCTGCATATGGGAATGGGCTTGGATGAAGACCTGCAGCCACAAGACCTGCAATGTGTGCGATATCAGCCATGAGAACTGCACCGCAGGCGTCAGCCGCCTCCCTGAACTTCTTGAAGTCAATGATCCTGCAGTATGCTGATGCACCTGCAATGATGAGCTTGGGTTTATGCTCTACCGCAAGCTGATACATCCTGTCATAATCAATGATTCCGTTGTCATCAACGCCGTAGGAAATAACGTTGTAATATGTACCGGAAATATTGGCGCTGCTTCCGTGTGAAAGGTGTCCGCCCTGGCTCAGATCCATACCCATCACGGTATCACCGGGCTTAAGAAGAGCAAACTGAACTGCCAGATTGGCCTGTGCTCCGGAATGAGGCTGAACATTGGCATAATCGCAATGAAACAGCTCCTTGGCTCTGTCCCTGGCAATGTTCTCAACCTTGTCAACAACATAACATCCGCCGTAGTATCTCTTCCCCGGGAGACCCTCGGCATACTTGTTGGTCAGAGGACTGCCCATAGCAGACATGACAGCCTTGCTGGTCCAGTTCTCAGATGCGATGAGCTCGATATGGTTGTTCTGACGAGCTACCTCTTCCTCAATAAGGGAAGCAATCTCGGGATCCACCTTCCTAACTTCTTCCAATGAATACATTTACCCAATCCTCCTGAATAATTTGCTGAACGCCGTATTACACTTACAATTTAATGCGTTAAAGTAACACATTTCACATATCGTAACATAATGCGTCAAAAAAATCTACACAAAAATAAACACCAACTTAAGTAAGTTGATGTTTATTTTGTCCCTAGTTCATAAGCCTCAAGCTCTGCTTCAGGCACTCAAGTGTTATGTTATCGGACTTTACGGACACTTCGCCATCAGTATGAACCCACATGGGCTTAACTGTCCGAATGGTCACTTTGCTGACCTTTTTGTGACCTATGCCCTTAATCCAGTAATAATTGCCGAAAAAAGAAAAAGGAAGTGCAATCATCATCCTGACAGGCGGCATATTCCCGGCATACACAAGGTCAAATCTGCCGTCGGTAAGGTCAGCCTCCGGCGCAAAGTTAAAGCCTCCGCCTTCGTAGTGATGGATCATGGCAGCTATGAAGATAAAGCGCTCAAGATGGATCTTTTCCCCGCCGTCCAATTCGATGTCACAGGGAACCTTCTCGGCGCCAAGGAGCTGTCTTAGCGCGATCACTCCGTAAGACAGTTTACCCAGTCCTATCTTATTGAGAAAGCTCTTAGTCCCCGAAGAGACTGCCTCCTCGCAGACAGCTGCATCAAATCCGATGCCCGAGCTGACATCAAAGAGCCTTGTGTTTTTGGCTTTCCCGTTATCTCCGGGAGGGAGTTCGCCCTCAGCCGAGTTGAATGTGAGCCTTCCAAGGTCGAGGCATCTGACCTCCTGCCCCTTTACTATCGTATCAATGAGGCTCTCAATCTTTTTGGGGTATGAAAGGTCACGGGCAAAGTCATTGGCCGAACCAATCGGCACGTATCCAAGAAGGACCTTGTCAAAGTCTGAGATGCCGTTAATGACTTCATTGAGAGTCCCATCTCCGCCAAGAACCACAATCTTTATTGGAAGCTCTTTTGCAAAAGAAGGATCTGTAGTGAGTTTAGCTGCGATCCTTGTTGCATGGGCAGGACCTTTTGTAAGGTGCACTTCATAGTCAAGCCCCTTCTCAAGGAACTTGTACTCGAGTTTATCCCAGATTTCTTTTCCCCTGCCCGAACGGGCCTTTGGATTAACAATACAATAATACATACCCCATCCCCACAAAAACCCCAATTACCGATACCCATGTGGTAATTGGGGTTTCATAAAAACCAATGTTATTTAATTATACCTAAGAGCAAGCTTCTCCTCCTGCTTTGAGCAGAAGTTCTCAAGCATCCCGGTATGATAAAACATAATGTAGAAGATTATCGCCATAATGAAGGCGGTGATAACATCATAAACCGAATGCTGCTTGATAAACATGGTTGATAAAATAATGGAAGTTCCAATAATATCACTTATTATCTTACCGAGCCTGTTAAATCTCCTGCTTCTGTGCACAGCTATCATGGTTCCGATAGAGTTATACACATGGATGCTGGGCCAGAGGTTGGCCGATGTGTCGTGGCTGTAGATTACCTGTACCAGGCTGGTAAACACATTGTCCCTTGGCATCACTGCAGGGCGAAGCATGTGCATATTGGGAAACAGTGTTGAAATAACAAGGAACACAGTCATCCCGGTAGCCAGGAATATGAAGTTCTTGTAGTAGTCCTCAAGGTCCAGCGAGAACAAAAAAAACAAAAGCGTAACCGACACATATAAAAACCAGGTGTAATACGGTATTACAAACACTTCAGTAAATGGAATCAGATCATCCACTGCGGTGTGTATCACCGAATAGTGAGCAAAAGTGTGATGCTCAAGATACACAAACCAGATCATGTAAAAAGGCGCGTAGATAAGTATCGGTGTCGCAAGCCACAACAGATCCCTTAAAAGGCTCTTATCCACAGGTCTGCCGATCCATTGTTCATATCTCTTTTTCATAATACTCCTCAATTTTCGATAAAAGCTATTCTTCCAATTGAAAATCATTGTAACACGTTATAAATGAAAGTAAATGATATATCTCACAATAAAAAGTGCGTTTTACCGAATATTTTTTGTAAAATCACCAATTAATTGAAATGGAATATCTTCTGCAGGAGCTTGTATCCGGCAAGTGTTATCTTGCGTCCGCCCTTTCCGGGAAGATAAATGTATGTCCCTTCAATGCTGTATCTGATCTTGAGATAAAGAATGTAGTTCTTCTCCTTGATATACTCAAGAAGCTCTTTTCTCTTCTCCAGGTTCTCCTTGGTGTCCTCAGTGATCAGAAGAACCGATGAGATGGCGGTTATGATCTCAAGATAGTTGAACATGTAGTGATGACGCTCTTTCTGGGAGCGTATCATTCCAAAGTTCTCAACATAATAGTCTACCATCAGCTTGTTGACACGAATCTGCTGATCGATCCTTGAGAGCATGATCTGCTGGTTGACCGACTGATCCTGCCTTCCTATGTAATAGTAATAGAAGTTGACGTCAAGGTAGTACATGTTCTTGACGAAAGGAAGCGGATTGAAAACATATATATTGTCCACATAGAAGCAGTGCTCAGGGAGCCTTAAACCGCACTGCCTCAGGAGCTTGGTCCTGTAGATAACGGAGTGCATAAGAAGGTAGTGACCCTTGGGAGTCCTCTTTACATCCTTCCAGGTAAATACCTGCTCAATGGGGAACATTCTGTTGTAGCGCATCACCTTATGACGCTTCTCTCCCACTTTGTTGTACACAAAGTTACTTATGAGAAGGTCGATCTGCGTATCTCCGCCGGCAAGTTCCTGAAGAGTGCTGAGGATTTTCCTGTATGCGATCTCTTTAACCCAGTCATCGGAATCAACAACCTTGAAGAAAAGTCCGGTTGCATTCTCAATACCTGCATTAACTGCAGATCCGTGACCGCCGTTGAGCTTATGAATCGCCTTGCAGATAGTCGGGTACTTGGCTGCATATTCATCTGCGATCTCAGCTGTTCTGTCCTTGGAACCGTCATCGACTATCAGGATCTCAACCTCTTCTCCTCCAACAAGAAGGGAGTCGATGCACTTCTTCATATAATCCTGTGAATTGTAGCATGGTACTGCGATAGATAGTAATTTCATATTAACTCCTTACCTTAATCTTGTGCTCTCAAATTTCTCCATGGTACTGAGACAGTTTCTCAGGTCCTCATATCTGTCATATACATCGCCTTCATTTATGACAACACCCACAGACATGGCCATTATATCAATCATATCATTAGTTATTGTGGGTCTTAATCTGGAGAGAATGTCGTTCTTCTCTGAAGCAAGGTCGGCATCCATGAACCGGATCACCAGCGGATCAAGATTCAGGTCAGACGCTTCCTCATCCACGGACTTACTCATAACACCCGTTGTGTCTGCGCCCTTTAGATCAAGCTGAAGGCGCACCGGGTGATCCCGGTCAAAGTCAGGCAGCGGCTTATGTTGTGGTGTTACAGTCTCTTTGGGAGTTAAAGGCGTCTGCATAGGCGAAACCTTCTCAAAGCGCATCTTCTGCTGAACCGATGGGTACTTGATCCTGTCCACTTCAGACATAAACATATCAAGTGGTCTTACATAAACCTTGTAGTTTCCGTAAAGTGCCTGATAAACCACCATCTCTTCCCCGGTCTCCGAGTGAGTGGCAAGGGTCACTATCTGGTACAGATTGCCCTTGAAATGCCTGTAGATTTCCTGTGGTCTTGGTCTTTCTGCCATATTTACCTCTTTTCATAAAACACATCAGTATAGTATAAGCTAACTTTTTGCTAATTTCAAACCTTTAAGTTAATCAGGACGGTTGTGTGGACCTTATTATCACCATCTCAACACTAATTATCTGGTCGAGCTTGCCGGTCTTGACAGCTGTATCACTCTCAGCGCACATCTCAAGCGCATCCTTAAGCTGCTCAGGTGTATAGATCCTGCCCCATCTCCTGTACTTGTCGACTATAAACGGCTGAAGTTTAAGTGCTGAAGCTATCTCAGAGTTACCCCTGCCGGAAGAAGACATCTCTTTGACCTGATACATAAGATTGAACTGTCTGGTTATCAGTGAAAGTATCTTGGCGGGCGGCTCCTTGAGGGCAAGCAGACCATAGTACAGCTCGATGGCTCTCTTCTGGTTCTTCTCAGCAATAGCATCTGTCATGGCAAATATCCTGCCGGTGAGGTAGTTGGCACTTACTGCGTCAATATCTTCCTCTCTTATCTCGCTCCTGTCCAAACAGTAACATACCAACTTTTCAATTTCACTTGCTATGTTTGACATGTCGGTCCCGACCCTGTCCAGGAAAAAAGCACATGCACCGGGCGAGATTGCCTTGCCTTCGCTCTTAAATCTCGTCCTTATCCAGGTCTTCAGGCTGTCATCAGACTGAGTAATGCATTCTATGTCAAAGCCCTTTTTGGAAAGAGCCTTGTATACATCCTTCCTCTTATCAACCTCTTTCTCAACAAAAACAAGTATCGTAGTATCTGACTGCCTTCCAAGGTACTCCGCCATCTCAGGAGAGCCGCTCTTGAAAAAGCCACTGTTCTCAACAAGGATCAGCCTCTTATCGGAAAGAAATGGCATGGTATCTGCCATTCCTATTATCTCAGCTGCATTGGCATGCTCACCCTCATATCTGTTGAAATTCATGGATGACTCGTCCAGGCCGATTGCATTAACAATCTTGTCCCTGTTCTGAAATCTGAGGTAAGCTTCATCTCCGTATATCAGATAGCATGGGCTGTATATCCCCGCCTTAAGATTCTCATTAAGCTGTCTTTGCTTGACCGGAAAATCCGATGTCTTAACTGCCATTTTTTTACACCTCAATCTATATGTTAACATAGATTGGCAGATTTTTGATATACTATATGTGCTCATAAAAATATAAAAAAACAGATGTGGAGGCACAATATGTTGATCCATGGGCTGCAAAAAATGACTCTTCTGGATTTTCCGGAGAAAATTGCCTGTACGGTTTTTCTGGGAGGATGCGATTTTAAGTGTCCCTTCTGCCACAACTACGAGCTTGTGGACGGCTCTTTTGATCCCGTGACGGATGATAAGGCCTTCTTTACCTTTTTAAATAAGAGAAAAGGACTTCTGGACGGAGTTGCCATAACAGGCGGAGAACCTCTTCTTCGAAGCGACCTGGCTTCTTTTGCCGCGGGGATCAAAGAGCTTGGTTTCAAGGTCAAGCTGGACACCAACGGCTACCACCCCGACAGGCTTAAAGAGCTCTATGATGCCGGGCTGATTGACTATGTAGCCATGGATATCAAAAACTCTTTGACGAAATATGGGATAACGTCCGGTTTGGAAAATCCTGATACCGACAGGATACTTGAGAGCATTTCCGTGATAAAAGAGGGAGACATCCCCTATGAGTTCAGGACCACTGTGGTGAATGAGCTGCACGAGGAAAAGGACTTTGAGGATATCGGGAAAATGATCTTAAATGCCAGGGCCTACTACCTTCAGAAATTCACCGTAAGGGACACTGTACCTGACACAACTCTTACTCCACCCTCGGACGAAGCCATGGAAAATTATCTTAATATCGTCAAAAAATATGTGTCAAACTCTCATCTGAGAGGAATTTAACGATAACAAACGCTATAATGATAAGCTAGGGCTATGCGAAAACCTAACCACAATATCTTGTGTCTGCATTAATTATCCTGTCTATATGTTGACTATTTTGCCCCCTTATGCTATCCTATCAACTAGATAGTCTTTAGTTTAAGGGGGATATTATGTATCAGGTAGTTAAAAGAGACGGTGCAGTTGCCGAATTCAATATTGCCAAGATTTCAGCAGCCATAACCAAGGCATTCGTAGCTTTAGAAAAGGATTATCATTCAAGTGTGATCGACCTCATTTCACTGAGGGTTGCTTCCGACTTTGAGTCCAAGGTCAGCAACGGAAGGATCACAGTAGAAGAGATTCAGGACAGCGTCGAGAAGGTGCTCTCCGAGTCAGGTTACGCAGATGTAGCCAAGGCTTATATCTTATATCGTAAACAACGTGAGAAGGTTCGTAACGTCAACTCAGCCCTTCTTAATTATAAGGATCTTGTGGACGATTATCTCAAGATCAACGACTGGCGTGTCAAGGAGAATTCTACCGTAACATACTCAGTGGGCGGTCTTATTCTCTCCAATTCAGGTGCCATCACAGCCAATTACTGGCTTTCAGAGGTCTATGACGAGGAGATCGCCGGCGCACACAGAAGTGCAGCAATCCACATCCATGACCTCTCCATGCTTACAGGTTACTGTGCGGGCTGGAGCCTCAAGCAGCTCATTCAGGAAGGTCTCGGCGGAGTTCCCGGCAAGATCACATCATCTCCTGCCAGCCACCTCTCAACACTCTGTAACCAGATGGTCAATTTCCTTGGAATCATGCAGAACGAGTGGGCAGGCGCACAGGCATTCTCATCCTTCGACACATATCTTGCACCCTTCGTCAAGGTTGACAACCTCTCTCAGAAGGAGGTTAAGCAGTGCATACAGTCATTTGTATACGGCGTCAACACACCGAGCCGCTGGGGCACACAGGCTCCTTTCTCAAACATAACACTTGACTGGACTGTACCCGCAGACCTTAAGAATCTCAATGCAATCGTGGGCGGCAAGGAGCTTGACTTTACCTACGGCGACTGTCAGAAGGAAATGGACATGGTCAACAAGGCATTCATCGAGATCATGATCGAGGGCGATGCCAACGGACGCGGATTCCAGTATCCTATTCCCACATATTCAATAACACGCGATTTCGACTGGAGCGAGACAGAGAACAACAAGCTCCTGTTTGAGATGACTGCCAAGTATGGCACACCTTATTTTTCCAACTACATCAACTCCGACATGGAGCCCTCAGACGTGCGCTCCATGTGCTGCAGGCTTCGTCTCGATTTGAGGGAGCTGCGTAAAAAATCAGGTGGTTTCTTTGGATCAGGTGAGTCCACAGGCTCAATCGGGGTTGTTACAATCAATATGCCAAGGATTGCCTACCTTGCCAAGGATGCAGAGGATTTCTACAAGAGGCTGGATCATCTCATGGATATCGCAGCAAGAAGTCTCCACACCAAGAGGCAGGTTATCACCAAGCTTCTTGACCAGGGTCTCTACCCTTACACCAAGAGGTACCTTGGAACCTTCGCTAACCACTTCTCCACCATCGGTCTTATCGGCATGAACGAAGTAGGACTCAATGCCGGGTGGCTGGGCGTAGATATGACAGATGAGCGCACACAGAAGTTCTCACAGGAAGTACTTCGTCACATGAGAGAGCGCCTTTCAGAGTATCAGGTTAAATACGACGGTGAGCTCTACAACCTTGAGGCAACACCTGCTGAGTCAACTACTTACCGCTTTGCCAAGCATGATAAGGAGCTCTATCCCGACATAATCACAGCCAACATGAACGGAACTCCTTACTATACCAACTCATCACACCTTCCTGTCGGATATACAGAGGACATCTTCTCAGCCCTCGATATCCAGGATGAGCTCCAGACACTCTACACCTCAGGAACCGTATTCCATGCGTTCCTCGGTGAGAAGCTTCCCGACTGGAAGGCTGCAGCAAATCTTGTGCGCAAGATTGCCGAGAACTACAAGCTTCCTTACTACACCATGTCTCCTACATACTCAGTGTGCAAGGAGCATGGATATCTTGCAGGTGAGCAGTCTGTATGTCCTCACTGCGGTGCCAAAACAGAGGTATACAGCAGGATTACCGGTTACTACCGCCCTGTTGCCAACTGGAACGACGGCAAGGCTCAGGAGTACAAGGACCGCAAGGTTTATGACATCGGACACTCCACTCTTACTCACAAGGGTCCCAAGCAAGTGAGCTTTACAGAAGCAGCAGTCAAGAAGTCCAACAATGACTCAAGCATGAACGCCATAAACGTAAGTGAAGGCACAATAATGCTTTTCAAGACCGCAACCTGCCCGAACTGCAAGATCGCAGGCTCTCTTCTTGACAAAGCAGGCGTTATTTACAAGACTCTCGATGCCAACGAGAATCCCGATCTTGTCGAGAAATTCGGGATCATGCAGGCTCCTACTCTCGTAGTCAAGTCAGGCGAGAGCTTCGAGAAGATTCTAGGTGTTTCAGATATCAAGAGCTGGATCAGCAGTCAGGTATCCTGATACTCAAGGCGGTTCTGAAATTTATCCCGGTCAATGAACATGCCGTATCATTCAAAAAAGTATATATTTTTGAATCACAATTATCACCCGGCTTTCCACGTGCCGGGTGATTTTTTTAATAGCTGCCTGATGTCTAGCGTTGCCCGAGCACAAGTGCTCAGCATACTGCCCCTTGATATCAGGCTGCTTTTTTCATGGCAGCCCCTCCCCGGAGCCGATTTGGATTCCGGATTGAATCAAGTGTATAGTTCATGATATGCCACATTTGCAAGAATGTAAGCTCTTTCAATGGAATATATTAAACGGTATTATTCTATTATCAGACAATTAACTATATATCATGTTTTATTTTTGAAAATGGAGGGACGGGTAATGAAGAATACTATAGTAGGACAGTCAGGCGGACCAACATCGGTTATCAATTCCAGCCTCGCAGGGGTTTTTGAGGCAGCAAAGAGCCGCGGATCAGAGCACGTTTACGGCATGTGCAACGGTATACAGGGATTTCTTGAAGACAGATATGTGGATCTTTCTGAGATTTTCACAAAGCCAATGGATATTGAGCTGTTAAAGCGCACACCTTCAAGCTATCTTGGAAGCTGCAGGTACAAGCTTCCGGGTCTTGAGGACAACGGGGCAAAAGAGGTCTATGACAGAATTTTTGATAAGCTCGATTCCATGAATATTGGATATTTCTTTTATATCGGCGGCAATGACAGCATGGATACCATCAACAAGCTTGCCTTTTACGGTGCAGAAAAAGGAAGTGATATCCGCTTCATCGGAGTTCCCAAGACCATCGACAACGACCTTACTGTTACCGACCACACACCGGGATACGGTTCCGCAGCCAAATACATCGGCGTTGTTATGAAAGAAATAATAAGAGATGCAACGGTTTACGGCACAAAGTATGTAACTGTTGTAGAGATAATGGGAAGAAATGCCGGCTGGCTCACCGCTGCCGCTGCCCTTGCCAAGGGCTGGGACTGCGAGGGTGTCGACATGATATGCCTTCCGGAAGTTCCATTTAACGTAGACAGGTTTATGGAGAAGGTCAGAAAGATGCAGGAGACAAAGAGCAGCATCGTTATCGCGGTTTCTGAGGGCGTTAAGCTTGAAGATGGCCGCTATGTATGTGAGCTTTCAGATGACGTTCATGCGGTGGATGCCTTCGGACATAAGAGCCTTACAGGCACTGCCCGCTTCCTTGCAAACACTATCGCCAAGAAGCTTGACACCAAGACCCGCTGCATAGAGCTCTCCACCCTTCAGAGATGCGCCGGTCACCTCACCAGCAGAACTGACATCACCGAGGCTTACCAGGTAGGCGGAGCCGCAGTAAAGGCAGCCTTCGAAGGTCACACCGGTGAAATGGTTGCATTAAATCGCATTTCCAACGCACCATACCAGTGCACCACCGAGCTCCATCCCATTTCAGAGATTGCTAATCTTGAGAAGAAGGTACCTCTTGAATGGGTCAATGAAGATCACACACAGATGAAACAGGAATTTATCGATTATGCATATCCGCTCATTCAGGCTGAACTTACACCTATTTTTGTAGGTGGCCTGCCACAGCATATTTCTCTTTAACAGAGTGTTACCATTCACGGTTTTTCCATATCATTTGCTGTAGAGCGCCGCGGTCCCCGACCGCGGCGCTCCGGAACAAAAGAATTATTAAAACCGTGAATGGTAACAACAGAGATTCTGATGTTCTTAGATCAGTTTGTTTCATTGCCAATCAGGCTTTTTCTCAAACTGCTGACGGGAATTTGACGGGATCATCAGACTGCGCTTCAATCTGCTGTATATGCTCCCACGCCTCATCGTCAATATCCCTGCCGGCATAGAACTTTCTTCTGTCATCTTCTGTTATCTTCCTGATCACCTTGCATGGATTGCCTGCAGCGATGGTCCAGGCAGGTATATCCCTTAAAACGACTGATCCCGCACCGATCACGGCATTGTCGCCGATAGTCACACCGGGACAGATCACAACATTGCCTCCAATCCAGACATTGTTGCCTATCGTCACATCGATACCATACTCGTAGGCAGAGTTCCTGGTCGCAGGATGAACCGGGTGTCCTGCCGTATAGATAGCAACATTGGGCGCCATCTGAACATTATCGCCGATACGGATCATGCCCACATCCAGCATTGTACAGTTATAATTGCAAAAGAAATTCCTGCCGACTTCTATATGTGTTCCGTAGTCGCAGTAAAACGGAGGATTTATAAAAGTTGTATCATCGCTCTTTCCAAGAAGCTTTTGTACGATCTCTTTTACCCCGTCAAAATCAGATCTGTCAGCAGTGTTAAGCTCTTGTGTAAGCTTTCTTGCTATCTTCTGCTGCTCAAAGACCTCATCATCGGAGATGTAGACCAGCTCTTTATCCCGCCTCTCAATATTACTCATTTTCATACTCATACTCCTAACCTATTTCATCATAGCCTTAATCGGATTGATGGCAGCTGCCATGGATTTAAGCATATCAAGATTCTGCCTGAGATACAACTCCAGCCCTGCCACCTCCTTAGGGGTAAATCCATCGTTCCTCACTATAGTGCATGCGGGAATCTCACCTTCAGCAAATCTTTTGCCATCTGAAAAAGTGACATAGGCAAACTTCTTTCCGTCCTTCTGACAAATGGAGGAAACCTGCATCTCAAGCTCCCCCTGGTCATTATCTCTGGAAAGATCAATGTCAAAATTCTGTGTCATCTTATCACGCCTCATCCTTTCGCAAAAAGTCGCTCTACCTGCTCCCGTGTTCGCTCGTCGCGGCAGCGGATGACTATCCTGGTTTTGTCCAGTTTTACAAGCTTTATCATTTGATGATCACTCCGTTTTACTCCTCAATTAAGATCTGTCATCTTCTTTGTTGTAGTATTCCTGTTAAATTCCATGGTCTGTTTGGGTCTTCTTATCCTTCTCGGGCTTTATGAGGCCATCGCCCTTCCTTATACCTGCGATGAGCTTTTCATAGTCTATACCATGCGTATAGGAGCTGACAAATCGCTAAAAATATGCAATTCTCACGACGCCCATCCTGCGATCAAAAAGTCATGTATATTACTCAACCGGAAAATCAAAATAAGTTTCCGGATATGGTTCATCCTTAAGGGTGAAATGCCACCACTCTTCCTTGAGAGGGATAAATCCGTTTTGGATCATCACTTCCCGCAGGAGCTTTCGGTTATCGAGCTGCTCTTTTGAAATATCCTCATAGTCGCTGTGGCTGATATCTCCAAAATAATCAAAACAGCTTCCCATGTCTGCATCAGCGCCGCGGACCATATCAAAAAGCGTAATGTCCACGGTGCTTCCCCTGCTGTGACCTGAGTGCCGGGCTATATATCCTTCCCGGAACAAATTCTCTTTGTCCACATCAGGATAGAATATTTCCTTCATTCTCACATCCTCAAGATCCCTTGCCCACCTGACAAAGTGGTCCACAGCTCTCTGCGGCCTGTAGGCGTCAAAAACTCTTATCCGATAGCCCATTTTCTTAAAGTCACTGCTTGCGCGCCTTAAAGCCCCGGCAGCTTCTTTTGTCAAAAGAGCTATAGGACTTATGTATCCGTCTATCCTCTCTCCTATGAAGTTGTACGTTGAAAAATATCTGATCTCGAGGATCACATCGGGATCCGCATCAGAAACACTCACAAAGCCTGATGAGTCCTCAGAAATAGGAAAAACTCTTTGATCTGTCATGTCGTCACGCTCCTAAAATCGATCCAACAATGATACCAAGCCAGGTTCCTATGACATATCCAAATGTGCCCACCAGCATGCAGGGCGCCACCAGAGCGTTCCATCCCTGGGCTATGGCCATTCCCGCCGCAGTAGTAGGTCCGCCGATATTGGCATTGGAAGCAAGTATGATCTCTTCCAGATTAAACTTAAGAAGTCTGCCGAATATAAAGCAGAAAAGCATATTAGAAATAACAAGAATAAGACAAAACACCAGAAGGAGCGGTGCATTTTTGATGATCATGATAATGGATGCAGGCACACCTATCACGAAGTAGAAAAGGTATATGAGCCAGGTTCCCAGCTCTTTGGCGCCGTGAATGCTCTGAGCCTGCCTGTCGAAGAAAGAAGCAAACACAAGGGAGATGTTGGTTATCCATACATACTGGCTTCCAAAGAATGTATTAAGCATCCTGAAAAATGCATTGCTATCTGGGATCACACCGGTAAAGAATCCGGCCAGCAGTTTGGAGAAAGTAACTACAATTGCTGAATAGGCCAACGCCGCGGCAATATCCTTAAGTGAGATCTCACTTCGTCCCCAGTATCTTGCTGCAAGAGTCTCTCCGTCTTCGCCTCGTCCATCAGCTTCCACGCTGTCTATGTGCGGATGAGGAAAATGCCTTCTAAACCAGGCACTTGATGCAATTCCGATAAGGATCATAAAGTAGAGTGCCATGTTCAGGTTATCTGCCACTGTCACAGAGGAGATCAGTGCCGAGTCCACATGAAAGGCATCGGCTACAGCCGTGAAATTAACACCGCCCCCGATATACGAGCCTGTCATCATCGCCGCAACTCCGGGAAGCCCCTCAATGACACCCGATAACAGCATTGCTGCGCATAGGGCCCCGACAAGTGTTCCCGCAGAGCCGATAAGGAATATCAAGAGAAATCTCCCGGTTTCTCTCCATATCCTGAATATGTTGGCATTGAGCAAAAGAAGCGGTATCGCCAATGGCACGGCATATCCCCACACAACATCGTCAAAAACCGGAGCACTCGTTGGAATAATACTGAGATTGGTCAGTACAACAGCAATAAGAAGCGTTATGACCGCTCCGGATATCTTAGCCGCCCACTTGTACTTCTGCTCAAGATATATTGCGATAAAGCCTGAAAAGAACATTATTGAAAGCAGTGCCCAGTTATTGCTCCCGGAAATAAGTGTCATACATCCTCACCTCGTATGTGCCAGCGTTTTCTTATATATTATCACTTGCACTGCTTACTGAGAAGTTCTCATTCATATGCAAACGTCTTGAGGAATTTCCTTGCCCTCTCTGTCGTAGGCGCATTGAAAAAACTCTTGACATCCTCTGACTCTTCAACAATCTCACCCTGGTCAAAAAATACAATCCTGTCCGCCACGGCTCTTGCAAAAGCCATTTCATGAGTGACTATCACCATGGTCGATCCGCTTCTTGCAAGATCCAGCATGGTCTGCAAAACCTCATGTACCATCTCAGGATCAAGGGCAGCGGTGACTTCGTCAAACAACAGCACCTCCGGGTGCATTATAAGTGCCCTCACTATCGCAACCCTCTGCTTCTGTCCGCCCGACAGCTGTCTTGGATAGTAATCTTTTTTTTCCACAAGTCCAACCTTATCAAGGAGAACAAGTGCCTCCCTTATCGCGTCATCCTTGTATCTCTTTTGTACCTTAACAGGCGAAAGAATGATGTTTTCAAGGACAGTCTTATGCGGAAACAGTTCATAGGACTGAAAGACCATACCTATTTTCTGCCTGATCTTATAGATATCATTTTTATCCGGATTCACAGGAAGTCCATCTATTACGACTGCTCCGCTCTCTATGCTCTCAAGACCGTTGAGGCACCTTAAGAACGTGCTCTTTCCGCAGCCTGATGGCCCGATGATAACAACTACCTCGCCTTTTTTGACAGAGAGGTTAATATCCTTAAGAACTACATTGTTGTCGAATTCTTTATGTAAATGCTTAACTCTTACCAGATCGCTCAATTTATGCCCACCTTTTTTCCAATGAAGCTGCCAGTCTGGAGACCGGCCAGCACACCACAAAATACAGGAGAAAAACCACTGCAAATACGCCAAATGCCGCGTTTGGTGATGATCTCCTGTTGGCCTCGATTATCTGCTGCGCCACCTTTAATACTTCCACGATACCGATCATCATAACAAGTGAAGTTGTCTTGATCATTCTTGTGACAAGATTTATGGAAAGCGGTATCAGTCTTCTTAATGTCTGAGGGAATATTATGTAATAATGCACCTGAAATTTGTTAAGTCCAAGAGCATATGCAGACTCATACTGGATTCTGGCGATGCTTTTGATGGAACCTCTCACAAGATCGCCCATTTCAGCTGTACCCCAGAACACAAAAACTATAAGAGCAGAAAGTTCAGCCGAGATATTGAGACCAAATACTCTCGTGCTTCCGAAATAGACAATAAAAAGAAGTACCATCTGAGGCATGATCCTCACGGTCTCGAGGTATAACCGCAAAACAGCCTTAATGCCCCTGTTCTGCGAAGTCATCAAAACTCCCACAACAAGTCCCAGCACAATGCTTATGACCACAGATACAAGGCTTATTTCCACAGAGACCCAAAGCCCCTTAAGAAGCCTTATCATGTTGGTTCCCTTAAAAAGAACATCAATCCCCAAACTGTGCATATCGTGCCCTCCTCTCTACTATCGTTCCAACTATCGACACCGGAAGGAGCATTATCAGATAGTACACAACCAGGAGAAAAAGACATTCTATGGTCTTGGCATACATTCCTATAAGGTCCTTGGCTGTGAACATAAGATCCATGAGACTGATAGTTGAAAAAACAGAAGTCTCCTTAAGCAGGAAGATCACATTGGCAACAACCCCCGGAATGCTGATTGAAAAAGCCTGGGGCAGAATAATATAGAAAAACACCTGCCCCCTGGTCATACCCAGTGACAACGCGCTTTCGCTCTGAATTCTGTCTACGGACTCAAGACCGCTTCGCACAGTCTCGATCATATATGCTCCGCCTATAAGTCCAAGTCCAAGGATTCCGCAGGCCTCAGCAGAGATTCTTAATCCAATCTTGGGAAGTGCGAAATAAATAAAAAAGAGCTGGACAAGAAGCGGTGTGTTTCTGAACACTTCTATGTAAACAGCCGTGATCCTTTTAAGTATTGGTATCCTGAAATACTGGATAACTGCTCCCAGCAGCCCTATTGCAAAGGCTGCCAGGATTCCAAGCCATCCGATCCTGATTGTCAGAAGGATTGCCTCGTTGTAGAGAGGCAAATAGGTCTTCAAAACCTCAACATCCATTATTACTGTACCTTGCCACCTTCTACTACAAGAGTGTCCTCGTAATCTGCACCGTAAGTATCAAGAAGTGTTGCCTCATAATCAGCATGGAAGAAATTCTCCTCGCCGATTGCCTTGATCTCATCGTTGAGCCAGGTCAAAAGAGTTTCATTGCCTTTCGTCACTGCAGGTGCGATCGTGTCTGAATCTCCAAGTGAAGGAACGCCCACCGTAAAGCCTTCGTTCTCAATTGCAAACGCAATTACTTCGGTGTTGTCATTGGCCCAGCCTGCTGCATTGCCGTTTTCAATAGCTGTCTTGGCCTCAGCGTAGGCATCATACTTCTGAAGCTTGATATCCGGATAGTTCTTCTCAAGATACGTTTCTGCTGTGGTTCCGGATATGACAATGATCTCGTCATCAGCGCCTACATTGTCAAGGCTTTCGATAACCGCATCAGAAGGTGACACAACTCCGAGTGCAACATTCATATACGGAAGCGCGAAATCAACTTCCTGAGCTCTTTCTTCAGTTACGGTGAAGTTAGCAAGGATGATGTCAACCTTACCTGTCTGAAGGTACTCAATCCTGTTAGCTGCCTCTGTTGACACGTAATTGATCTTGACCCCCAGGTCCTGACCTATCCTCTCTGCAAAGAACACATCATATCCCGCATACTCACCGTTCTCGTCAACATATCCGAAGGGGCTCTTGTCAGAAAACACTCCGATATTGATAGTACCGCTCTCCTTAATCTCATCAAGAGTCCTGTAAACCTCGGATGAAGCAGGAGCGGAATCTGTTTTGGCCTCAACACTGGAAGCGCCTGCAGTACTTCCGCATCCTGTTACCACCCCTGCGATAAGGGTTGCCGCTGTGAATACTCCTGTTGCTCTGGTCAATAGATCCTTTTTCATAGTTTTCTCCTCCATAAATAATTATTTATACTGCTGCAAAGCCTTTCTCAAGGTCTGCAATAATATCATCAATATGTTCTGTACCTATAGAAAGTCTGATGGTGCTCTGAGTTATACCCTGATCAGCGAGCTCATCGTCATTGAGCTGAGAATGCGTTGTTGATGCAGGATGGATCACAAGACTCTTGACATCAGCGACATTTGCAAGAAGTGAGAATATCTCAAGGTTGTCAATGAACTTCCATGCTGCATCCCTGCCTCCCTTGATCTCAAATGTAAATATCGAAGCGCCGCCGTTAGGGAAATACTTCTCGTAGAGCGCATGATCCGGGTGATCTGAAAGAGAGGGATGGTTGACCTTCTCTACCTTGGGATGGTTCTTCAGAAATTCCACAACCTTTTTGGTATTCTCAGCATGTCTGTCGAGTCTCAGGGAAAGAGTCTCAACGCCCTGCAGAAGAAGGAATGCATTGAATGGAGAAATAGTTGCTCCCGTATCTCTCAAAAGGATTGCCCTGATATATGTAACGAAAGCTGCAGGTCCCACTGCATCATAGAAAGAAACGCCGTGATAGCTTGGATTCGGAGCTGCTATCTGAGGATAATTGCCGCTTTCTTTCCAGTTGAACCTGCCGGACTCGACTATGATTCCTCCGAGGGTTGTCCCGTGACCACCGATGAATTTGGTTGCTGAATGTACGACAATGTCAGCACCGTGTTCAATGGGTCTTATAAGATACGGTGTACCGAAGGTGTTGTCGATCACCAGAGGAAGTCCGTGCCTGTGAGCAATCTCTGCTATAGCATCGATGTCAGGAATGTCACTGTTGGGATTGCCGAGTGTCTCAAGATATATTGCCCTTGTGTTATCCTGAATTGCTGCTTCCACCTCTGAAAGGTTATGAGCATCAACAAAAGAAGTCTTAATACCAAACTGTGGAAGCGTATGTGCAAGAAGGTTGTAGCTACCGCCGTAAATTGTCTTCTGAGCTACAATATGTCCGCCGTTTGCTGCAAGAGCCTCTATGGTATATGTGATGGCTGCTGCACCGGATGCAAGTGCAAGCGCTGCGCTTCCGCCCTCAAGAGCCGCAAGTCGCTTCTCAAGTACATCCTGTGTGGAGTTTGTAAGTCTTCCGTAGATGTTGCCTGCATCAGCGAGGCCGAATCTGTCGGCAGCATGCTGACTGTTCCTGAACACATATGATGTTGTCTGGTAGATTGGTACCGCTCTTGCGTCTGTTGCGGGGTCCGGCTGTTCCTGTCCTACATGTAACTGAAGTGTCTCAAATCTGTAACTCATATCCAACTCCTCCTGATTATGATTCTATATCAAGCATCTTGTAGTGCTTTAAAGTGTTGTTGTAATGATATTTCTATTTACCTACTATGTCAATATGTTTTATAATAATCATTACTTATCACTTCATATAAGTTAAAGCTATCAGTACAACTGCTGCAACTTAATTAATATCTGATACAATAATAGTAAACAGCTGTAAGGAGGGGGAAATGTTTTCGACAAAGAGCCGTTACGCACTCAGAATATTGATAGACCTGGCACAGCAAGGCAGGGATGACCCGGTTCCTCTTAAAGATATTGCCGAAAGACAGGATATTTCAAAGAAGTACCTGGAGATAATTGCCAAAGACCTGGTCAAAGGCGGACTCATAAAGGGTGCCAGCGGGAAGCACGGTGGATATATGCTCACCCGCTCTCCGGAAGAATACTCCATAGGTGAGATAATCGAACAGATGGAAGGTACATTCGCCCCTGTCGCATGTCTTGAGGACAATGCTGAAGAATGTCCCCGCGCCGGCGTGTGCAGAACCATATCCATGTGGACAGAATTCTATGAGCTGGAGAAGAACTTCTTCTTCGGAAAAAAGCTCAGTGACCTGTTGTAAAAATCCCTTATTGACTGCCATATCTGTCATGATATGAAGAAAGTGCCTGCTCATACCGCTGTAGCTATCCTGTCAGCATAGCGGATCAGCGCTGCCTCTATCCTGTTCATGTCAACATCGCAGGTAAATCTGTATTCATCGGCATGAACTGCCCTGTCATCAATATAATAGTCACAGGTGATCTTCCTGGAATTAGAGCCGTAACGCTCCACCACTTCAGGCAGATTATCATTGACCGCATCAAATACAAGTCCGTTCTCTCTGCAGAAGTCCACGGCATCTTCAAGCGCATCTCCCGCTCTGCAGGTCCAGAGTATCAGCTTATCACCCTGACGTTGTTTTCTTATAAGAAAATCAAACAATTCCCTGTTGGCCGGCCCCACTTCAGGCCATAATCCCAAACTCAGAGTACCATCAAAATCAACTCCGTATGTCATGAAACAACCTCCTTCTCGGTTATGCCTTCGACTCCAGAAACCATTTTGCCCCGGACGGGCTATCCTCATAATACAGGTGTATCTCCTTCCCATCCACGATGCATGTGTACATGAGCCCAGCTCCTCCGGCTCTCCTGCTGGCGCCCGGAACGCAGTCCCTGACCCTTGATATCTCATACTTCCTGCCATCCTCCCATTCTATGGACAATGGCCTTATTATCCCTTCATCAGTGAACTTCACTATTGTCTCCACATATACCTTGTGACCTATCCTGATTGCCATAGCATATTCCCTACTCTTTCTCCTTAAGAACATTGTTGCCGTTCTGGAAATATCCGACCGGATGGATCATATGATCCTCTGCCTTGGCATCAAGTCCTGAAAGTCCCCTGTCAAAATACATGATGCCTCGAAGTACCGACTCATAGCCAAAGCGCCTGCGGATGTCTGTCACCGCAAGGTCAGCCTTTAAGTATTTGTCCCTGAGCGCCTCAGTGTTAAAGAGATCTGTCTGGTGCGGCGTAGTATCAGGCACAAGACCCGACACTCTTACACCTATGCTCCGTATCGGATGCTCCCAGGTGTAATTGGCCTTGAACAGCTCATAGGCAGATCCTGCAATCTCCTCAGAAATATTGGTGGGAATCCTTATCTTGTGCTGCCTGGTAAAGCTGTAAAGGCCATTGTCCCTCACGCTTATCCCTATGACATCTCCGACAAAATGGTTCTCCCGAAGCCTTGCTGCCACGCTCTCAGATAAGAGATATATGACCATCCTCACATCGTTGTTGTTCACCAAGTCCCGCGGCGTTGTGGTGCTGTTCCCCACGCTCTTAATCGGTGCGCACTGCCCCATGGCGGCAACAGGTGTCCGGTCCTCCCCTCTTGCAAAAGCATAGAGTACATATCCTATCTTCCCAAAAATGTTGTGCAAAAACTCAGGGTCAGCATTGGCGAGGTCTCCTATTGTCAGAATCCCGTACTTCCTGAGCTTGATGTCAGTGCGCCTCCCCACAAAGAGAAGGTCCGAGACAGGAGCGCTCCAGAGGATATCCCTGTAATTCTCCCTGGAAATCCTCGTTATGGCATCAGGCTTCTTGTAGTCGGATCCAAACTTGGCAAAGATCTTGTTCCAGGAAATGCCTATGGAAACCGTTATGCCAAGTTCTCTCCTGATGCGGTCCGAGATCTCCCTTGCAATCGACATCCCATCAGCTGTTCCAAGCATCCGCGCCGAGTCAGTTATGTCAAGCCACGACTCGTCAAGGCCGTAGGGCTCGACCAGGTCGGTGTAGTCTGAATATATCCTTCGGGCCTTGCCTGAGAACCTGATGTACTCATCGTAGTGAGGAGAAACAAAGACCACATCTCTGCAGGCCTGTCTTGCCTGCCACAGTGCCATGCCGGTCTTAACTCCGCGCCTCTTGGCTATATAGTTGGCAGTAAGTACTATCCCGTGCCGCGCCTCAACGTCTCCGCCCACTGCCATCGGAACATCACGAAGAGAAGGGTCATGCAGCATCTCTACGGCAGCGTAGAAGCAGTTGCAGTCTGAGTGAAGTATTATCCTGTCGTCCATGCAAGACCACCTCCTCTCGTACATATATTCGCAAACGTTTGTTCTGTTTGTAATTATCATTATAAGAACGTTTGTTCTAAAAATCAACCGCTAGATATTGTGCTGTCCCTTTTATTGGACACCTTTGCACATTCCTCTCTCCACCTGCATTTCAGCCATTTTCAGAATAAACAGTTCTTTTTTTCACCACAAAAGCCATTACTCCCATAATGAGAATAATGGCTTAGCTTCAATCCAAAATATTGTTTCCGTAAGATTTATCTGATCTCTCAGGACATGACGCAGACCATGGTCAGATCGTCATACTGATCTTCTTCTCCCGCAAAGAAATCCACATCTTTTTTCATACCCTCATCCAGCTCTTTTGCGGAGCAGGTGCTGTATTTGTTAAGTGATCTGTCTATTCCCTCCATGCCAAAGTATTCTTTGGAAGAATTCATGGCTTCCGAAACGCCGTCCGTGTACAGGAAAATGCCTCCGCCCTCAGGTATTGTAAGCTCATAATCCCTGTAATGGATTCCCTCCATGGATCCGCAGGGAAGCCCGTGCTTGTCCTTGACCATCCTGAAAACGCCGTCCTCGCCCTTGACGTAAGGGTACTCGTGACCGGCATTGGCAGCTGCTATGACACCTGTGCTGACAGTCAGTATACCAAGCCAGACCGTAATGAACATTGATGTGTCGTTATCCACTGCAAGCTGCTCGTTGGCGCTTTCGAGTATCTGGGCGGGCGTTCCGCCCTTAAGAGCACAGTTTCTGAGAATTTCTTTGCCCTTCATCATGAAAAGAGCTGCAGGCACGCCTTTGCCGGACACATCGGCAATAAGTATGACAAGATGATCGTCATCGATGTAAAAGAAATCATAGAAGTCTCCTGCCACCTCTTTTGCAGGGTTCATCGATGCGTGAATGTCATATCCGGGGCAGTCGGGGAACTCTTTTGGAAGAGCGGATCTCTGAATCGTAGCTGCAATATCCATTTCCGCCGCCATACGCTCTTTTTCCTTACTCACACGGCGTATCTCGGAAATAGAGTTGTATATCTCCTGTTCCATCTCAGACATGGTATCACTCAGTTCAGTGATCTCGATGGCCGAAGAGTCTGATACATTCTTGAAATATGAAGTATTTTCGGACTCATTGACCATGTCCCTGTCAGCGTATTGTTTGGCTGCGCTTGCAAGCTTGCGAACAGGCGAAATTACCATTCTGTCCATAATCCTGGAGTAGATGAAAGAAAGGATTCCAAATGCCACAAGAAGTGCAGGAATGACAAGAACCAGATAGCTGATAAAATCTCTGATAAAATAATCAAGATCAGTGTCTATGGCAACAAGCCCCAAAAGCTCATCGCCCTCCCCGTAGATGGGGAAATAATCTGTCGCGGAAAAACCTATGAGAGAAGTGTGGGCAAAAGACATAAACCAGTCCGATTTCATGATCTTCCCGATGGATTTCCAGCTCTCGAGATATCCGTTTTCGTTGGATATATACTGCCCCGGAATGTAGTAATACGCCTCAATGTCTCCGTCCAGGACTATTACCAGCCTGTCATGTTCCCGGTCGTAGAATCCAATATAGATATTGGATATATCAGTGCTCTCACGGCACCTTACCAGCTCTCCTCTGGCATTTTTGTAGCGCTCATCAATGAGAGATGTAAAATTATCCTTGAACTCATCTGTGAATGGGTCTTTCCTGATGTCTTCCGGGAGACTGTCATATATCTTTTCAGTCTCATCGAACAGTTCCTCCAGATAGGACCTGTCAATATTGGAGAAGACGTAGGATGAAAGCATATCCAGCTCGTGCTTGTAGCTGCGAAGGTACGAATAGATGTACAGCCAGAAAGACACGCTGGTGGTCACGATAAGGAGCACGACCATTACTGCTAAAATGACCTTCAGCGCTACCGTCTTCAGAGATTTGTTTTGGGCTTTGTTTACAGATTTCATTTTTATTTTTTAACTCTTTCAAAAAAATATTATGATTTTTGCCACAGGGCTTTTTAAATCGTATAAACTATTATAACAAAGATATTTACGGAGGGATTCGGAAATGATGAAAAAAGAAGACATCAAAGAGGTAGAAAAACTCAATATTGAGGAAAAGCAGCTTACAAATAAAGAACTTGCCCAGATAGCAGGCGGCATCAAGGGAACACCCGGAGGAAACGGAACAACTTCTGACCCCACCAAAAAAGACAAATAAGAGATAAGGTCATTACAACCTTATCCCTTATCATCATATGTTCCTGAACAGGTTATCCTGCTTAGTTGTTGTACTCGTAGAATCCCTTGCCCTTGTTGATACCGGTCTCGCCCTTGTCGATCTTCTCTTTTAAGAGCTTGCCGATCTTGTTGTAGATATTGCCCTCTTCCTGTGCGCCGGGCTTCATCTGGTTGATGTTATAAGCTGTCTCAAGGCCTACAATGTCAAGAATCTCGAAAGGTCCCTTGGGAGCGCCTGTAGCAAGACGCCATGTGAGGTCAATGGTCTTGGGATCTGCAACCTCGTTGGCCCACAGAGCCTGAGCTGCTGAAAGGAAAGGAACCAACATGGAGTTGAGGATGTAACCAGGCTGCTCCTTTTTAAGTTCCAGAGAGATCATGTTGATCTCAGCGGCAAATGCCACAACCTGCTTGAAGATCTCGGGATCAGTTCCGGGATGTCCCATAACCTCTGCCGTGTTGTTCTTCCAGATTGTATTTGCAAAATGGAGTGAAAGATATTTCTCAGGTCTTCCTGTGTGCTCAGCAAACATGCTGGGAAGAAGTGTTGATGAGTTGGTAACCAGAATGGTCTTCTCATCCAGAAGATCTCTCATCTGCTCATAAACATCGATCTTGGCCTCAGGGTCCTCAGCCATTGACTCTATAACAATATCTGCCCCGGCAACGGCCTTAGCCATATCAAGCTCGATATGTACGTTGTCGGTCATGTTCTTTTTGCCCTGCTCTATAAGAGCATCGATCTGCTCAGCGGTTATGCCGTCCCAGCTCTTTATAAGTCCCCTAGGATAGAGGAGCTTGCCCAGAGGATTGCCGATGAGATTCTTGGCTGCAGCAAGATCATCAAGCATTGCCTTGGTATAGAGTTCAATCTTTGGCTTGGTTCTTCCTATGGAAGACTCGCTTCTGAGCCAGAAAGTAACATCATGTCCGGTGTATGCGCACATCAGTCCTATCTGTGTTCCCAATACACCGCCGCCTGCAACTACAACTTTGTTCATTCCCTGAATACCTCCTAAAAATGAATAATTATAACCCTGTTAATATATTATCATTTTCAGGGAGAAAAAGATATATCGATTCCTTATTTTCACTCATAAATCAAATATTTATTCACTTTCCCACTCAGATTCACACCATGAAACTGTTATCCTTCAGAATACTCATAGGTCCGCACCTTCCCATTCCTGATCTCTACCGTAATCGCTCCGCTATTGTCCGTGCGGTACACACTGCTGCCCACAGCTTCAAGTCTCTGCAAAAGTTCTTCATGGGGATGGCCGTAGGAGTTGTCCCGTCCGCAGGATATAAGGGCAATCTGCGGCTTTATGAGTTTCAGAAATTCCTCATCCGTCGTGTACCGTGAACCGTGGTGAGCCACCTTAAGAAGTGTAATGCTAAAGCTATTTTCAATTGCTGAGACTTCTTTAAGCTGCTTTTTGACATGCTCAAGTCCTTCTCCCTCCACATCACCTGTGAAAAGAGCTGTGAATCTGCCATACCTCATGAAAAGAACTGTTGAATACTCGTTGGGCCCTTGAACCCTCATGTCCAGTGCCGGGTTGATGCAGGTAAACTCTGCCTCTCCGATGCCAAATGACTCTCCTGTATTGATGTATAAGGCAGGGATATTAAGCTCTTTTGCCCGTTCCTGAAGCTCCTTGTAGTTCTCTCCCCTGCAGGATTGGTCCACCTCCGGAAGGATCAGCTTCTCGACACTGATGCCACCCTTCTCCATGTCATCGAAAATATCCCTGATGCCGCTTAAGTGATCTTCGTCCTCATGAGTCAGAATGACAGCATCAAGTGTTCCAATCCCCTTGTATTTCAAAAAGGGAATTATCTGGTACTTCCCCACATTCTTTTTACTGCTGCTTCCGCCATCGATGAGTACATTTTTACCGCCACAGGATATAACGATGCCATCCCCCTGCCCCACATCTATCATGTCTATTTCAAGCTGAGGGGTTATGTGAAAAGAAAGCGTAAAGACCGCTGCAAATAGGATCAGCAGCTTTGCCGGTTCAGGATTCATCTTCCCTTTAAAAAGGCTCTTTTGCCGGGAAATCAACACAAAACCGGTAAGCAGGATGAGATATGTAAGAGCCTGCCACTTATTCGCGTGTCCCATGTACCAGGTCATTTTCATTGTGAGGAATGTCGATGAACACAGCAGACTGTAGAATTTTAGAATTATATGCACCGGAAGTCCAATGAGTACGCAAAAACTTTCAAGAAAACCTGATATCGCAGCGCTTCCCATAAAGGCAGGCACAATCACAGACAGACTCCCTACAGACATAGCAGCGATTCCCATGACCATAAGACCTCCCATCAGCGGGATTACAAGAAGGTTCAGCAGCAGTGAATGAACGGGATACGTGTAGTAATAAAGACCATATACCGGCAGTGTCGCAAGCATAATGGAAGCCCCCGATCTAAGTCCCAGGATCACTTTACTCAGCACCTTCTGCACAGGTGTGATCGTATCATCCACGAATCGCATTCCTCTTATGTTGCTGTCCCCAAACTGCCCGGGATCCAGAAGTCCCCGGTCAATCAGAAATTCTGTGACAGAGGGCACCCCAAGCACGGGGGATATCACAGCCACACCGATGACTGCCCCAAATGAAAACAGGAATCCACTGTTATACAGATACAGCGGCTGATCCAGCAAAAGAAGTATCTCCGAGAGGGCAAGTGCCGAGAGTATATCATAGGTCCTTCCAAAAACCGGTGCCGCGATCCTCAGGGTAAACATGCAGATTGCCCTGAATGACGAAGAGCCCATCCCGCACATTTCTCCGTAGGAATACATTAAGACAGAAGCGATAACAGATGGCACAACTGTCTCTATCTTAAGCATCAACCTGCTTTCCGATCCCGTCACCCTATCGAGCGCTCCCATAAAAAGATAGTTGATCCTTCGTAAAAGCTCATATATCCCCATACCGATTACAGATATGTGAAGCCCCGACACCGCCAGAATGTGCATGATCCCGTTGCTCTTATACATATCCTTTATCTCGTCATCCATAAAGGCCTTATCTCCAAGCAGCATTGCCTTCATCACCGAGGAATCCTCCCTGCTCAGGCACTTATCAAGAGCGCCTTCAAGAAAGATGCGCAGCTTAAAAAGAGATTCGCGGTACTGGTCGACGCTTTGGTCCTTTCTTAGTATCACGGCATCACTTAATCTGTATGAAATTTTTAAAGTTGAATAATAGAGACGACTGTCAAATTCTCCCGGATTGGTCGGCTTTGGAAAGATGCTGACTTTTCCCATAACCTCCACGGTCTGGCCTATACAAGCAAGACCCTCATCCGGGGATGATAGATAGCACTGGACCTGCCATTGGTCCTTATTTGTCGTACCGATTGGAATAATGTAGATGACAGGCAGATACTCACCGGAAAAGCTCTTTTTGAACTCCTTGGACATCACCCTTCCGACAACGGATATGTGCTCGCCCGTGAGGTCAGGTTCAGTAAAGCCCTCATTTACAGATGAAAAAAACTCAAGATAAAGATAGACAGCCGCCGTCAAAAGAATCGCCATAAGGCATAACGGCCTTTTCATATAAAACTCCTGCTTAATTGTTTATGCTTTTTTGATTCAGGAATCTATGATGTCAAGATTTCTCTCGAACGGTCCTGTGACCGAAAGGTCCATGAAAGTAAAGTCTGCCTCTCCGTTAACGGAAAAAGCCACCTTATTGACATCCAAAAGCTCTGCCACGGTGTTCACTATGGAATAAAGTGCCACCTCGGCAGTTACGTTGTAAGGCTGCGTCAGAAAGCTCTGATCAAAGTCGATATAGCACACTCCGTCCTTGACGTTAATGCTGTTGATCCTGCTGTTTGGTGAAACCGTGGGAAAACAGATGTCGGTATTGGGCCCGGATATTATCTGCTCCACTGCAAGTCTCTCCATGGAAATGTTGCTGTTGTACACAACCGACCTGTATACCGGGATCAGCCTGTTGCCGCTCTCATTGGCAAAGTACAGCTTGAGCTCCACCTTCTCATAGGTGTTGATCTCGTTACCCACATTGAAGATAAAAGTATCCGCCGACATGTTGCCGATGATATTGCCGTAGTGGTCGGTAAGAGGCGCACCCTCAACCTGGAAGCTCACATAATCTATATCCTTAAGCTGTGTAAAGGTCCTGACTATGGCAGCCCTGTCAAGTATCTCGATTGTCCTTCCGATGTCGGCATAGTGGGTATCAAAATTAAGAGTAAGGAGCTTGTCACTCACAGAGTAGTCGATAAGGTGCACGTCACCTGTAAGCGGTGCCTCGTACTGGCGCCTCTCAGGCATCGTTCCAAGCTGCTCGATGAGCTCTGCCGCAACTGCTTCCGGGTCGGATAAAGGACTCTTTATCTCATAATCCACAGCCACGATACCGGTCTCACTGTTGTTGACATAGTAGATCTTAAAGGCATTGGGATCATTTTTGACCCGCTTTTCACACCCTGAAAGAACTGTCATTACAAGGGCCGTTATGAGGATAAGGCTCAGTATTCTTTTTGCTGAAAATGAATGTTCTCTTCTCATTTTTCCTTTGCTTACTTGCCCTGTGTCGCAGTACTTGTAAGAGGGATCCTGACCGTAAAGGTTGTTCCTTCGTCGAGTCTGCTCTCCACATTTATAGTTCCGCGGTGCATAAGTACCGCATTTCTTGCAATTGAAAGTCCAAGTCCGGTTCCTCCGATCTCCCTGGATCTTGACTTGTCAACCCTGTAGAACCTCTCATAGATGCTGTCAAGAGACTCCTCAGGTATTCCGGTTCCGGAATCCATGACCTTGACATAGAAATACTGGTGATCCGCGTCGAGTTCGACTCTGACCCAGCCCTCGTCCTTGTTGTATTTGATGGCATTCTCCACAAGGTTCATGATAACAAGTGATATCTTGACTTCGTCGATCTCAGCAGTGATCGCTCTCTTGCTCTCAAGAGTCAGCTCAATGTTGTGTTTTCTGGCAATAGGCCTCATTCTCTTAAGAACCACCTCCGTGAGGTTCACCACATCAACGGAAGTTATGTTAAGGCCCGAAGCCTTTTTGTCCATCTTGACGAGAGCAAGAAGGTCGTTGATTATCTTGTCCTCTCTGTCTATCTCCTCACCGATATCCGCCATGAACTCCCTGTACACCTCATTGGGTACATCCTCCTGCGCAAGGAGCGAATCCGCCAGCACCTTCATTGATGTTATGGGAGTCTTGAGCTCATGGGAGACGTTGGATACAAATTCCTGCCTTGAATCATCCAGGGCCTTCATCCTCTTTAACAGGGCATTGAACGCCTTGATGATCTGCTCCGTCTCAAGATAGTTGGGTCCCTTGATGGGTTCATCGGTATATCCTGCTTTTACGTCATTTATAGCAGCTGTAATCCTTCTAAAGGGACTCAGAAGCAGGATTGATACCAGCGCCGCAAACACAAGAATAACGAGTATTATGATTATCTCAATGGTCTGTGCCCTTCGGCTCAAGATGCTCATAGTGGTCACTATGGTATCCGTGGAAGCACTGGTCAAAAGAACTCCTCTCACCACTTCACCTGACCTTTCCGATAAAGACACATCCTCCTCTTCAATGACTTCGCTTTCTATGATCGGGGTAACGATCTCTATGTATCCGTTTGACTCATCATACTTGGAGACAGCGCCTTTTGACCCGGTCTTAAGACAGTTCACCACCTCTTCTGAGATAATGGTCTTGCCCTGACTTATGTTGTAAGTATCCTTCACGACCTTGAGATCGTCATTGATGACGATCACACGCCCGTCATAGAGATTGGCGAGCATATCAAGCTCCGCATTGATGACCTCTGAAGATGTGTCCTGAAGATAATTGGAAACAATAAGGTGATTGGCGAGAATTCGCAGCTGTGTCTGTACTTCAGTAGACTTCACATTGACAGCACGATCCTCATAGCTCTCCAGAATGACGAAGTGCACCACAAGACATGAGATGAGCCCCGTCAGGAAAACTATGATAAAGAATCGCACCCTTAGACTTTTGAAAATGTCTTTTATCTTAAATCCGTTATTAATATCCATAAACTATGCCTGGAAGTAGTAACCGGCTCCCCACTTTGTTCTGACATACCTTGGCTCTGAAGGGTTGTTCTCGAGCTTCTCACGAAGCCTTCTGATGTGAACATCCACTGTCCTCTCATCTCCGGGATAGTCAGAGCCCCAGATAGCCTCAAGAAGCTGCTCTCTCGTGTAGGTCTTGCCCGGTGTTGACGCAAGGAGCTCTAAAAGCTCATATTCCCTGCTTGTCACGTTGATCTCACGCTCTCCCACAAATACTCTTCTGTACTCCTCATTGAGCTTGAGGTCACCAAAGGTCATGACCTTGGCAGTGTCTGTAGTCCTCACGGTACGCCTTATGATAGCCTTGATCCTGGCCTTGACTTCAAGGATGTTGAAGGGCTTGGTGATATAATCGTCAGCGCCGTACTCTAGTCCCAGGATCTTGTCCATGTCATCGCCCTTGGCGGTCAGCATGATGATGGGAACATTGGAAAACTCCCTGATCTGCTGGCATACTTCAAAGCCTGTGAGCTTGGGAAGCATGACGTCAAGAAGTATGATGTCATACTCGGTTGCCCTTGCCATATCGAGGGCTTCCTGCCCGTCATAAGCACAGTCAACCACGATATCATCCTGTTCAAGACTGAACTTTATTCCTTTTACGATTGCTTTCTCGTCATCGACTACAAGCGCTTTTTTACTCATATCCTCACTTCTTTCACAACACTTATACCGTTATCTGATCACATATCCTGGAAAAGAGCTTATCCTTTATCCCGGATACGTTCATTATATCTTCTTTGGATTTAAACCTGCCGTGTTCATCGCGGTATTTAATAATCTTTTCTGCCGTTGACTGTCCTATCCCGGGAAGCGCCGTAAGTTCCGAAACTGAAGCGCTGTTGATATTGATGAGATTATCACTACCCCCGGTCCCGGCATCGACCCCTGGCTTATCAAAGCTTTCAAGCTCCGAAAGATCCTGCATCGAAGTCTCTTCTGATGTTGGGATCTTAAGCCTTATACCGTCAGCTAAAAGAGCTGCAAGATTGACATAATCCCTGTCAGCATCCTCGGAAAATCCGCCTGCTGCCTCAACAGCATCAGTCACGCGGCTATCCTCTTCCAGCTCATAAACACCGGGACTGTTGACCGCGCCGCAGACATAGACAAAGATGCTCTTATCTTCAGGCTCAACAGGCGCCCCGGCATCTTCAGTAAAATCCCCCCCGCCAGGGTCATTCTCCGAATCAGCGCCCTGTGCGCTCTCATCAGCATTTACTTCCAAAAGCTCCTGTCCGGAACTTCCGGTAAGTACCAAATCCGCCCTCCCGGAAGTACATCCCGAAAGGAATAATCCAATAAACAACGACAATAACAACAAATATATCTTTTGCATGCTTCCTCCCTTTAGAGAGGACCCCATCCATGCTTTTTTATTCTATTAGATAAAAAGATTTTTATCAATCATTATCTTCGTTCAGTCCCTCTGTGATGTCCACATCACGGGGATCGGGTATCGCAGTCTCTGTGTAGGGCGTGCCTGTTATCTGCGTCATTATCCTCTCAGAGACCTGCCTCAGTGTAGAGTTGCAGTCTTCACCGTTCCAGATCCTGGTAAAGGCGATCTCAAGCTCCATCCAGAGGTTACTTGTCTCGATAGTCTTGGGCATGGGAACAGAATCTGCGTAGACAGAAGCAAAGGCTGTGAGATTCCTGTCATCATATTTGACGCCCTTGTGGGCCGAGAGCTTGTTGCTCATCCTGTAGATGTCACCTGAGGTGTCACTGCACAAAAACCTTGCAACCTTGTTGGCTTCCTGCGGGTGGTCCGTAAATCCGTTGACCACAAGACACTCTGTGACAGACATTGTCCTTGAGCCGTACTCATCAGTAAGACCGGGCATATCAGCGACCTCAAACTCGTACTCACACTCTCCTGATGCCCTTGCATCCTCAATCTTCTTGATGATGTCGGTAGTAGCTATGGTAAATACGATCTTGCCGTCGATGAAATCCTGAACGATCGTATCGTAGTCGATCTGCTCGGGATCAATGGCAAAGAACTGATTGAGCTGCTGGTAAATCTTCATGCAGCTTACTGTATCCGTGTTGTAAATATCAATGAGACTGACATCGTCTCCGGCCTTTCCACCCACATCCATGTAGTTGCCCACAAAGAAATAGTTGTAAAAGATATCCGTAACGTCCCACTCAAATACTGCTTCAACCTTATCAGGGGCATTGAAATTCTCTGCAAATTCAAGGATATCGGAAATGTTGAGGGGAAGGCTCTCTGCCACTGCCTCATCGATCATGACCTGAGTGATCTGAGTGTCATCGCCTGCCGGCTCATCCTGCACCTCATGATCCTCAGAGTCATCCTGCGCTTCCATCTCATCCGCTTCTGCCTGTGCCTCTTCTCCTTCAATAGTGTCTATCTCAGACTGGAGGTTCTCTGTGGCCATGGTCTCAAGGTAAGTCTTGTTGTAAACAAGTGAACTTGTCTCAAAATAGAAGGGGTAAGCCACCCTCTTCCCCTTATAGGTGACGGAATTGACAGCCGCAGAAGGATAGAATCCGTCGTTGACAAATTCATCACCCCCTTCAACCTCCTGTGCCAGTCCCGCCAGATAGGCCTTCTCAAGCGAATCATTGGTAATTATAAAAAGATCCGGGTAATTGTCTTCTTCCACAGATGCCTTGCCGACAGCCTCAAGATACTGGGGATCTGTGACAAGAACAGGTTCCACGCGAACACTGCTATCAGACTCAGAAAACGCCACAGCCCTGTTCTGCAGATAACTCGTTAATGAATCATCCGTATACCAGATCCTGACTGTGGTCTTGTTCCTTGAGAAAAAAGAATAATCTTCAAAAATGCTCTTGTCCGAGCGGGCGTACACGTAGGTGCCCGCCAGGGAAAGGGCAACAAGTAATATAGAAAAAATCCTGACTCTTAACTTCATATAGACTCCAGACATGAATCCAGTATACGGATCATGTCATCAACATTCTCCCTTGAAATAACAAGTGGTGGTACAAATCTTATTATATCAGAACCTGCGTTGATAAGTATAAGACCTTTTTCAAGCGCCTTACCAATCACTTCCGCAACCGGTCTGTCAAAAACAAGCCCCTGCATAAGTCCAAGGCCTCGTCTGTCCACAATAAAATCGTATCTGTCCTTAAGTTCATCAAGCTTCTGCTCCAGATACGGAGCCACCTGATTCACATTCTCTATTATATTGTCCTCTTTGAATAAATCAAGTACTTTGCTGACTGCTGCGCAGGCAAAGGGATTGCCGCCGTAGGTGGTTCCGTGGTCTCCGGCAACAAGCGAGTTCTGTCCCACCTTCTCGGTCATGAGGAAGGCACCAACGGGAACTCCGCATCCAAGTGCTTTGGCTGTTGTCATTATGTCGGGCTTTACGCCGTACCTCTGCCAGGCGTACATGGAGCCGCATCTTCCCATTCCGCACTGGATCTCATCCAGAATGAGAAGGATGTCTTTTTCATCGCAGAGCTTTCTTACGCTCTTTAAGAACTCCTCAGTTACAGGATGTATGCCGCCCTCTCCCTGAACAGTCTCCATGATTATTGCGCAGGTTCTGTCATTGACATTGGCAAGTACCGAATCAAAATCATTGAGATTCGCAAATCTTATATTGCCGATCATCGGCTCAAAAGCCTCGCGGTAATGAGGATTGCCCGTCACGGAGAGCGCACCAAAGGTCCTTCCGTGGAAGGAATGATTCATGGCAATGATCTCATGATCAGTCCTGCCATCCTTAAGATAAGCGTACTTTCTCGCAGCCTTGAGAGCTCCCTCTACTGCTTCCGCTCCGCTGTTGGTAAAGAAGACCCGATCCATCCCTGAGGCCTCCTTGATCTTTTTGGCAGCCTCCACAGCCGGAACATTGTAATAGTAGTTTGAAGTGTGAAGAAGCTTGTCGATCTGGGCCTTAAGGGCATCGTTGTAGCTCTTGTTGTTGTACCCGAGAGCAAAAACCGCTATGCCGGATACGAAATCAAGGTATTTTTTGCCGTCGATGTCATACAGATACACCCCCTCGCCCCTGTCAAGGACGATCTGATATCTGTTATAGGTGTGCAAAAGAGCTTTTTCAGCCTCTTCTATGTACTTCTTCATCATCTCACTCATAGTCATTCTCCTGTCTCATACATTCTCTTCAGCAAGGTCGTCATTGTCAGCCATAAACATGGTTCCGATACCTCTGTTGGTAAAGATCTCAAGAAGCAGGCAGTGGGCTATCCTTCCGTCAAGGATATGCACCCTGTTTACTCCCTTTTTGATGGCATCGGTGCAGTTACTGAGCTTTGGAAGCATTCCGCCTCCTATGCTTCCGGATGCAAAGAGCTCATCAGCTTCTGAGCAGGTGAGCCTTGAAATAAATGACGACTTGTCATTGATATCCCTGTACACACCCTCAATATCAGTGAGGAACGCCAGCTTGTCGGCTCCCACAGCTTTTGCTATGGCACAGGCCGCATCATCGGCGTTGATGTTGTACGTGTCAAAGTTATCATCGAGGCCTACAGGTGCAATGATAGGCAGGTAATCGTTGTCCATAAGGTCATAGAGGACCTTGGGATCAACCTTGTCGATCTCGCCCACAAAGCCGATGTCTTTGCCGTCAGAATACTTTTTGGTGACGTGAAGAAGGCCTGAATCCTTGCCGCTTATGCCGATGGCCTTAACTCCAAGCTCCTGAACCATCGTAACAAGCTGCTTGTTGACCCTTCCGAGTACCATCTCAGCAATCTCCATTGTCTCGGCATCGGTGACGCGAAGTCCGTTTACGAACTCAGCTTCTTTACCAACCTTGCCCACCCATGAGCTTATGGCTTTTCCGCCGCCGTGTACGATTATGGGCTTGAATCCAACAAGTTTAAGGAGCGTTACATCTTTTATCACATTCCTCTGAAGCTCCTCGTTACTCATGGCGCTTCCGCCATATTTAACTACAATTATCTTTCTGTTGAACTTCTGAATATAGGGAAGGGCCTCAACCAGCACCTCCGCCTTTTTCAAAACTTCCTGCATATCCTTGTCCATGGCTTCTCCTTAGCTCCTGTAATCTGCATTTATCTTGACGTAATCATAAGTAAGATCGCACCCCCAGGCCGTGGCCTCTTCTGTGCCCTCGTGCATATCCACATATACCGTGACTGCATCTGCCTTCATTATCTCAAGTGCCCGCTCTTCATCAAACACCAGGGGAGTTCCCTTGTCGAACACCTTGATTCTTCCCTTGGTACTCTCAAAATAGAGCTCCACGTCGTTCTGGTCAAACTCAGCACCCGAGTATCCCATGGCGCACAGGAATCTTCCGAAGTTGGCATCGCACCCGAAGATTGCTGCCTTAGAGAGGTTCGATCCCACAATTGCCCTGGAAAGAGTCCTTGCATCCTGCTTGGACTTTGCATTAACAACCCTGGCCTCAAAGAGCTTACTTGCTCCCTCTCCGTCTGCTGCCATCTTCTTGGCAAGATATGTGCACACATACAAAAGAGCTGACTTAAAGGTCTTGTAGTCCTCGCCCTCATCCGTTATCTTCTTATTCCCTGACTGAGCGTTTGCAAGAAGCAGAAGCGTGTCGTTGGTTGAGGTGTCCCCGTCAACTGTTATCATGTTGAAAGTGTCCTTTACCACCTCTGAGACGGCTTTCTGCAAAAGAGCTTTCTCAATGTCAAGGTCTGTTGTAAGGAAGGCGAGCATCGTGCACATATTGGGATGGATCATCCCGGAGCCCTTGCTCATACCACCAAGTGTCACCTCTGTGCCTGCTATCTCAAAAGTCACAGCGCATTCTTTGTTGACTGTATCTGTAGTCATTATTGCTTTTGAGGCATCGGTTCCTGCCGCAAGACTGTCGTCAAGAGTTGCGCTCATCTTCTCAACTCCGGCTACAAGCTTGTCCACAGGAAGCTGCATTCCTATGACGCCGGTTGATGCAACAGCAACTGAGCTGTAGGGAACATTAAGGCATTTCTCAACCGCATCCGCAGTCTTTCTGCAGGCGTCAAATCCTTCCTTGCCCGTGCAGGCATTGGCAATTCCCGAATTCACAACTACTGCGTGGACAGGGTCACCTGATGAAACTATTTTCTGATCCCACTGCACACAGGCGGCCTTCACCACATTTGATGTAAAGGTCCCCGCCGATACACAGGGCTCTTTGGAAAAGACAAGGGCCATGTCGGTCCTGTTCTTGTACTTGATCTCTGCGCTGCAGCAGGACGCTTCAAAGCCCTTCGCAGCTGTAACGCCACCTTCCGTAATCTTCATACTGCCTCCATTTTCATAATTCATATTGCTACTCGCCGATTGAAATCCCTTTTTCCTCAATGTTTCACTTAACCTCGTCAAAAGGGATTTCAATCGGCCGGATACCAAATTCAATAGCCTTCTTATTCAATGTCGTGTCTTACTTGTTAAAAACTGTCAGGTTTTCCGGGTTCAGGACGAAGTCGTAGTAGTTCATGTCATCCCTCAGGGTCCATCCCATCTTTTGCCAGAACTTGTTGCCAACAGTGTTGGTCACAAAGGCGTTAAGACACACCTTGTTGATTCCCTCTTTTTTGAGCTGCTCACAGCAGAACTCAACCATCTTTTTGCCTATGCCGTGCATTCTGTACTCTTCTGCAACACATACGTGATAAAAGCAGGCTCTTCTTCCGTCGTGACCGCAGAGGATTGCGCCAACGATCCTTCCGTCCTTCTCATATACTGCGCTGGTTGTGGGATTTCTTTTTAAAAATCTCTCAATCCCTTCCCTGGAGTCGTCCATTGTCCTGATGCCAAAACCATGTATCGACATCCAGAGCCCGTACACGTTGTCATAGTCTTCGCATGTCATTACCCTAACCATTTTCACTCCTCACCCCTTGGACTTCTGAAATACTGATACCGAATTTCAGAGGAAATACGTTATCTTATGGGAAACACGGAACCAGATCAAGTCCCATGCTCTCATCAAGCCCGAATAAGATGTTCATATTCTGAACAGCCTGTCCGGCGGCTCCCTTAACGAGATTGTCGATGGTGCCCATCATTATGATGCGTCCTGTCCTCTCATCGATCTTAAAGCCTAAATCAACAAAATTGCTGCCCTCTACCCATCTGGTCTCAGGGTATACGCCGTCATCAAGAAGCCTTATGAATTTCTCTTTTCCGTAGTATTTCTCATAGGCTGCTCTTATATCCTGCGCCGAAGGGAGCTTACCATCCTTCTTCACAAGACTGGCGTATTCGGTAGCAAGAATTCCTCTGTTCATCGGAACAAGGTGTGGTGTGAAATTAAGAAGAACTCCCCTGCCCGCTGCGTATGAGAGCTGCTCCTCTATCTCAGGTGTGTGCCTGTGGACTGCAACACCGTAGGGCTTGGCCGACTCATTGACCTCACAGTAGAGGTTGGCAACCTTGGCGCCTCTTCCAGCACCTGAAACTCCGGAGAGAGCATCGATGATAAGCGTATCAGTGTCAATAAGTCCCTCTTTTACCAGAGGATAAGCTGTGAGGATGGAACATGTTGTGTAGCATCCCGGATTGGCGATTATGCGGGCATTCTTAATGCTGTCCCTGTTTATCTCACACAGGCCGTAGACTGCCTCGTCTATATACTGCGGTGCCTTGTGCTCTATCTTGTACCACTTCTCATATACGGATACGTCCTTTAATCTGAAGTCTGCGGACAGATCGATGACCTTTACTTTATTAAGAACATTCTCATTGACCAGTGATGCGCACAGCCCCTGGGGCGTGGCTGTAAAGATCACGTCCACCTGCTCTGCAAGTTCTTCCATATTATCGTCCATGCACTTTGCATCAACGAGTTTAAAAAAGTTCCCGTAGACACTGCCAAACTTCTCATCTATATAGCTTCTCGAGCCGTACCACACAACCTGTGCCTGCGGGTGAAAGTGCAAAAGACGTGCGATCTCAGCCCCTGCATAGCCTGTAGCACCGATTATTCCTACTTTTATCATTGCCCTCTTCCTTTCGTATTTAAACTTTTTTCAGTATACGACTGTAAAATCAATAATGCAATAGTTTCTTTTATATTTATGCACAAAAGAATGAAAATTTTAAATATTTATGCAAATACTATTGCATTTTATACATTTTAGGTTTATATTATGAAAAGTAAATCACGAACCAAAGAAAAGAGGAGTCAATTATGTCAAAAGAAAAAGTAATCCTTGCATACTCAGGCGGACTTGACACTACTGCTATCATCCCCTGGCTTAAAGAAAATTTCGATTATGAAGTTGTTTGCGTCTGCATCGACTGCGGACAGGAAGAGGAACTCGACGGACTCAACGAGAGAGCCATCAGCTGCGGCGCCAGCAAGCTCTACATTCTCGATGTTGTCGATGAGTTCTGCGACGAGTACATCGTTCCCTGTGTAATGGCTCACGCCGTATACGAGAACAAGTACCTGCTTGGTACATCAATGGCCCGCCCCCTCATCGCCAAGAAGCTCGTTGAGATCGCAAGAAAAGAAGGCGCTGTTGCCATCTGCCACGGCGCAACAGGTAAGGGCAACGACCAGATAAGATTCGAGCTCGGTATCAAGGCTCTTGCTCCTGACATCAAGATCATAGCAGCCTGGAGGAACGACAAGTGGACAATGGATTCCAGAGAATCAGAGATCGAGTACTGCCGTCAGCACGGCATCAATCTGCCCTTCTCAGCTGATTCAAGCTACAGCCGCGACAGGAATCTGTGGCACATCTCCCACGAGGGACTTGAGCTTGAGGATCCTTCACTTGAGCCCAATTACAAGCACCTTCTGGTTCTTGGCAAGACTCCCGAGGATGCTCCCGATGAGCCCACTACCGTCACCATGACATTTGAGGGCGGTATCCCCAAGTCAGTTAACGGCAAAGAGATGAAGGTTTCCGACATCATCCGCACTCTTAACAAGCTCGGCGGCGAGAACGGAATCGGCATCGTTGATATCGTTGAGAACCGTGTGGTTGGAATGAAGTCTCGCGGCGTCTATGAGACCCCCGGCGGAACCATCCTCTACGAGGCACACCAGCAGCTCGAAGAGTTGATTTTGGACCGCGATACCTATACAATGAAAAAAGATATGGGCAACAAGTTTGCCGATCTAGTATATGAAGGGAAATGGTTCACTCCACTTCGTGAGGCAGAACAGGCATTTATCGAGTCCACACAGAAATACGTAACCGGTGAAGTTACCTTCAGGCTCTACAAGGGCAACATCATCAAGGCAGGCACCAAGTCACCTTACTCACTCTACAATGAGTCAATTGCCTCCTTCAAGACCGGCGATCTCTATGATCACCACGATGCTGAGGGCTTCATCAATCTGTTTGGTCTCTCTTCCAAAGTTCGCGCAATGAAGATGCAGGAAGTAGCCGCCAAAAACAACGGATGAAATCCATTCTGTTTCTTTTGATCTACATAGCTTTTGTTAACATTTCAGGGTTTGCCTTAATGGGAATCGACAAGAGGAAGGCAGTTCGTTCTGCCTTCCGTATTCCCGAGGCAACCCTTTTTGCTGTCGCACTCATAGGCGGAAGCCTCGGAAGCATCCTCGGGATGCAGATTTTCAGGCACAAGACAAAGCATTGGTATTTTCAGCTTGGAATGCCTATAATATTAGTATTGCAGATAGCTCTTTTTCTTTTTCTGCGCTTTGGTCCCATAGAATTCAGTTTCATGTAACGAAAGGAGCAACATGCATCTTGCAGTTTGTGATGACAATATAGCCGACAGAAAACAGACGGAAAGACTTCTTGGACGACAGTCCGACAGGATTTTCAGAGAGACCGGCGAGAGGATCTACATAGACTCCTATGGCAATGTGGAGGCATTCATGCAGCGTCCGCAGATGTATCACGGTCTTTTTGTCGACATGGTTTCAGGAGAAAAGAACGGTTTTGACGTCCTTAAGATGCTGCTTGCTGCAGGCGTAGTCCGCCCCATCATCATGTGCTCCTCTTCTGTCGATTACAGGAAGCTTGCTCAGGAAGCAGGAATCAATGAAGATAACATATACTATCTCGATAAGCCCCTTAAGGTTGCCGAGCTCACAGAGATGATCGACATAATAAAAAAGCTCACAGGCAGGGCGACCCCCACCTTAGAGCTTCGTGGTCAGAATGAAACCGTATACGCCAAGGGCGATGATATCATATTTGTACAGAGAAATAAGAGATCAGAGCTCGATGTCCATATGACAGGCGGACGTATCGTAACCGTCATTGAGGACATCATCAACTTCTATGACCAGTGTCACATCTTCCCGGAGCTGACCCCCGTCAATGATAATGCCATAATAAATGTAAGGCACATAAAAGGCACATCATTTGGCAAGGTGACAATGGATAGCGGCGACACTCTCAAAGTATCCTTCTCCTACAGGAATTCCATTCAGGAAGGGCGCGATCGAATAGCCGATAAGACCTGATCTATGGATCAGGCTCCGTATCTGCTTACGCTGTCCCCTTCTATCATATGGCCCTCAAGGATCATTACTCCCTGGCGGTATCTCTCGCGGCTGACCTTGCGGATCAGATTGAGCACCGCATTTCTGCCCATTTCGTAGGTATCTACTCCGTAAGTTGTGATCTTGATATCACACATCCCCGGGAAAATGTAGTTGTCATAGCCGACAACCGAAATGTCCTGCGGTACCCTGTACCCCTTGTCTTTCAGTTTCTTGATCAGTATACCGGCTGCTATATCGCAGTTGCAGACAAATGCCGTTGGCATCTCCTCCGGAAGCTTGAAAAATGCGCCGGCATCTATCGTTCCTACAGCAGGATCCCTGTCCTGTATCACCCACTTCTCATTGTACTCAAGTCCATGCTCAAGAAGCGACTTCCTGTAGCCGAAATACCTGTCGGTTATGGCTCCTGAAGCAAGAACGGTTCCCACGAACCCGATCTTCTTATGTCCCATGTCAAAGAGGTAGTTGGTCATACAGTATGCGCCGTTATAGCTGTCTGCAATAACCGCATCCTCATCTCCCGTATGATTGCAGAAATCAAGAAATACCATTGGAAGTGAAGTATATCTCCTGATGTTGTCCAGATACTTCTCATCAATCCGGCCTATGACCATTAAGCCGTCAACCTTCTTGTCGGTCACAAGTCTCGGAAGCGTGCGCTTATTCTGTGAATCCACAGTTACAACTTCAAGCATGGTAAAACATCCGTTTTCCATGGCAAGCTGTGACACCTGCTGATGAAGCCTGTTGTAAAAAGTATTGTACTCGTTCATATACTGCTCGGAAATAATGACGCCTATGGTGTAATTCCTGGCAGATTCATCCTTCTTGTGTGATATTGAAGGAACATAGCCCATCTCGTTGGCAAGGGCCATAATCTTCTCCCTCAGGGCATTGCTCATACCCTTCTGCCCGGAAAGGGCCTTGGATACAGTAACAGTACTTACTCCAATTCTCTCAGCAATATCTTTTAGTCGTACGCTCTTAGCCATAAAAAATCCCCATTGAATAAAATCTGATTTATGTATTAAATAGTAATATAAGTAATTATACCTTGTTTGTCTGAATCAATATACATTTTTTTTAACTGCAGTTAAAATAACTTTAACAATATTGTCAATGTATTATGGAGTTACTCATGATAGCTGTCAGAATACCAAAACAAAAGAATTTTATGGCAAAGCTACTTACCACTGACCTCTTCGACAGTTTTCTCGTTGAAGAAGCTACTGTTGAGACCTACAATACCTTTGTCATAGACGGAAGGATCCACAGGGATTTTTATAAAGATTCAGATAATCCTGAAGACATCCCGACGGAAGACTTCTCAAAGTGGAGTAAAATCAGGCCTCTGTGTCTCGATCTTATAAAAGGCAAAAATACGCCGCTTAGTTTTAAATTTGTCCTTCGCCTGTGCGAAAGTGATAAAGAAGACTTATTCAGGAACCTTGATTCTGATATCTCACCGGAAAATATTTCTTTCGGAATAAATATAAAATATACCCAGGGAACTGTAATTGTGACAACAGGCGTATCCTACGCTCTCTTCACACTGGATAAAGAAGCAGAAAAAGCCTGGGATAAATATGTCCCAAGCTTTCTTGAATCAAATGATATAGAAACAGAAATACTGTGATCTAGACGTTGTATCTGGTCAGGATGGCGATCAGCTCGTCATATTTGGGCTTGATCTGATCGTACTTGTCCTTGTAGCCTTCCATTGAACCCGCTCTTAATATCTCGGTAAGTTCACACACAGGGGTCAAAAAGCCCTTAAGTCCCAGATTGGCACCCACACCCTTCAAGGTGTGCACCGCCTTGAAGGCCTCAGATACATTGCCCTCAGCAAGATATTTGGTGAGATCATTCATGCTCTGGTCATTGAGGAACTTGAACATGAACTTGGCGATCAGATTCTCGTTGCCCATAAATCTGTCAAGGATCTCATCCCAGTCTACACCCCATTCAATTAGTTCTGCCTTAAAGTTAGCGTCCATAGGCCTCCGAATTCGCAGCATGCGAAATAATGTTCATCATCTATACTATATTTTGATTTTACATCATTAAACACACTGCTTCAAGGTTTAAATTAGTCTCCCATGCTGGCAAGCTTTTCTGCCTGGTCTGCAGCGATCAGGGAATCTATTATCTCATCGATATCCCCGTCCATTATCTGATCTATCTTATAAAGAGTAAGTCCTATCCTGTGGTCTGTGACCCTCCCCTGATGGAAGTTGTAAGTCCTTATCTTCTCAGATCTATCTCCGCTTCCCACCTGTGAGCGCCTCAGTTCCGATTCCTCGTTGTGCTGTCTCTCCTGCTCAAGCTCATAGAGCTTGGCCCTTAATACCTTCAGAGCCTTAGCCTTGTTCTGCTGCTGGCTCTTTTCATCCTGACAGGAGATAACGATGCCTGTGGGAAGATGTGTGAGCCTTACTGCTGAATCCGTGGTATTGACGCACTGACCGCCGTTTCCTGATGCCCTGAACACATCAAATTTGCAGTCATTTAAGTTGATCTCAACAACCGACTCCTCAACCTCAGGCATTATGGCCACTGTTATGGCCGATGTGTGTATCCTTCCGCCTGATTCCGTTGCGGGAATTCGCTGTACCCTGTGAACTCCGCTCTCGAATTTGAGCCTTGAGTACGCGCCGTAGCCTTTTATCATAAAGCTCACAGCCTTGATGCCGCCAATCCCTATATCTTCAAGGCTCATGGTCTCTATTTTCCAGCCCTGTCTCTCAGCGTATCTGGTATATACCCTGAACATATCAGCCGCGAAAAGAGCTGCCTCATCGCCGCCGACGCCTGCCCTTATCTCAACTATGACGTTCTTCTCATCGTTGGGGTCCTTGGGAAGAAGGAGTATCCTGAGCTTATTCTCAAGCTCCGGGATCCTGCCCTTGGCCTCAGACAGCTCATCCCTTAGCATCTCCTTCATCTCCGGGTCGCTCTCTTCATCCAGCATAAGAAGGCTGTCATCTATAGTCTGCCTGCACTTTTTGTACTCGAGGTAGCACTCAACAAGGGGCTCCAGGTTCTTTTGCTCCTTCATGAGGCTCTTGTACTTCTCCTGGTCGGAGACTACCGAAGGGTCACCCAGCATCATATTTATATCTTCAAATCTTCTTAAAATATCTTCCAGTTTATCAAACATATCTCATCCCTCTTACTCATGCGTGCATGTCAACAGTTGCCGTGACACATACACCGCTAGTAAAAGAAAGCCTTGACCACCCTGTCATTGCCGGAAAAATCCCTGATTACTTCGATGTCATGGAAATGTCCCTCATCTTCAAGGAGCTTTTTAACTTCCTCGGCCTGATCAAATCCTATCTCCAGGAGGATAAGGCCGCTTGAATACAGATAGTCGCCGGCGCCCCTGATTATTCTCCTGTAAAAGACAAGACCGTCTTCATCCCCGTCGAGCGCAAGCCTTGGCTCATAGTCCCTGACTTCAGGCTCAAGGGTATCTATAACGCTACTTTTAATGTAGGGCGGATTCGAAATGAGAATATCCGCCTTAACACTGCCTTTTTCAGGGAAAAGATCCGTCTCAATAAATTCTGTCCTGTCAGATAACCCAAGGTCTTCGGCGTTCCTTCGCGCTATCTTCAAAGCACTTTCTGAAATGTCGGTGCAGACAGCCCTGGTGTCATTGGTATAGGCAAGAACCCCAAGTGCAATGCAGCCGGATCCAGTGCATAGATCCAGTATCGTAGCGCCGTCCTGGCAGTATCTCAGAGCTTCTTCAACGAGAAACTCGCTGTCCTGCTCAGGGATGAGAACATCTGTCGACACCGTAAACCTAAGTCCCATAAACTCCCAGTATCCGAGAATATAGGCGACAGGCTCTCTCATCGCTCTCCTGCCAATAAGCTCACTGTAGCGCTTCTCCTGCATCTTTGTAAGCACTCTGTCAGGGTGAGCGTAGAGATCATTCTGGGCAGTTGCGCATACATGTTCCAAAAGAAGCCGGGCATCAAGCTTAGCTTCCGTGATCCCGACTCCTTCAAGTTGTTCTATTCCTTTTGTATAGGCACTTATATAATCCATAAGCCAAATCCGCCATCAGGAGCGGTCCTCTTCATACTCCTCTTCAGTATCGATTCCAAATGAGTCCTTAAGAAACTCCTTCCAGTCAAAAACAGCCTCAACGGACTTAATGGCGACCTCAATCATGTCATCGTCAGGCTCTTTGGTCGTGAGCCTCTGAAGCCACAGCCCTGGTGCCGAAATGAGTCTTATCAGAAAGAAATCCGTCTTGCCCGCAAGTCTTATTATCTCATAGGATATTCCCGAAATAACAGGGATCAGAAGTATCCTAAGGCCAATCCTCCAGACAAGCGAATCAACCCTTATAAAGAAAAACAGCACTATGCTCACCAGCATTACAAACAGAATAAAGCTGCTTCCGCACCTCTTGTGAAGGCGCGAGCTTCTCCTGACATTGTCAACAGTAAGCTCTCTTCCCCTCTCAATGCAGTTGATACACTTGTGCTCGGCTCCGTGATACATAAAGAGCCTTTTTATATCCTTCATCCTGGAAATAAGGAGTATGTAGAGGATGAATATGAATATCCTCAGAACTCCCTCTACTATTGCCACTATCGATTCATTCCTCGCATATCTGGAGAGGTATTCCGAAAGAAGATATGGAAGGACCATAAAGAGTCCTATGGCAAAGGCAAAGGATAAAAGCGTTGTGAACACCATGAGGAAGGTGTCCTCGTGTCCGCTTGATACCTTGTCTATCTCCTCGTCAAACTTCGTCGGCTTCTCATCCGCCTCCTCATAGAATGAGGATGAATAATTCAGAGACTTAAGTCCCAGGATCAGGGAGTCAGCAAATACGAACACACCCCTTACAAACGGAATTGACAGAAGCTTGCTGCCGTATCCGATCCCGTGGTACTCATCCACCTCCACTGCAATATCGCCGTCCGGCTTTCTTACAGCAACGGCGTACATGTCCTTATTCTTCATCATAACGCCTTCAAGAACGGCCTGTCCGCCGATTCCCGAATAGTGTCTAATCTTTCTTCTCTTCATAGCTTCACCTTGCAGTTGCAGTCTTAGAAAAAAAGAGGCTGAGGCTAAATGCCTCAACCTCTAAAGCTTCAAAAACTGATATGAACCTTATAAAATTACTTGTTGTCCATGCCGTATTTCTTGTTGAACTTATCAATACGTCCACGAGCAGCTGTAGCCTTCTGTGTTCCTGTGTAGAACGGATGGCACTTTGAGCAGATTTCTACGTGAATCTCGCTCTTTGTTGATCCAACAGTAAATGTGTTACCGCAGTTGCATGTAACTGTTGCCTGATGGAATTCCGGCTGAATGTCCTGTCTCATCTCTTATCACCTCACTATATAACAAAATTTCTTCTTATCAACTATAGAAACCACTGTTTAACAACAGCTAGATAACTATAACATAATAATTCTACCAAAGCAAGTACTTTTTTTAATCTGTATTCTTTTTACCTGAGGTACTTCTTCAATTTGCTCCTGACCCTCTGCATGGCATTGTCGGTGGACTTCTCGTCCCTTCCGAGGACCTTGGCGATTGTCCGGATGCTCATTCCCGTTATGTACAGGTCAAGGACCTGCCGTTCGAAGTCGCTCAGCTCCTTTTCTATATTCTCCTCAAGAGCCTTTAAGTTCTCACGGTCGATGACGTACTGTTCCGGAATAAGCTGAGAGTCCGATTCAAGCAGATCTTCATAGGTCAGCTCTGTGTCTTTCTCAGAATCTTCCCTCGTTGCATATATGGAGATATAACTGTTCAGCGGAGCGTGCTTCTTCCTTGATAAGGACTTGATCGCCGAGTACATCTGTCTCGAGATACACAGGTCTGCAAAAGTCGAAAAACTCGCATCCCTTCCTATGTCATAATCCCTTACAGCCTTAAAGAGCCCTATCATGCCCTCCTGGATCAGGTCGTCCTTGTCGGCTCCCAGAATATACATGGATGAAGCTTTTTTGCGGACCATATCCTTGTACTTGTTCATGATGTGGTCGATGATGTCAGATCCGGCGCCGTCATGTATCTGAATAACCAGCTGCTCATCGCTTATGCCGCTGTATTTAGAGTAGCTCATTTTTAAAGACTCCTCTGTCTCACAACTTCAAAGGCAAGTATACCTGCCGCAACCGAAGCATTAAGAGAATCAATGTCTCCCTTCATGGGTATCGAAGCAACCATGTCGCACTTCTGTCTTACAAGTCTTGAGACTCCGCTTCCCTCATTGCCTATCACAAGTCCGATGGGGCCCTTAAGATTGAGGTCATACATCCTTGTCCCGCCCATGTCCGCGCAGGCAAACCACAGGCCTTTTTCCTTGAGCTCCTCTATCGTATTGGAGATATTGGTCACCTTCACAACAGGTGTGTAGTTGATGGCACCTGCAGATGCCTTGGCAACTGTGGCTGTAAGACCAACCGCCCTGTTCCTGGGTATGATGACGCCGTGGGCACCCGATAGATTGGCAGTTCTGATTATGGCTCCAAGGTTGTGGGGGTCCTCTATTCCGTCAAGGATAAGGACAAAGGGGTCCTCATTGCGCAGCTGTGCCAGTGCAAATATATCCTCCATCTCAGCGTAGCTGTAGGCTGCTGCGATTGCAATGACGCCCTGGTGCTTGCCGGTCTCAGACATCTGATCCAGTCTCTCTTTTGAGACGAACTTGATAAGTGTCTGGTGCTTTTTGGCCTCGCGCCTTATCGTGGATACAGGTCCGTCCTGACAGCCGTCAAGAATATATATCTTATCAATTGTCTTGCCCGAGCGAAAAGCTTCGATGACGGCATTTCTGCCTTCTATCCTCTCTTCTGCGGGTGTCAGATTTTCTTTTTCCATTAGTAATACCTCAGTAACTGTGGTTGTCAAAAGAGCTTAAGGCCGCACTTTTCTGCGCCGGTCTTCACGATATACAGGACTCTCTCCATGTCTCCTCTGAGGTAGAGAAAACCTATAACGGCTTCAAGTCCCGTAGCCTCAAGATATTCCATAGTTGAAGCGTTCTTGGCCCTTGTGTGGGGCTTGGAATTGCGCCCTCTCCGGTAGATGTCCCTTTCTTCCTCTGTCAGTTCATCCATGATAGCTGCTGCAACAGCTGACTGGGCGGGTGCTTTGACAATGGCCGACGCCCTCTTGTGGAGTTTATTGACCGCAGTGTTGCCCTCGTTGACCAGAACTGACCTAATAATGAGGTCATATACAGCATCACCGATATAGGCAAGAGTGAGAGGTGAATAGGTCCTTATGTCCTTGTGATCAATTCCAAAGCCTCTGTTTATAAACTCATTTAAATTATCTGCCATTTGACTCCCTCGCGGGTATCCTTGATCTCCACGCCCTTCTTAAGGAGCTCATCTCTTATGGCATCTGCCGTGGCAAAGTCCCTGGCCTTCTTGGCTTCTGCTCTCTTTGCGATCTGCTCCTCAACGTATCTTGCAAGCTCAGGATCCACATCCGTGCCTTCTGAAAGAGCCCTGGCATGACCGATAAGATCAAGTGAAAGGACCCTGTCAAAGCTTTCTACAAGTGCGAGCTTGGTGGCATCATTGGTATCAGCCTTAAGTGCATCGTATAGAACAGTTATGGCCATTGAAGTATTGAGGTCATTGGAAACCGCATCCCTGAACTTTCCTTCAAATTCTGCCTTGACATTTTCGTCTACTGCTCCGTCATTCTTAAGCTCTGCAACTCTCTTTATAAGCTTGTTGAACACCTGCACGTTGCTGTCGAGAACGTCAAAAGAGAATTCGAGAGGCTTGCGATAGTGTGACTGCAGGCAGAAGAACCTGTAGACGAGGGGATCGTATCCTTTTTCCTGAAGGAGGGAAACTGTGAGAACAGCGCCCTTGGACTTACTCATCTTGCCTGCCCTGTCGTTTAAGTGATTGGAGTGGAACCAATAATTGCACCACTTATGTCCAAGGTAGCTCTCAGACTGGGCGATCTCATTGGTGTGGTGAGGGAACATGTTGTCAACACCGCCGCAGTGGATGTCGAGCCTATCTCCAAGGTGCTTCATGGAGATGCAGGAGCACTCGATGTGCCAGCCAGGGTAACCAACGCCCCAGGGGCTGTCCCACTTAAGGGCCTGATCCTCGAACTTGGACTTGGTGAACCAGAGAACAAAGTCAGTCTTGTTCTTCTTGTTGGTATCTTCCTCAACGTCGTCTCTTACGCCGACTTCAAGCTGTTCCTTTTCGATCGCTGATGAGAAGACGTAATAATCTGTGAGCTTTGAAGTGTCAAAGTAGATATTGCCGCCGGCCTTGTAGGCAAAGCCCTTTTCAAGCAGTACCTCGATCATGTGGATAAACTCAGGGATGCAGGCTGTTGCAGGCTCTGTTACATCGGGCATTTTGTTGCCGACAGCCTGAAAGTCCTTAAAGAACGCATCGGTGTAGAATCTGGCGATCTCCATGACCGTCTTGTGCTCTCTCTTTGCACCTGTCAGCATCTTGTCCTCGCCGGTGTCCGCATCGGAAGAAAGATGTCCAACATCCGTGATATTCATTACACGCTTGACGTCATATCCGGCGTACTCCAGCGCCTTGACCAGTACATCCTGCATGATGTAGGTCCTGATGTTGCCTATATGCGCGTAGTGGTATACGGTAGGTCCGCAGGTGTACATGGAGACCTTCCCGGGAACAAGCGGGACAAAGGGCTCCACGCTTCTTGTAAGTGAATTATAAAAACTAAAATTCTCAGCCATTACTTATCTCCTCCGATTAAGTGGTTAATCTCAATTGCTCATATCAGGTCTTAAATATTCATCCTCTGTCACAGCCCTGACAGCCGGGACATGCGGCGCCATCCCCATATACCGAGCTGAAAGCATCCATGGGACTTGTCAGAAGGCATACCGCCTGGGATGAAATACCCTCTCCCTTTCCGGTAAAGCCAAGTCCCTCCTCAGTGGTTGCCTTGACATTGACCTGGGACATCTCGATCCGCAGAGCCTGAGCTATATTTATCCTCATCTCATCAATAAAGGGCCTCATCTTAGGCGCCTGGGCAATAATTGTGGCATCGATATTCTCGATGACGTAATGTTCCTTATCTATAAGAGCTGCGACCTCTTTGAGAAGAGCTATCGAATCAGCTCCCTTATACTTAGGGTCGCTGTCCGGGAAGTGAAGTCCGATATCCCCCAGCGCTGCAGCTCCCAAAATGGCATCCATTATGGCGTGCAGGAGGACATCCGCATCCGAATGCCCAAGAAGCCCCTTCTCATAGGGGATCTTAACGCCTCCTACAATGAGGTCTCTCCCCTCAACAAGTTTATGTACATCGTATCCCATTCCTATACGCATATCAATATTCCTTTCAATTTCAGTGTAAAAAGAGTTCCGCAACAAATGCAGCTGCGCAGGAAAAACCTGCAACCGTAAGAAGGCTCTTTTTGTTAAAGGCAAGCACAAGTGCAACTATAAATCCGATGACCGAGGATAAAAAAAAGTCTGTAGCACTCAGGATCGCCGGAAATGTCATGGCAGCAAGCGTCGCATAGGGAACATAATACAAAAAGGACTTGATGAAATCACTCTTTATCTCTTTTCGTATCAGAGTCAGCGGAAGCGCCCTTATAAGGTATGTGACAAACGCCATAAGGAGGATATAAAGGTAAACTCTGCTCATGCCCTGTTCACCTCCTCATTATGTCCCTGCGGATCTGACTGTTCATCAGTCACAGGCGCCAGGACTGCCGCACCCGCAGCCACGGCCACTGTTACTATTATAATCCGAAACCCCGATGAAATGTGGCTCTCAAGATATGGTACATAAGTAAATATCGTGCTAATTCCCATCGCTGCAAGGACCACGAATAGAAGTGCCCTGCTCGTCCTGGTATCCGGAATGATTATCGCTATGAACATTCCGTAGATTGCAAGTCCCAGACAGCTTATGAGCCTGTGAGGAAGGAGCTGCCCTGAAAAAGCACCGAGCACCGTTCCAAACACCCAGCCAAAGACTGATGTTGCGATAAGTCCGTAGGAGTACAGCGGCTCCAGCTTACCTTTTCTGAGGACGCTTAATGCGAAGATTTCATCTGTCACTCCGTAGGATATCCCCATCCTGTGGAGCGTCCCGACTTTGGAGTCGAGCTTTTGCGAAAGAGCCGTACTCATGAGCATATATCGCAGGTTGATTATAAACTGAAGGATTGCAAGCTCGATAAAGCTTCCGTTTCTCGCGATCACGTCGAGGGCCGAAAACTGCCCTGCACTGGTGACATTGAGAAGTGATGTCATTGCTGCCTGAAAAGTGCTCATCCCTATCTTGGATGCCTCGATTCCAAAAGCAAAAGACACGGCTACATATCCAAGGCAGATGGGAATCGCATCCCTGCAGCCCTCCTTGAAATCCTTAAAACTCCCAACATTCATTCTTTCTATCTCCAAATCCCCGTCAGTATCACAGACTGCCTAATCTCTCCAATACTACTGCTATCTTACATCCCGCAGGAAGGCTCCCCTGTACCATTGCAGGGCTTCCGCCGCCCCTGGCTCCAAACTCATCCCTTAGCATTTCCTGGAGAGGCTTTAAGTCCCTGCCCTCTAAGCCGCTTGCTATCACATATCTGTATCCGCCTTGCGTGCTTGCCGCGAACACGCCGCAAAAGCCGCTGTGAACCTTAGACAGGGCGTTGACGGTATTTCTTATTATGTTCTGATCAAGACCCTCTTCCTTGACGAGATATACGTCCTTAAGTCCGGGATCTATTTCGGCAAGCTCATAGGAAATCAGCTTCTCACGAAGTAAAGACAGCTCACCCTTTAAAGAGTATATATCTTCCGACATTCTCTTTACCGATCCCGCAAGCTTATCCCTTCCGGTGGTGAGAAGAGCTGTCAGGTCCGCAACTACCTGCTGGTCCTGCCTGATATACATAAGGGCCCTTTCTCCGCACAGGATGTTGACTCTTATGCCGCCCTTGTAGTTCTGGGTCTTTATCACCTTCAAAAGCCCGATTTCTCCGGTCCTTGCCACATGCGGTGCGCAGCAGGCACAGATATCAACCCCGGGGATCGTCACGATCCTTATGTCCCCGGTGAGCTCTTTTTTACTTCTGTACTCTATATCAGCAAGTTCCTCATCTGACGGAAAAGAGCAGTCAACTTCCAGATTCTTCCAGATGGCTTCGTTGGCCTTAAGTTCCACCATGGCGATATCTTCAGAAGTCATTGGCCCGTTGTAGTCCATTGTGACCTCGCTGTCACTTAGGTGAAATCCCACATTGTCATAACCGAACATGGAATGCACAATGCCGGAAAAGATATGCTCCCCTGTATGCTGCTGCATGTTACTGAAGCGCCCGGCCATGTCGATCCTGCCGCGGACTTTAGAACCGGGATGAAGCTCTGCGCCGATCTCGTGCGTCACTACTCCATCTTCTATTGAGACGTATCTGACTTCATGGCTGTTACCCTGTTCATCCGTGATAAAGCCCCTGTCACAGCTCTGCCCGCCCTGTTCGGGGAAAAATGCCGTCCTGTCCAGTGACACAAAAAAACTGCCCTTATCCCCCTTGATGCAGGAGGTGACAGTGGCATCAAACTCTTCTGTATATGCGCTTTCGTAATAAAGTTCCTTCGTCCTGACCATAGACTACATTTTACAAAACTACGGGCTGCATTGCAATAAAAAAGAGACTGCACTAGGCAGTCTCAAGTGGTAACTGTGAAAGTTCATCCAGAACTCTCTTCTTGACATCATCCTTGTCGGACTTGAGTGCAAAAGCAAGTTCTGTGTACAAAAGCTTCTCAGCCATGGCGAGATATCTCTCATTGAGAGATGCAAATTTCTTGCCCTCTGCCTCCCTTAAGGCCTTGATCTTGCGAAGGGTCTTGATAAGGCTCATCATCTCATCTGCCAGGTTGCGCTTGATCACCTCAAAGATCACCGGCTCCGCCTTCTTGCCCTCGGGGAGCTCGATCTCTGCTGCATATTCTATCTCGTCGATAAGTTCTACCGCGTCGTCTTCTCCGATGACGTCGCGGATTTTGTTCTCTGCACCGTCAACCGGAACATAGAGAATGCTGCCTGTATCTACTGCCGAAACCATCTGGTAATAATCTTTTTCTTTGCCCCGCTCCAGGAACGATGGGACCAGAATATCCTGTACCCTGCAGAGGCCGTGGTTGCCGTAAATTACACATTCTCCAACTTTTAACATCGCTTTCCTCCTTATCTTCAGAATCTGTTAAAAACCTGCCGCGCCGAAAGCGCTTACAGATAATATTCTATCACATTATTACGGTTTTTGTAACATTTAATTTTGCACAAAAATGTGAATTTTCAGTGTACAATTCCCCTCTTCCACTCCTCTTTTGTGAGAGAATTGATGTGCTCTGTTCGAACCTCATCAAGCATTATCACGCGGGTATTCGGGTTGGTGTGATGAAAAGAAAAACCGCACTTTAGCTGTACTGCAGAAGACCTGGTATTGCCGTCGAAAAAGCCGCAGTAAACTCTTTCTATTCCAAGGTCCTCAAAGGCGTGCCTTAAAACCTCACGGGATGCCTCAGTGGCAATCCCCCGGCCCCAGAACGGAACTCCCACCCAGTACCCAAGCTCTGCCTCGTGAAGGCCAAGGGGTCTTTCGGGGCTTCCTTTGAGCGTGAGTCCTATACTACCTATGGGCTCATCCGGACTGTCCAGAAGGCAGATGGCATAGGTCTCTTTTCCTGCGAATATGGTGCGGATCACCGCCCTTGAGTAGGCCACATCCCTGTGTGGGAGCCATCCTGCGGCAGGACCCACCCTGTCGTCTTTGGCATATTTAAAGAGGCTGGGAGCATCTTCGTCTCTCCAGCCTCTAAGTATCAGTCTCTCAGTCTTTAGTATCATTTCTTTTCCCAATTACAGGCTCACATAGCTAAAGCCGGTCTTACTTACGAACTGATCGAAAGATTTCTTGAAGAAGGTGAAGTAGGCCTCTTCCTTGTGCTTGGCATCGTGGGTCAGATAAAAGATAACCCTGCCGCTCTTAATGTCCCATTCTATGTCGTTGGCGGGATCAAGGGCGTCTATGTCCTTGAAGGAGAGTCCGTATTTCTCACGGCAGTACTGGTCCCTGTTGTCAAGGTCCATGGTCTGCTCAATGACCTTGCCTTTCTGTTTGAGCATCATATCCAGCTGCTCCAGCATGATCTGATGAGCTATGTTAAAAGAATTGATCTCATAGCCCACAAGCCTCATGTCGGAAATTATCCTGTCAAAATCCGCATAGGTCTGGGCAAAAGGGTCTACCTTGTTCTCTGTGTAACAAAATACTGCTTCATAAAGAGCCTCGTTCATTGACTTTCTCCTTTCTGTGCCTTAAGAAACTCGATATATTCATCCTCAGGTATCGGCCTTGAGTAATAATATCCCTGTAAGTATTCTACACCTTTTTCAATGAGAATTTCAGCCTGTTCTATCGTTTCCACACCCTCTGCAAGAACGTGCAGCCCGTAGTCCTTGAGGAAGTTTATGGAGTACTCCATCATTCTCATATTCTCGGGTCTGTTCTTGTCAAGACAGCTCCATACGAATTCCTTGTCCATCTTGACGATCTTGTAATCCATCTTAAGAAGCTCCAGCAGGTTGGAATAGCCTGAGCCGAAGTCATCCATGGAAAAGGTGCTTCCCAGCTCTTTTAACCTCTGGACATTTTCCTTGAAGGCCTCATCGTTGTTGATGTAGGCGGTCTCAGTAATCTCGAAGTTGATGAACTTGGGCGGAATATGGTACTTCTCCATCTTGCTGATGAGCCTTGAATAGGTGTGCCTGTCTACAACTTCATTACCGGAGAGATTGACTTCAACGGTCTTGATGCCGTAGCTTGCAAGTTTCTTTCTGGCAATGAACGAACATACTTTTTCAAATACCAGATCATCTATCTCAGTGATAAGTCCGCACTTCTCAGCGATTGGAATGAAATCCTCAGGTGAGATGTAGCTCTGGGTATTGGGACGCCGCAGTCTTACCAGCGCCTCAGTCGAGGTGAACCTGCCCTCTTTGACATTCATGATCGGCTGATAATATACGTCGAAGGCCTTGTCCTTGACAGCCTGACGGACAATGTCCTCAACGCTGTTCCTGTAGAGCATCTTATCCAGAATGTGCTTGTCCACAACAAGATTGGGCGCCGACTGGGTATAAATGTACTCGCCTGATATGTAGAGGAGAAGCTGAAGGGCTTCTTCAACATCATCCGTGCACTTCGGAACCTCCAGAACCGAGTAGGTAAGCTTGTAGTTGCCGCTGTTGTCCTTGTAGTTGTTGACCAGTGTCATCAGCGCTTCTACTTTCTCAGGCTCTTTTACCACAAAAGAAAGTGTGTTCCAGCTCGACAGGTAGCAGCAGAATCCAACGCTCTCCTGTCCCAGCTCAGCCACTTCGCTCTGAATGGCTTCCAGTTTGAGCCTGTCTTCAACGTTCATGAGAGTGCTCTTTCCCGTGAAGATGACTGAAGCAATGAAGAATCCTGTCTTTCTTCCGAATTTCTCTTTCAGGATCATTATAAAGGCGTCGCGGTTCTTGACTCCCTTCAGATTCTTTTCATAGTATTCCTTGGGATTCTCCATTGAAAGGAAAATAATAAGCGCCATCAGCATCATCGCAACAGAAGACACCTGATGTCCATGGAAGGTGTACTGAAATAAGGCAAGCCCCATCCAGACGATAAGCCCTGAGATTACGGCTACAGCTCCATCATTTGTAAAGCGCTTTCTGTATCTCACCGCCATGATGAATGTGGCAACCATATACAGAGCGCCTATAAAATAACTGAAATTGACCGCCGGCCCGTAGTTATAGAACTCTCCGCTGCCATTCGTCGTATAAGAAATCTTTCCAAAGAAAAGTCCTATGATACCGGCGATTGCAGGAATGGCGATGAGGACCATATGCCTTAGCCTCACAACCTTAGCGGAGGTTATCCTTGCATAGACGAACATGCACATGACAAAGGCACTTATGATAAGAGTGCCTATGTAAAAACTCTGCACGGTTCTCCTAAGGACATTGAACGAGCTGTCCAGATACTTGAAAACTGCCGTCTCGAGTATCTCACAGATATTGCAGGTAAAGGCAGCGACAAGAAAACAGAAGAACACGCGCGTCGAAAAAACCTGCGGCATGTTCTTCCTCAGATATACAGCTATAAGTATTATCAATACTAAAATTGCAATAATAGGTGTACGGATTTCCATAAACTGATTATAATACAATTTCCATGTCACAACAACCCGGCTTCGAGGAGCCTTGCATAGAAGAATGTAATAGGAAGGAAACTCTGGGCAAAGTTCTTGGGGGCCCCGGATCCGACTATCACAGTATCCTCAACGATCTTCTTGGTCCCTATGGAAAGGGAAGTTGAGGTAATTGATCTCTCAAAGGTCTTTTTGCCGAATTCAAGGTACTTTTTGTCACCGGTAAGCTCATACCCTATGGCCATCGCCTCTAAAAGCAGCGTGTTGGTGCCGTTTCGTGAAAGACTCGGAAGCTCTTTATAGACGAATATACCCTGGCGCGTCATGAAATTCTCCGTCAGATCATCAATTGCAGAGAGCATCATGCTCTTAAGCTCTTCATCGGGAAATGCCCTGTAGTAGCGCATCAATGACCCCACTGCAACAGAGATCATAAAGCCGACTCTGATGGCTGTGTTGTCAGTGTATGGAGAAAGCCAGTTGCCGTACCTCTCATTCCACTGCCTGAACTGTGAGATGATCCACCTGCACTTCGCAGTCCACTTAGGATCATGGGTCTCAAGATAAAGAGCTGTCAGCGTCCTTAGCGCCCATCCGGTCTCCCTGGCGCTGCTCTCACCCGGCACCTGATACATCGGAGTATCAAGGAGCCTTCTGACATTCTCACCTATGCCAAGTGCGGTCTCAAGAGCCCTCTCATCCCCTGTGAAGTGGTACATGTCAAGAAGTCCCTCAACCCACTCGTGGCTGCAGACCATCACGCCTTTGCAGCCCTCTCCTTCCTCGGAGCCTCCCGTGTGGCGCCTTGTGTGCTCCCACTGTCCGCCCATTCTCAAGGGGTCTTTGGAGTAATGGCACACATCCACATCCATCCAGTGGTGCGCCGCCGTGTTGGCATAATCGAGAAACCGCCTGGTACCGGTCCTTGCGTACATCATGTACATTGCATGAGGATAATCGTACTCGTTGTTGGTCCAGACAAGGTTTCCTGCGCCTCTGCCCTGCGCTGTGTATCCAGGATCAGGTCCGTCGCCGAAATTAAGCATTCCGTAGCACCGCGCATGGCCGTCCGCCTTCTCGATGAGGCACAGCTCAACATCATCGACCTGCCTGTCCTCTTCTACAAAAACATCAGGCATCACTGACGCTTTTTTGAACTCCATCGGATCTATCCACGGCCTGTCAGGCATCTGGTAGATGATGCTCCTGTTATCGAGTTCATATATTGGCTCATCCGCGCTGTGGAAGTGCAGAAGGAACCTCTGCTCCCTCGCCATTCCCGATGTGAACACAACCGGATCAGCCTTGGTCTTATCGGCACAAAGCTTCTGGTCAGGCAAAAGAAAAACTGTTATGCCCTTTTCATCGCTCCTTATTGCCTTGGGAAAATTCTGCTGTGCCTGATAGACAGTTGCGCAAAAGCCCATATCCCTTGCAGGATCCGTGTAATCCGCAAAGAAAGTGCCGTAAAAGACTTCCGCAAAGTGCTCATTGGCTTCCTTTTCAAGCATCTCGGCAAGGATCATGCTCTCGAGGCGCTTCCCGCCGGCGCTGATCGTAAAGTCAGTCCTGTAGTTGGATCTTCCCACTATGGTCCTCGGGTTAAGACTGCTTCCTGCGCCTGTGCCATTAAAGTCATACAAGGAAAGATCTTTGGTTCCCGTGGTCCTTACGCAAGTCTCATCCGCAGTGGTCTTTTTGGTATCACCGCAGCCCGTGGAATCAACAGTCATATCAGCGTATGCCGGGCTGTCAAAAGACATATCGGCGTCCCTGTCAGCTTTCAGGGCAAATATCATACCATCTGGCTTGATGTCCCCTTCCGTGCAGTTGATGAATCTGTAGCCCACGTCTATCCAGGGCTTACCAAGTGTCACGGCAAGGCGAAGCTCGAACCTGATGCCCTCACCGGAAAGTTCATTTTCATGGGAAATGCATCTGCCGCTGCCACTGATAACTGCGTAGATATCTCCCTTCTGAGCAATCTTCCAGTCATCGAATACTGTTTGCAGCCTCTCTCCATTAAGCGTAACAAACGGGCCTTCGAACTGCTCTCTGTCAAATCTCTTCTCACCAAAGAAGAAGCTTTCAAAGAGGCGGTCGGAAGAACTGTTAACAGTGAAGGTGATGACGCCGTTATTAACGCTAAGCGAGCCGTCTTCTTCCGATATTCGGATCCTGTCGATTTCTGATTCTGATTCAGGTTCCGTCTCATCCCCATAGGTGAGGGTCAGCTCTTTGGCCGCATTTCCAGGAAGGTCGGCAAGAAATCTCAGGTAAAGATATCTCACAGAGTTATCTTCCCATCTTGATGTTACAAGACTCTGAGTCCGCAGGCTCCTGCTGCCGTCCATCACTCTTATGGAATCTATGTTTTCCTGCGGCATAACTCCCTTTGCAAAGGGCACGCAGAGCCCGCAGAGTTCATCCTTCCTTTCATCTTTATACAGCTTGTCAAAATAGATCTTCACTTATTGTGCCCTCCAATATGGTTAACATGGGTTAATAAAAAACCTATGGATCCGTATCATCTCTCAGTTTTGAGAAGGTATGAGGTATAGCCCGGAATCTCAAGGCCGCCTCCGAAGTCGATATCCTGTCCTGTGATCAGGTCTATGGCCCGCCCCGCTCTTGCGTCAAAGTGGGCAACATATGGATTCTCATCGATATTGATTGCAACCAGCACCCTGTCACCTTCTGTCTCTCTCTCAAAGACGCACTGCCTGTTGGTGAGGACCAGTGACTTGAATGCGCCATAGTTAAGGGCCCCTGATCCCTTCTGCGCCCTTGTGAGGGCTGCGATATGATCAGTTAAGTCATTCCACTTCGGACTGTCAAATGAAGGTCGAAGCGCCGGATCGCCCTGGCTCTTGTCCGCCTTCTCGCCCCACTCACTTCCGTAGTAGATCGTAGGAATCCCGGGCATACCGAACATCAGCGTGTAGATGAGTTTGAGGTGCTCAGGGTTACTCAGGATACTTGCAATCCTTGATACATCGTGGTTATCTACAAATGAAAGAAGGTGCCTGCCCTTATACAGCGTCCAGTTCTCAGGACCGAACTGCCTAAGGAGGGAGTGGATGATCTCGAACAGATTGTAGCTGTTCATTGCCGAGAACATTCCCTTGTAACACTCATAGTTGGTGGCGCTGTGGCACAGATCGTCCCCCATGATGCGGTTGTAGTCGCCGCCGATCATCTCTCCCACAAGGAAGAAATCTTCTTTCATAGAGGGAGTCTGTCGGCGAAGCCTTCTGATAAAGTCAGGATCCAGGCAGTAAGCTACGTCAAGGCGAAGACCATCTATGTCAAATTCATCGATCCAGTACTTTACGCTCTCCATCAGATAGTCTGTAACCTGAGGATTCTTCAGGTTAAGTTTGACAAGGTCAAAATTGCCCTCCCAGCCCTCGTACCAGAGGCCGTCATTGTAGCCGTTGTTGCCGTCAAAGCTTATGTGGAACCAGTCCTTGTAGGGTGAGTCCCATCTCTTTTCAAGGACGTCCTTAAATCCAAAGAACCCTCTTCCGGCGTGGTTAAACACACCGTCAAGAACCACCTTGATGCCCTTTTTGTGCAGGGCTTTGCACACCTTTTTGAAATCCTCGTTGGTGCCAAGCCTTACATCGATCTTCCTGTAGTCCCTTGTATTGTAGCCATGGGTATCCGATTCAAACACAGGGTTAAAAAGAACTGCTCCGACCCCGAGTTTCTCAAGATGCGGAATAAAATCCAGGATCTTCAGTATCCTGTGCTCAAGCTTCCCGTCGTTCTCAAAGGGCGCTCCGCAGAGCCCCAATGGATAGATCTGGTAAAAGTTTGTCTCATAAGCCCACATTTCTTTTTCCTCCTTATATATGTATTGGCACGATTACTTCGTAATCCCGACCTATCAGTCGGAATCATTACAGAACAATGTTCTTGTCAAGTTTGGATATGTTCTTTTTGTGGATCAGCATTAAAAGCGGCACGTTGGCCTTAAGAGGAATGTCCGGGTCGACGTACTCATTGACCACTCCGTCCTTAAGTCCCACAACGTTCACGCCGTATTTTTTCCTGAGGTTCAGCTCTCTGAGCGACTTGCCCACCCACTTGTCCTTGGGAAGCATCTCTATAAGGCAGATGTCGTTGCTGACTTCAAAGTACTCAAGGAAGTTACCGGACAAAAGCCCCCTGGCGGTCCTTACTCCGCTCTCCTCTTCAGGATAAACCACTTCATCTGCGCCTATCTTGGATAAGACTGCTCCCATCCTCTCGTTGCTGGCCTTGGCCACAACCCACTTGACACCGCACTCCTTGGAGATCATGGTGCACATGATACTGGATTCAAGGCTCATTCCCATTGCGACCACCGCGCATTCTATGTTGGATATGCCAAGGGCCTTGATGGCTGCAGGGTCAGTCAGGTCCGCCTCTATAGATGCCGTAGCCTTGGCAGAATATGCCTCCACGATATCCTCATCATTGTCAACGACCATAACGTCCGCGCCGCTCTCTATGAGCTTGTCAGCTACCGCCTGCCCGAATTTACCAAGTCCGAATACCACAAACGAATTGTATTTCATTTATAAGTGCCTCCTTATCCGACAATAAAGTGTCCGTCTGAAAATCTGATGTCATTCTTTTCCGAGCGCTTTGAGCTGAAAAACAGCGCCATTGAAATAGGTCCTATTCTGCCGGCGTACATTCCGATCATCACTACGATCATCCCCGCCGCATTGAGGCTCGATGTAAGCCCCCTTGAGAGTCCCACGGTTCCCGTTGCGCTGAACATCTCGTAGGCAGCTGCAAGTGCCGGTGCATGTGAAACCTGTATGAGTGCCACGAGAAGTACCATGGTCAGAAGAAGGTTGGACATGACAATAGCACTGGCTTTGTTTATGAGCTTATCAGAAACAGCCCTGGAGAATACCACCGGCTCTGTCCTGTTCCTGATAAAGGTGGATACGTTGAGAAGTACCACAAATATTGTAACTGTCTTGATCCCACCCGCGGTACCGACAGGGGATCCCCCGATGAACATGTATATGCATCCCGCGATGCAGGTGGAAGGTGTCAGTGCCTCCTGCGGCACTGTGGCAAACCCCGCCGTCCTGAAGGTCACCGACTGGAAGAAGCTCACAAGAAGCTTGTTGCCGAAAGAGAGCTTCCCGATCGTCGCCGGGTTGTTCCACTCAAAATAAAGTGTAAGGAGCATTCCTGATATGAGCAGGAACAGGGTCAGGTTGATGACGAGCCTTGAATGCTCTCCCATTCTTTTCCAGAAGGTACGCAGGCTGTACCTGCGCCTTATGAAGCGCTTTAAGTTCTCGATAAAATCAAACCACACCACATATCCGATACCGCCAAGGACGATCAGCGACATGGTGATCAGATTGATCGGAATGTTGGTCTTGTAGTCTATCAGGGAATTGGGTCCGATGACATCCATCCCCGCGTTACAGAATGCCGACACCGCGTTGAACACAGATATCCAGAGGCCTCTTAACAGTCCGAACTTCGGAACGAAAACAAAGGAGTACATGACTGCGCCCAATCCCTCGACTATCAGCGTATCTTTTATCACTCTCACAAGGAACTTTATAAGGCCGTGGATTGAATCCAGGTTGTAGTAGTCCTGGATGAGGAGCCTGGTGCGCAGCGAGAATTCTTTTTTCATGAGCATCATCACTGCCGAATAGAGAGTGATGACGCCAAAGCCGCCTATCTGGATAAGTATCAGTATTATCAGCTGGCCCAGGAACGACCAGTGCGAAAATGTATCCACAACAACCAGTCCCGTCACACATATGGACGTCGTCGCCGTAAACAGCGCCGTGAGAAAATCCGTTTCCTCCCCGGCAGCCGTCGCAGCCGGTATCATAAGCATCAGCGCCCCGACAATTATCGCCAGCATGAATCCCAGCGCAATGGTCTGCGTTGATGTAAATCTGTTCTTACCTATCTTGGTCTCATTAAAAACACGCAATTCTTATTCACCGTCCGTCACTTTAGATGTTCTTTTACTATTCTATCATAACAAAGGTACTCCTGCCGCTAATGTCAGGATCTGTTTACGGTTATGGGGGTGGGGCTGTTAGCGGATTGCGGGATTGCTGCGGATTGCGGGATTGCTGCGGATTGCGGCTTTCCTGCGGATATGCGGAAATGGCGCATTCAGAAATATAAAAAAATATGTTGACAATCTCTTCAGATAGAGTTATATTATCTTAGTCGGCTCCAATGAGCAGGCAACAATATGGCGAGGTAGCTCAGCTGGCTAGAGCACGCGGTTCATACCCGCGGTGTCGAGGGTTCAAGTCCCCCCCTCGCTACTAAAAAGGGAAAGCATTCGTTGCTTTCCTTTTTTGTTGCCCCGAAATGTCCCCTGGGGACGGAGTCAAGGGGACATTATAGTTGCCCGAAAATGGGCCTGGGAGACAGGGCAATGTCATTTAGATAAGAACTCCTGAGATTGCTGATCATGATAACTACGTCTATTCTGCAATTCTTCTTTGACAGAAGTAGTCCTTTTTGGAAATTAAGTATATATCACGTTTTTTCCAAAATAGACGTAGTGGGTACTGTTTTTTTACTACGTCGTTATTTGCAGAATCAATAGAAAGACATAAATGAATCATGAATAAAACCTTCTGGGCATTTTTTCTGGATGTGATGATAAGCTTAACCTAATGCGGTATTTTTTCCTCACCAAAAACGAAGAATACAGCTCATTATCTTTCTTAATCTGTGATGTTAATATGCCCTCTATCGCCTTAAGATATCATTAGCAGGACCAAACCAGGTAAAGGATATGGAGGAATTGCTATGTATGATATGAGAACAAGAGAGATACAGGAAGCAATAGAAGCTGCTGATGTAGCACTTGACCATCTTGAAAGAGCAAAAAGAAGCCTTTCAATCGCCAGTGGATGGGGACTTTTTGATACTCTTGGAGGCGGATTTATCAGTGGTCTGATCAAACACAGCAAAATGAGCGATGCCGAGCATGAAATAAATGAGGCAAAGAAAGCGCTGGCTAAGTTTTCAAAAGAGCTTCGCGATGTTGATGGCTACTCATCAGTGCATATTAATGGATTTTTGACATTTGGCGATCTCTTCTGCGACGGATTCCTCATGGATGTGATTGTACAATCCCAGATAGGAACGGCGAAAAGAGGATGTGAAAACGCCATTTCCCAGGTACAGAAGATCAGGAACGACCTTACGCGTATGCTTGACTAAAAAATTTATGAATTCTTTATGTTTTTAACAAAATCGGAACACATTTAGAATGTTAACTCATAACAATAAAAAAATCTGAAAAGGGGATTACATAAATGGCATATTTAGAAGGCGACATTGCCGCATTTGTTGGGAATTATACAAGAATAAAGGGCTATCCACCCACAGTTGAAGAACTTATTGCTTACTTTGGTACCTTCAAGATCATGGTAGCAATGCTCTATGTACTGAATCTGTACAGAGTGGGCATGATAAGGAATTCTCTCTTCTTTGGAACCAACGGCCTTAGACTTTCACCGGTCAGGACGTTGAAATAACATACTGGGGCATCAAACTGATGCCCCAAACCTCCAAAGCATTAATATTTCATATACAGTATCCGATATATAGAGTAACAGAAGAAAGGAGAAAGATACACGATGAATAATCTTCCACAAAGGTAAAGATACCTTCACTGCGGCAGGATCCCGGTGGAGGTATTTTTTTATACCGCAAAATCTATGATAGTCTGACTCTTTATCGAGAGTACAGCTACTGCTCAAACTCTCACGGTGACAGGAGCCGCTGTCTACGGCTCTCTTTGCAATAAACGATGCTCCGTCCCCTATATGAACACTTACTCTGAATAAATTAATCAGCCTTAGAGATTTTAAATGTAAATGTTTTAAGCCCTCCGTTTTCTCCGGTTCCCTTTATGGTAATTTTTCCGGTTCCGGCCTTGGTATTGCCTGAATATCCGACTATCTCATAAGCAGGATTGATAGTCTGTGCTTTTTTGCCACTTCCTATGGTAAGCGTAACCGTCATGTTGTCTTCATTCGGTTCTACAGCTTTTCCATTATATACAAAGCTCTTCTTAGCCGGATCATACACTGCGCCCGTGCCAACCTTAAAGGTAACCTTCGCATTACTTATAAGCATCTTCTTGTCAACAACTTTGAAGCTTCCGGTCAACTGTCCTTCATAGCTGCCCTTTCCGTGGACAGTCACCGAAATAACAGAACCATTTGCAGGCGTCTCACTTGGTGAATTCCAGTCGGTATTAGAGCCGAAAGCTGTCTTCTTGTCTACAGTGTAATCGCTCCCCGAGAGCTCTTTTCCATTAAGATCATATACCTTTATCTTCGCATTTCGATAGGCATTCTTCTTGTTTGACTGAGCGACATCATCCACAACAATGTTCAGATTGCCTATGTCCTGCTTTACGACTTCAAATGGCATGGTATATGAATCCTTATAAAAGCCCTTTCCGGTTATCACAACAGATGCCTTGGTCTTATCACTGCTTAGCTTAGAATTGTTCTTATAACTTACTTTGTAGTCCACACCTTCAACGAGTTCTTCCCCGCCAAGAGTAACTTTAACCTCAGGTTTTACTCCGCCCTTAAGAAAAGGAACTTTTCCGTCCTCTGCTCCGATCAACTGCAGATCAAGAGCCGGATTGTTTTTTAACGAAACTTTAGGCCGCACTATCTTAAAGCTTGCAGTTGTGCTTCCGTAATATGGATCTCCCAGCGCTATAAACGTAACTTTGCAGGTGCCCGGGTTAATGTTATCACTGTATGAAACTGTGTAATCAGTATCTTCTTCCAGAATGGTGTACTCACTATCGCCCTTGGCTTTATATCTAAGCACATATGTCGGGCTTAAGGCTTCTCCGGTATAGTTAAGGTTTCCACCACCATCAGTTCTTACCACTTTAACGGTTGATTTAAGATTTATAGTCTCTGATTTTTTCATCAGTTTCTCGATGGCAACAGTTTCACCGGCGAAATTCCCTATTCCCCGAACTTCAATTTCATATTCCCCTGGTTCGGCAAAAGAGCTATCGTCATCATCACCATAATCAAGCTCGTAGTCAGTACCCTTCTTGAGAGTCTTACCATTATAAATGATTGCAGGTGAAAGCAACTGTTTGGTATATATCAGTTCACCGTTCCTTCTCTTGCTTTTAGCATATCCGAATACGGTATTAATAGTTGCTTCTTCAATATCAGCCTGCAGAATGTTGAAGCCCTGTGACAATGTACCCGTATAGTTGCCGATAAACGTAACCTTAACTGTTGGTTCGATACTCTTTCCGGATTTAGGATTGACAGCTCCGATACTTGCTGCATTCTTATTGTTGGCATAGCTAAGCTTATAGTCTACACCATTCGTCAGCTTTTTCGATCCATAGTAAACGTTCGGCTCAGGCTTCCTGGCATTTCCGTCATAATACTCATCTTCAACAGTGCCTATCCAGAGAGCCCCTTCCTTTTTGTTCTCTTCGTCCTTATCTTCCACATCATAAGATACTGTTACTGTGCAACTCTTTTCAATGCCGTCAGCTTTCGCTGTGATAATAGCTGTTCCTTTTCCAACAGCTTCTATAACAGCTGTGTTGCTTCCCTGCTCAGTTGTTATCACATTTACTATCGATGTATCAGAAGATCTGAACTGCATAAGTGCATCAGTGTCTTCAGGATATGCAAAAGCTCTGATAGTTGCAGTATCTCCAAGTGTCATGGAAAGACTTCTCGGATCGAGTGTAATGCTTTTAACCTCCACAATTACCGGATCCGCTTCTTCAACAGTAACTTCACAGGTATCATTAAGCCCGCCATCTTCAGCAGTCACTGTTATCCTGGCTGTTCCCGCCGAAACCGCGGTAACACATCCCGCCTGATCAACTATAGCCACGCTTTCATTGTCACTGCTGTAAGTATAATTTCTGTTTGTGGCGTTTTCCGGAAGTATACCGGCCTCAAGCATTCCTGTCTCAGTTTTACCCATCTTAAGATTCAGCGTCTTTGGATTAAGAGTAACTTCTGCGACATGTATATAATCGGGATCGTCCGCAAGCAGCCATACAAAGTCTGAGAATCTGTCAGAATCGGCGGTAAATGTACCATCCTCGTTCTCTGTATAGTCAATGGGTGTATATTCTGTTTCACCACCGGAATTCTTATGTACCCTCACAAGTACATACTTTTTGCCTTCACCTACTTTCTTTTCTTTCACACCGGTGGGAAGATCAAAAGTAAATGTGATCTCATTTTCGAACTCCGTTATATTTCCTATGTGGTGATCTTCACTATTTTTATCTTTGTGATACAGCTCAACATTTATGTTGTATGCCCCACAGAATTCAGCATTTAAGTCTTTTGCTGCCTTCTTGATCTGGCCCCAGTTATCTTTATAACTTTCGAAATACTCCTGGATAAATCCCATATCAACATGGAAAGTATCGCCGTTCTGCGCACCCGCCTCTATTTCTTCTCTTGCACTTTCAACATCTTCAATGTCTGTGTGCTCCGGATTACCATCAACCACAATGTTTTCAATAATCTCTGTTGCATCATCAAGAACAGCACCAGTCTGTTCAGGATCAACATTGGACTCGATCTCATAAACACTGAGGTTAGCCGTACCTTCTGCGTCATAGATCTTAGCTCCAATACTGGTCGTTCCGACAGCCTTACCTGTTACTTTTCCCATATCGTCAACTTCTGCCACATCGTTATCGGCACAAGTCCATTGAATAGTCTGATAATATGCATCTTCGGGGGTTATGGTTTTTCCTATATAGATAGATCTTCCTACAGCGACCACTGGATCTGCAGGCGCCAAAGTTAAGGTTTCAACCATCTTTTTGTTAGCCGGATTATATAATAATTCTTCTGACCAATCAGATAATTCGCTAGGTTCACAAAACTCATAGCTGCTAACAGGATTTAAATTGGTAGTGGAAATACGAAATCTTACTGAAACATACACGGGAGCAGGTTCAAATCCTGAATTTCTGTATGTCGTAAACAGATCAGGATTCAGTGCTTCTCCATATTGCGGCGGAGTGTAACCAAAGTTTGGCGTACATATTACTTCATAAGTATCATTACGCATTCTGATCTCGACATCTTCTACTGAATTAGCTCTTTCATCACCATCCCATGTAATAATGTTTTCTCCGTCTCTCTCGTTCCATTTTAAGTTTGCCGGTGTACATAATTTAGGAATATCATTAACTTCAAAATCAATAGCTTCTGTCCATTCAGTCTCATCACTATCCTCATACATTTTTATATTTGAGTTGGCAAAATACTTATCTGAATATGACTGAATCCTAAAGCTTACTTTTAATTTGACGCCTAGATGTCCATTTTTAACTAATTCCTTTTTCAGAATAGGCAGCAGGTTCGCATAAATCTTCCCTTCCTGAACATACATATCGTCACAATACCCGGAGAATCCCATTCGAGTTTCATAAGATTCATAATTGTCTTCAACAGAATACCTGATAGAGAAAAGACATTCCTCCGCAGCGGGATCACACGTTGCACGTAAAACCAGTGTATCATTATCTACACTTTCTATTATAGGCGTTGAAAGCTTTGACACTGCCATACTTTCAACATGAAAGCTCACTTCATTACTCCAATCAGAGTAATCGGACGGCATGAAGAATCCGGTAGTATTACCCCATACATCAGATACTACACGAACGCGTACTTTTACATCCTCTCCAACCAGATTAAGATTATTACATGCAAACGAAATACCCGACATCATGTTTGCATTTACATTCGCTGATCCATCATTATTATAAATTATAGAATTAATGGTTCCATAATAATCTCTGTTATCATATTCAATCCAATACCAACAACTGTAATAGTCTGCATTGTCAACTGCATTAAAGGAAACCACCAGATCATCTGAAATAAGAACATTCTGTGGCGCCTGAAGTTTCTGAATTGCAGTCGTATGATATGTCAAAGCTTCAGACATGATCGACTCCTGTCCACTTATTACTGCACCATCAGGCTGCAATATCTGCGATATAACAGAAAAGTATACATCCACAGAATCAGCGTCGCAGTTGCCGATTACATGATAGATTTCCTGTTGTAGATCAATCTCGTTATTACTGGTGCCGGTTTGAGTTCTTCCAATCTCGACTCCATTGTTCTCTACTAGGACGTTTACTATATAATAATTTGCACCAGGCACCTCACTCCATGTACCGGTTGCTGTCGTATTCTCCTTCCAATGGATATTATTAGCTCTCTGAAGAACAACTATTTCTCTTTCCGGTGACACATCTGACGCTTCTCCAACTATCAGAGTATCATTATCATCTTCATATGTCGCAAAAACGGTGTATGTTACCACTACAGCTTCGTTTTCATAATCCTTTGCTACCTCTGTGATACTGTCGTAGAGGTCGACCTGATTGGTAATGGATGTAAGGCTTTTCGAACCAATTACTATTCCATGATGAGCGACAGTAAGTAATACAACATACGAAGTAGCATGCTTCACTTTAGTCCAATACGCAACTGCTGCCTCACCGTTTAACCAGCGAAGATTGATAGCTTTATCCAATTCAGTTATCAGATAGTAATGCCTCACCTCGGAATCATCTGAAGCATCGCTGATTATGGTCTCATCACCTACATCTCTTTTTGCATACACATTAAACACTACATCTGTATATACACAGTCCAGATTATTTGTAGCAGTTTTGATTTCCTGCTCCAGATCCATATATGTAAAAGTGGTCTCTTTTTCAATAGTGGTTACAAGATTGTTACCGTTGTATACCCTGGCATATGTCTGATATTTGGTGGCATATTTTACAGCATCCCACTTTGCCCTGAATGATGTTCCATCCCAGGCAATTCCCGTAGGCTTATCAAGAATGAACCTTGCTACATTGACCAAACATGTATCTGTAAACTCTCCGTCTTCAGTCTTAACTGTGATTGTGGCTGTTCCTGGGGAAATCGCCGTTACCAGTCCTTCCTGATCAACAGTCGCAACACTTTCATTGCTGCTACTATACAATACAGTCTTGTTTGAAGCATCTTCCGGAGCCACCACAGCCATTACTGATCCGGTCTCATTTTCGACCATTTTAAGCCCAAGTGTTTTAGGCTCAACAGTAACGCCTGATACCGGCACTACATCGGAATCAGTACAGTATATGACAGCATTCTCCAGCCCATCATTGTTTTCACCAACTTCGATTGTCGCCCAATCAGCTTTGGTAGATGCATATCTTATCGTATAAGGTCCACCTGAAAATACACTGTCTCCAATTGTCAAAAGACTTTGAGGCAGGAAAACGTTCTTAGCACCAACAGCCACGTTTGAATCCGAATTAGATATACAACTCGTCCCCTCCAGGATAGTCAAATTCTCTATTTTGCTGATTATGTTTGAAATCGATCCAATATCAAAATTAGCGACTTCTTTTGGAAGTACCAAAGTTGTTAATTCAGAAAAGGAATTTATATAATTATAATTATATTGAGTCAGCTGGACATCATAATCACCACCCTTTGGTCCGGCTGTTTCAAGATTACTGCATGAAGAAAACGCTTCAGAATCTACATATTCTAAGCCATCAGGTAAAACAACCGACTCTAATCCGGCATAGGAAAATGCCCATCTTCCTATGTTCTTTACTGAATCTGAGAGCTCTAGTTCTTTTAATGATGTATTATAGTGAAACGCCAAGTCACCGATATCAGTCACACTTTCAGGAATCGTTACACTTGCTAAATCCTTGCAATTTGAAAACGCTCCTTCTGGTATACAGGTCATGCCATCACATAGCTCAATACTCGTCAATCCGGTATTATAAAAGGCATACTCCCCAATTTCAGATAGTCCCGATGGAAGAGTAATACTTGTCAATTTAGTACAATCTCTGAATGCAAAAGGTCCTATACTTTCAATTTCATCCGGAATAGTCACTTCCTCCAAAGCAGTAAACGACAATCCGCCTCTTGGAATATATGCATCCCAATAAAACTGTACATCATAATCACCACCAGCCGGTCCGGCAGTTTTTATGCTATCACACCCCTGAAAAGCAAACTGTCCAACATAATTCAGCCCTTTAGGAAAAGTAATATCTGTAAGTTTACTACACCTTAGGAATGCAGATTCTCCAATAGTGGTTAACGTCTTTGAGAAAGTGACAGATTGTAAATCTGCGCAGTCTGCAAAACTCGAATCATTAATAACAGTAATCCCATCAGGGAGCGCTATACTCGACAATGAAGTACAGTCTCTGAATGCACATTTACCAATTGTTACTACACTATCTGGAATTTCCACTTCGATCATGTTACTACATGACTGAAATGCAGAATTTCCAATTGAAGTTATGTCGCTGTCAATGACAGTTTTCTTAATCTGCTCTCTATCAGCCAACCATGCATCGGAACTGAACAGGTCAAAATCATCCATCTGTCCGGACCCGGAAATTGTCAGTGTACCTTCATCGTTAAGATTCCATGAGAGACTCCCACACGTGCCTGAATCTATCATATCAGTCGAAAAAAGATCAGAAGTTTCTTTTTCATCATCCTCATGATCAGCCACAATTTCTATGGTTTCATCTATGTTAATATCTTCAATCTCATCTGCAATATCTGATTCTTCAGATACAAAGTTGTCATACTCAACTACTTCATCAGTTTCTGCAGAATCAGAAACAAATTCATCATCCTCATACAATACTTCATCATCCTCAGTCAAAGTATTGTCATACATACCAGCATCAGTTGCATAAGTATGATTTGGATAGCTCATGCATCCCATACACATAATTAGTACAGAAGCAATAAATCTTTTTATCCTTGTATTGGCCATAAGTACCTCCTGTATCTATTAAAAATAAAACCTTCATTTTGCTAATTTCTATGTTATCAACTGATTAATAAGATTTAATAAATATAGAGTCAAAAAACTATAAAATACTTGTTGACTCTTTTTTATGGAAATTGGCTACTACGAGCGAACAATGCAGAAGATCAATGAAGCAAGTCTTGAGAATAAAGGCATTGCAGATTATGAAGCCGCAGGCAAGGTCGTTAATGGCAAGGAATCCTTAAAGAAACTGAGGCAGAAACATGGCATCTAAGAACTATGAATATATTTTTACTGAATCTGCCGAAGCTGATATCGATCTCACATTTTCATATATTAGTGATACATTGAACAATCCTGATGCTGAATCAGACTTGGCTGATGAGCTGCACAGCTTGAAAAAATCTGCAAACGCCCGGAGACAGGAAAGATTGTTGAAAACGAGTTTCTGAAAAGGAATGATGTATGGCGTTTTCTTGTAAAGAACTATATCGCCTACTATCTCATAGATGACGTGAATAGGCAGATTGTCATTTTGAGGTTTGTGTACAACGGTCGTGATCAGGATAAGATAGTTAAGAATTTTTGATTAATCTTTTGGATGATGAAGCCGCAGGCCCTGTGTTTATGCTTGTTTACAGGAGAACTAATGGTTCAAGTCCCCCCTCGCTACTAAAAAAGGAAAGCATTCGTTGCTTTCCTTTTTTGTTTGATTAGTTCGCTGTCCGGCTATAAAATTATGTTAGGTATGTGCACGCTTTTTCGCAAAAACGGGGATGATCTGATGACAAGAGAAGATATTCTTAAACAATTCAAAGACTACGTGGATCACATCAAGAGGATACGGAGACTTTCCACACCCGAGATCAGTGATATTTCAGGTCCCGACGAGTATTCCGCCGTCCTTGAGGATAATTTCAGCCGGATAGGTCTTCTTGCGCAGGAGAACAGGTCTCTCATAAACGGTTTTATAAGGCCTCTTCTCATGGGCAAGGAAGAGCTTACTGACGATGCCAGAAATCTCCTTGTGAGCTTCATGGATCTTCTTATGAACGATGATTCTCTGGAGGAGGTCGACGTTCATCTGGCGGAAGTCATAAACTCATTCCTGTTTGAGCAGGATATCGAAAAGAGCGGGCAGACCGATGAGAATGTCCGTATCAATGCCATGGCCAAAAAGGTACGTCAGGATTATTTCATGATCTCCGCACTGACAAGATTTGACAATGAAGAGCTCCATGAGATCAGGAAAAAAGCCATAGAGAACAGGAACCGTCTCTCACTCTTTTTAAGAAAAGACAAGTTCACCTCTCTAAGCGATGAGGCAAAGGCCAATGTCCTCCTGGGATCACTCTCCGGCGCTCTTCTCTATGAGAGTACCGCCTTCCCGATGCCCGATGAGTGGTGGGAAGATGCGCTCTCCATTATAGATGAATCACTTGAAGTCTTTAATGATCCCTTCTATCACAATGCCCTTCCAGACTATGAATGGGATGCCTATGAATTCAGGATATATTATTACGGCAGCTTTTTTGCCTATTCCTATATACCAAAGCACATCGCCGCAAGGGTGTATGATTATGCCCGTAATGCCATCGACTTTTTGAAGCACTGCGACAATGAGTTTATAACATCATCAGTTAACATCGAGCAGGAGGAGGATCTTTTATATCTGTCCTCTGTTCTTGCCGGATATACCTCGGCAAGGGAGGCCTGTGAGAAATTTTACAGCGCATATGAAAACAGGGATCCGGCCGATTACTCCGTGACAGGTGTCAACAAGAATCTTGACACCCCGTCGCTCTACATGAGCGTTGTGAAGATGACGGGACTTGAACTCACCGAAGAAGATTTTGACAGATACCGTGAGATTGAGAAATCCACCCTCAAGTACATATATGACATTCCCAAAAGAAGCTCAGTGTACATGAAGTGTATCACACTTTTTTCCAATTTCCCCATCTATTACAAGGAGGTTCCGGGGATCAAGAGCATGAAGGACTTCTGTATCGATGCCTTCGCAGCGGTCCATCCGCCAACCTATATCCACTGCAATATGGTCGCAAGGCTATCTGAGTGCATTGCCAGACACCTTATCCGCATGGAGCCCGAGCTCTTTATCGCCTTCCCCGGGTGCGCCTGCCAAAAAGACGTATTGGAAAGCCGGGACAGGATCGTGCGCTATACCTATAACGCCGCCCTGTGCCACGACATGGGCAAGCTCCTTATCATAGATACCATCTCCATGTACGGCAGAAACCTGTTTGACGACGAGTTTTCCCTTATCAAAAGTCATCCCGTGACCGGGGCAAAGATCGCCAAAGAGCACCACTCTACCCGTGAATATGCGGATGTCATTAAGGGACACCATCTGTGGTACGACTGCAGCCGCGGATACCCAGCAGATTTTGACACCTTCAAAAGCCCCTACAAGACCGTGATAGACATTGTTTCCATCGCGGATTCCCTGGATGCGGCAACGGATTCTGTGGGAAGAAGCTACAATGCGGAAAAGACCTTCACCGAGGTCGTAAAAGAACTGACAGACGGCGCAGGGAGCAGGTACGCCCCTTTTGCCGCCGGTCTGTTTGCTGATAAAAAAGTCTGCAGTGAGATAGAATATCTGCTCACCAGCGGAAGAAAAAAGCTCTACAGTGAGACCTACAGGAGGCTGCAGAAATAGACGTTTCTATTCGATCAGTAGCCAGCAGCCTACATCTTTGTGACCGGACCGAAATCCAGACTTCTGAACCTGGACATGAAGTCGTTGAGCTCTATCTCGGTCTCACCCTTATTTACGTCTGACTTGTCCTGAACGGCTTCTATTTTGCCGTTCTTTTCTACGTAATTGATCCCGTAGCCATTCCAGGGGTTGCGGACCCTCACATAGTAGATGGTCTTTTCACCCTGCATTTCCGTGGTGGTTCCGGTGACAATATAGGCATGCCTGCTGGCTATTCCATCAAATACAGGTTCTCCCGCATCTCCCTTTTCAGCCTCTCCCACCTTTTCAAACTGATAGGTTCCTGCCGTCACCACCATCCTCTCTCCTGTGGCCTTCTTGATCCTGGCAAATACGCTCTTGGCAAGGGGGCTGTATTGTCCCGAAAAGCGATCATAATTATAGATGGTATTCTCATTGTGATGATCCGAGGCATATGAAAAGATCTCCGCTGCCCTGTTTATTATCTGCTGAAAAAGCTCCTCTCCCGTGCATCCATTTTTCTTAAGAAGGTTTGATAAATCATCCTTCAGATTGTTGTCAGTGTACCAGCTTCTGAATTTTTTATTAAGCTGCTTGATGGCAGGAGACTTTACATCGAGGCTTTTAAGCTCATTTAAGGCATTTTGGGTCTCTTCGCCCAGCTGCTTCCTTGTCATCATATTGGTGTAGATGATGCCTTTTTGCTTTGTCTTTGGGTCCTCTTTTATAACGGTATTTGCCGGTTGTCTCTCCTTTAAAAAGCACGAGATAAAGCCAAGAGAAAGCTTCTCCACAAGGACCTTATCATCATCGTGATTATCTTTGCCGCTCTCTGACCACTCATTTTTGTGATTCTCCATGTAGCCTGTAAGCATATTGTCCATAAAGTGATTCAGCTGATTGATCTCCCTTGCCGATGAAGTTATAAGGTAGGATCCCTTGTCAGCATTTCCCGTTATGGCAGAATATATCACACCGGCATATCCGGCACTCAACATTGACAGATCCATGGGGCCTTTATTTATTTTATCAAGCTCTTTCTGATATATCTTTTTGAGATTCGGGCTCTCATTTATCACTTTTTCCATCTCATCGTTGATCCTGGACTCAAAAGCCGAGCGATATTCGAATTCCCTGGCATCCTCATTCTCCTTGCCGTCCTTTATGCCGTTTGCCTTTTTTATACGGCTCCACTCCCTGCTGGCTACAGAACGAAAAGTATTGGAATAGGTTACGTTGGACAGTCCACCGAGCTTTTTATGGAGATTACTGATGATATCATATTTTTCTCGGTTTCACGCCTGTGTGCGCAGTACGCAAGCTCCATAACGTTGGTCCAGACCGCGCCTCTGGCACCGTTTTTGGTGATCATCACCTTGGGAACCTTGTAATAGCGTGGGACCTTGTCTATTTTCCCGTCATCATCCGCAGAAAACTTATATAAACGCACCGTAACCGTTCCCTCCCCGTTGTCCTTCATGCTGTTTTTGATGATCTGAGGCTCCGTGGAAGCTATCGCTCCAATGGCAGTCACAAGATAGCAGTCGCCCATTATGCCTTGAATGCAGTCATCCACTGAAGGCTCATGGGCAAAGAGAGGGACCTCCTTTGCAGCCTGTGTCTCAAGCTTTTGGGGCTTTGTTTTGGGATTCTTTGAGGTGGGGTCCTTGACCTTAATATCAGTTCCGATTTCGGTTATCTGCACATTCTCCGGTATGCTTAAATTTCCGCCCGTAATGTCACCTATGAGCTTCTCATACCCGTCCAGTATCATGTGAACCGACGCATCGTCTCCTGCCTTATTCCTGAGCGCATCCATTTTCTTTTTCATATTGATGCACAGGTCTATCTCCCGGTCCCGTTCACCGTAGTCCTCGTTGAGTTCTCTCTTGCTCCCCTCCCTGATGCGCTCCACCGCCATAAAGGGGTCAAATGTGGCGTATTCCTCACAGGCGTTCAGAAACTCCTTGAAGGCCTGTGCTTCATCTTCTTCACCCTCCGCAAAAAGCTTTCCTCTGTCGGAGCTGACATTCTGCCTGATATAAGTTTTTAAAGGGCGGCGCCTCTTCTGGGAAAAGGAGTCATCAACAAGTGTATGATCCACCCTGTTGACAATGTTCTTGTTCATATAATATTCAACCTTTTCCTGTGCCCTTTTTTTGCGCACCTCCAGCATATGAAGCTCACGATCATATTGCCTGTTTACAATACCGATAAGCCTCTGCCTTCTCTCTCCCGGCTTTTCCTTTCTGGTGCCCAGGGGCTTTTTTACCCACGCCACAGGTATCTCCTGACCAAATCTGTCAGTAAGAGTGTCATCTTCAGCACGCTTAAGGTCCTCTGTTCTCCTTTGCTCAATGCTTGCCCTGTCATTATCATAGGACAGATTGAGCTTATCAAGCTCTTTTCTGGCGTTTTCCAGATTTCTCTGACGTTCAAGCTCATAATCATTCTTGTTTTTTTCGATATTAACGGGATTAAATTTTTTCTCTTCTTCAAAAAATTCAGGCATGATCCGCTCCCTATCAGCTGTTTACAATTGAGAAGCTCCCCAGTGGAAGCATAAAACGTTCAACACTCTTTAAGTTCTCCGTGATGCGGGGGTTTACTTTTATAAAATGTCCCATGATCTTCCTTGAGGCGTCAGTCACAGCCGCAATGACAAGCTTCTGATCCTTGGTCATGACCTTTAGCAGATTGAACAGGCAGGCGTAGAGCATGGAAGCCGCAATGGCATCCGCCTCTCCCACCAGGGACAGAAAGCTGATTTCCAGGTCCTCTTCCTTTGCCGAGATGCAGATGACACATGCAGCTCTGCCATCCTTTTTGAATGCCGCATAGGACAGATTCTTTATGGTTTTGCCAAAGCTCTTTTCCGAGGAAGATATGAATCCCTTTGCTGGACCTTTCTTTACCTTTTCAAGCTCGATCCCAGAGAGCTCCTTATGGCTCTTTATCCTGCCGCTTTTAATATCCCTTGAAACGGCAGCGGCTATCCTCTTCTCGTCCTTTTCAAGGATCACCTTCAGATCCTTCCTGTCTACGGTATAGACCTCATACCTCTCATCCTGGGGCATAAAGCCGTTTGCGATCAGGATGTTTCCCAAGTGCCGCTGATCGGGGAAGATAATGCCGGCCTCTATCAGGGGACATCTGAATTTGAGAGCGAGCTCGCCAAGGCGCTGTATCAAAAGTTCCTCATATCCCCTTCCTTCATCTGCGACAAAGATCCGGTAAAGCTCAAAGACCTCATATACCTCGTCGAAAATGTACAGTGCCGCGCCCCGCGGCTCATCCTCCTCAAGCCCCACTGCGCTGACATATCTGTCAAAGATAAGGAGCCTATCCCTGTAGGGAATAAGCCCTGCATAGGAGTTTATATTCAGTTTATCTATGTTCACTACCTTCATGATCTGTTTCACTGTATATTTATACGAACAGAATGCTCTGATTGTCAGTTCCATACTTATATTTTAGTATAAAAAGCGCCGGAGGTCATATTATAAAGGCTTCCGGCGCTTTTTATAAGTCAGGCTATCATTGCCGGCAGATTCTGCACAACAAATTCCTGACCGGTCTTATCATATTCAATTCTGTAATATGTATTTCCACTCATACTTGTCTGCAATGAATGTGTTATCCCGACAGCCTGTGCCTTTTCCGTAGCGAGTGTTACCTTCTTACCCAGTTTCAGATCTTCCGTTTCTATCAAGTATCCATTCTTTTTCAGCCAATCTGTTACTGTTCTGTATGAAAGTTTCTTGTATACCTTTTCATCAATTCTGGCATTTAATTGTTCCATTAACCTTGTAATTGTTTTATCCTCAGAATATTGGTAGCAAGAAAGTGTTTCAATCGGAAACTCTTTTTTCCTAGCTGCAGTAGACCTTCCAATGATGCCGTTATTATTTTTTAGTTCTACTAAGACATCTTTTATAAAAAACATACTTCTGATAACACCAGGATCATTCATCACATCGTCATTATCAGCCACTTCATTATTTATTGGATTTCTTCCATCAGCTATACGCCCTACAAATGTAAGCGCTGTATCCAGTTTTTCTAAATCAAATTGTTCCATAAAAATTAAACTCCTTTTTTAAATGTTTTCATCATCAATATCCACAATGTGTTCTATAAGACCAATCACAGCATCGTGCAACTGTGGCGCATTCTTACTTGTTATTACAGGCTTCCCAGTCACTTCTTCAATACTTTTTCTTGCATTACCGGCAATCTGACCACCTCTTTGTGCTATGTTCTTGTTTTCGCCAAGTCCCTGCGGATTATGCACTTTAGTCAGTTCTGTAGTTGTTGCCTCTGCAAGCATATTAAGAGCAAGTTCCAAGGTACTCATGTTATCTCTCAAATTTTCTTTCTTAAGACCTTTTAGATTTTTATATTGTCGCGTAGACATTCCCGACCAGGCCCTGGTCACCTCATCCGTCAAAATAGCAAACTCTTTGCCCGGCTCAACACCATGTACTCTCCACTGGTCAGTCAGCTCTTTTCTCGCTCGTATAGTTTGGAGTCTTTGATTGATCCAATCCGCATCATATCCGAGTCTGGCATATGTCTCCAATGCTCTGTCTATGGTAAGCTCAGGATCAATAGTTTCTTCTATCCTTTCACGTCCTACTTGAGCCAGCCACATCTTGAAGGGTTCAGCTTTTTTTGATGGAATTGACTGAATTATTCTGAGAATCTGCTCAGTATTTGCAACATCAGTTTTATATCTTTTTCCGTCTTTTGGAGATTTCATTCTCAGTTGGTGACAATTTGTCACCAACTGATTTCCCTCTTCTTTTAGTCTTTGCTTTAATTTATTCCAATATTTTCTACCGTCAGTGCTATCTGTTAACACCTGAACCACATCCACTATAGAAAAATACCACTCTTCCTCATCTTCAACCCATGCCGTCCTGATAGGCTGATCCTCGAACAATTGTACTTTATCAGTCATTATCTCTTATCCCCTTTGTCGCTTTTGCCTTCATTCGCCGCAAGCTTTTCCATCTCAACCTTGTATGCCATCAGCCTAAGAAGATAATCAGGCATCTTCCTGTTGCCAAGCTCCCAATCCTGTAGCGTGCGATATGGAATTTCAAAGTAAGCGCAAAATTCCTTCCTTGACATTCCTGTACTATTTCTTAACTCGATCAAACATTCCCTGTTATCCATACCAATTTCCCCTTCCTGAATTAATCCATAGCCAAAACAATATATACTCATTGCGTATACGATAACATACACAATGCGTATTGTCAATATACGCATCAAAAGGAATTCCAATGAACCACTAAAAAATATATGCAAAAAAGGCATACCTTTTACCGGTATGCCTCAGGCTGTAAGTAAAGTCTTTATATAATACTAATATCGCTAAAATATGGCTAGTAACTCACACTATTCAGCCCCCTGCCTTCTCCCTCATATACTCATGCACTTTCTTCTTCGTTAAGAATTCCCCGTCTCTCCTTCAGACTGATTGGACAATTCTTCTTCGGTTTCTTCTTCGGTTTCTTCGCCGGTTTTCTTACCCTTTTTATCCTCTTCTTTTTTCTTATCAGATCCTTCGCCTTCTTTTTCGGACTCTTCTCCTTCTTCTCCTTCTTCGCCCTCGTCTTCCTCTTT
>CAMNOS010000002.1 GCA_946546925.1 uncultured Butyrivibrio sp.
TTGTTGGAGTTTTATTCTAAATGAGTTATGTAGCACTATACAGGAAATTCAGACCCCCGGTCTTTGAAGATGTCAAGGGCCAGGATCATATAATTACGACACTCAAGAATCAGATCAGATCTGACAGGGTTGGACATGCTTACCTGTTCTGCGGTACCCGCGGAACAGGTAAGACTTCTGTTGCGAAGATTTTGGCCAAGGCGGTTAACTGCGAGAACCCGCAGGACGGAAGTCCCTGCGGCGAATGCGAGATGTGCAGGGAGATCGCTGCCGGCAACAGCATGAATGTCATCGAGATTGATGCCGCATCAAACAGCGGCGTTGAAAATGTCAGACAGATCGTGGATGAGGTCTCCTATTCCCCCACTAAAGGCAAGAAAAAGGTTTACATCATAGACGAGGTGCACATGCTGTCCACCGCGGCTTTTAACGCGCTGCTTAAGACGATCGAAGAGCCGCCTTCCTATGTGATGTTTATCCTGGCTACGACGGAAGTCCATAAGATTCCCATAACGATCCTCTCGAGGTGTCAGAGATATGATTTTCATAGGATCACAATAGACACCATACAGGACAGACTAAGACATGTTGTGGACGAAGAGGGAATTGAAGCAGAGGACAAGGCGCTCCGGTACATTGCCAAGACCGCTGACGGGTCGATGAGAGACTCTCTCAGCCTCCTTGATCAGTGCATCGCATTTAACTTCGGTGAAGTACTCACCTATGACAAGGTGCTTGGGGTTCTTGGAGCAGTGGACACGGAAGTTTTCTCGCGGCTCTTTAATGCGTTGTACTCACAGGATGTTCAGAGTGCTCTTACGGTCCTTGCGGATGTAGTCATACAGGGGCGTGAGCTTACCCAGTTCGTGAACGACTTTGTCTGGTACTTAAGGAACCTGATGCTTGTACAGGCATCGGATCAGATGGAGGACGTGGTAGATATATCCACGGACAACCTCAAGGCCTTAAAAGAGCAGGCCGAAGGGGCGAGCTCCGATGCGATACTGCGTTTCATAAGGATATTTTCGGAGCTCTCCGCAGATATAAGATATGCGACTCAGAAGCGCATACTTATAGAGATTACCATGATCAAGCTATGCAAGCCCCAGATGGATAAGTCGGGGGCAGGATCTCTGGAAGACAGACTCAGAGTCCTTGAAGAGCACGATGATGAGACAGAGAAGGTGCTTGCGGGGATAAGGAACGGACAGATCGCAGTTTCGGTCAATTCGCAGGCAGGAGCGCAGCCCGCAGCGCCTGCAGTGAAAAAGGTCCTTGACAGGGCAGTGCCCGAGGATATAAAGCTATTAGTGTCAAACTGGTCCAAGGTCTTTATGAAAGTAGAGGCGCCGCTCAAACTGTATCTCAGGGATGCGCGGCTTAGTCTTGGAGACGGCGACAGACTTCTTATAGTCTTTTCCAGCAAACTCAATGAGTCCATGTGTGCATCCGGAGGCGGCAGGGAGAGTCTTCAGAATTTCCTTGACGGTGTAGTTGGTAAGCATGTGGAATTTGAAACAAGGTTCCTTGATCAGAATCAGAATTTTGAGGAGCACTATGTGGATCTTGGTGCTATCAAGTTTGATATAGAGACAGAAGATGACGAAGAAGAAAAGGAGAGTGAATAATGGCTAAACGTGGTGGATTTCCCGGTGGCGGAATGCCCGGCAACATGAGCAATCTTATGAAACAGGCGCAGAGAATGCAGAGACAGATGGAGGAGAACCAGAAGGAACTGGAGACCAGAGAATTCTCTGCCAAGTCCGGCGGCGGGGCAGTTGAAGCTGTTGTTTTCGGAAACAAGAACTTAAAGAGCATCACCATCTCACCCGAAGCAGTTGATCCCGATGATGTGGAGATGCTTCAGGACATGATAGTTGCTGCTGTCAATGAGGCAATGAAGCAGGCTGATGAAGCAAGCGGACAGATGATGAGCAGTCTGACGGGCGGCCTGGGCGGAGGTCTTCCCTTCTGATGGAACTTTACAGCGGACATATAAACCGTTTAATAGATGAACTTTCGTCCCTTCCCGGCATAGGAGGAAAGTCAGCTCAGAGACTGGCTTTTTACATAATCAATCTGCCTAAGGACAGGGTCAAAAGACTTGCGGACTCCATAACCGATGCCAGAGAAAATGTGCATTACTGCAAAGAGTGCTGTACACTTACCGATGATGACATCTGTCCCATCTGCAGCAACTCAAACAGAGACCACAGGACTATAATGGTTGTGGAAAATGCGCGGGATTTAGCAGCGTATGAGAAGACCGGCAAATATGAAGGGGTCTATCATGTACTTCATGGAGCAATATCGCCGATGCTTGGGATAGGACCGGGTGACATAAGGCTTACGGAACTTATGACAAGGCTGCAGAAACAGGAGGCTGATGAGGTTATAATAGCGACCAATTCCAGTCTTGAAGGTGAGACGACAGCCATGTACATAAGTAAACTGATCAAGCCCACAGGCATCAGGGTTACGAGGATAGCCAGCGGGGTTCCTGTCGGCGGAGATCTCGAGTACATTGATGAAGTAACTCTTTTAAGAGCTCTTGAAGGCAGAACTGAGATCTAGGCATTGGCATAAATCAGACTAAGGAGGTATAGGTATGGCAGTAAAGAGAGAATTATTTGGAGAAGACTTAAACGGAGCTCCGATTTATGAGTACCATCTGACCAATGAGGCGGGCGTAGAGGCAGTTGTCCTTAATTTCGGATGTACTATCAAGAACATCTTTGTACCTGACAAGGACGGTAACAGAGTGGATGTGGCTCTTGGTTATGACGACGTAAATGGATATTTTGGAAACGACTGCTTTCTTGGAGCGACCGTAGGACCTACAGCCAACAGGATCGCAAACGCCAGGTATTCCATCGATGGCAAAGAGTTTATTCTTCCGATCAACGATGGCCCCAACAACCTTCACACAGATATGAATAACGGCTTCCACAAGAGAATATGGGATGCCGAAGAGGGGGATTCCTCCGTGAAGTTCACCTTAAAGGCTGAGGACGGAGATCTGGGATTTTCCGGAAACCGTGTGTTTGAACTCACATATACACTCAAAGAGGACGGAAGCCTTGAGCTTCACTATCACGCAACAAGTGATGCCAAGACGCTTATGAACCTCACAAACCATGTATACTTTAACCTTGACGGACAGGGAAGCGGCAACTGCTATGATCAGGTGATGACACTGAACGCATCATGTTACACACCTGTCATTGATTCTGCATCGATCCCCACCGGAGAGATCGCACCTGTAGAGGGAACTCCTTTTGACTTCAGGACAGCCAAGCCCATCGGAAGAGACATAGACGCCGATAATGAGCAGCTTAAGTTTGTCGGTGGGTACGACCACAACTGGGTTGTGGACGGATATGACGGAACACTTAAGAAGTTCTGTGAAGTATCTTCACCCAGGACCGGGATCAAAATGGAGTGCTTTACTTCACTTCCCGGATTCCAGTTCTACTCAGGCAATTTCCTCAAGGATGTGCAGGGTAAGGGCGGCAACGTATATGGAAAGAGGGATGGCTTCTGCCTGGAGACACAGGTTTATCCCAACTCCATCAACCAGGCCGGATTCCCTGACTGCGTTTACGGTCCTGACAGGGAATACGACAATGTTACAGTATACAGATTTTCAAAATAATTAATTGATCCGGAGGACAGCCCTTGGCTGAAGTAAGAGATTTTGCCTCCTATGCGGGGAAACTTAATAAAGAAGGACATGCCAGGGGTGAATCTGACAGTGAACCATCATATAAAGAGAAGATCCGAAGCCACAAACTGGCAGTGATCTTCAGAACGCTCGGAATAACAGTCTTTGCGATACTCCTTGTCCTTGTGATATATGTCAGCTGGAGGGACAAGGAATACACAGAGGCCCAGATAACAGAAGGCGCTGATATAACCAATGGCCTGGACTCACAGGTCATCAGCCTTGGCGGCAATATTGTGCAGTACAGTAAGGATGGTATGAGCTGCTTTAATTCAAGCGGGCAGCAGGTATGGAACCAGACTTATGAGATGCAGAATCCGATAGCCCACACCTGTGCAGACGTGGTGGCTGTAGGCGACTACAACGGTCACAACATCTATGTGAACAACACGACGGGGGCGATGGGAGAAGTGGACACCAACCTTCCTATCAGAGATTTCTGTGTCTCTTCCCAGGGAGTTGTGGCGGCGGTACTGGACGGAACAAGTGTTACCTGGATATATCTCTATGATGCCCAGGGCAACACACTTGCAAATTTTAAGACCACGATGAAGGACAGCGGATATCCCGTAGATGTGAGCATATCACCAAACGGTGAGCTTTTATGCGTGTCATATCTTTACCCCGATGAGGGGGCGCTTAAGACCAGTGTTGCTTTTTTTAACTTCGGCTCTGTGGGCCAGAATGCCATAGATAACTACGCCAGCGGTTATGATTATCCCAAGGTTGTGGTGCCGTATGTTCAGTTCATGAATTCCGGTTCTGCCTTTGCGGTTTCGGATGACAGGATAATGTTTTATCAGGGCAATGAGAAGCCTGTAAGCCAGGCTGATATATTCACGGGCGATGAAGAGATTAAGTCAGTATACTTCAACGACACCTATATGGGAGTTGTTTTCCCCAACAGCACTGAAGAGGGGGGATACAGGCTTCAGGTATACAACGACAAGGGAGGAGATGTCCTGACTACATATTTTGACATCGACTATACCGAGATCGTTTTCAGCGGCAAGCAGATCATAATCTACAATGAGGATGAGTGCCTCATCGAGGATATGAGCGGACATATCAAGTATCAGGGCAGCTTTACGACTCCTGTTCGCGCTATGGTGCCTACTAATATAGCAAGCAGGTTTACCCTTGTAACTTCGCGTAATATCCAGACAATGAATCTTAAGTAGGGGAGGCATTATGAATCTTGATGTCCCACAGATAGCGATCACCGTAGTGGTTGTCTGTCTGCTGCTCTGGAGAATATCATATGGACTTAAAAACGGCCTGTTTGCTGAAGCAGCAGGCCTTATTGCTGTTATCGCGGCTTTTGCCGGGATGTACTACACAATGAAGATCGCAGGGAGTATCCTTGACAGCAGGTTTGGGTCGGTTATTCCAAAGATCGGCTATCTTACAGTGGCAATTGTGATCTATGGTGTAATGAACCTTCTTGTGAAGGCTCTTCGCGCAGTAAAAGAGATACCGATACTGGGGAGCTTTGACAGATTTCTCGGTGGGGTTCTTGGAGCCTTTGAGGCATATGCAATAATATATATCGTGTGCTTCGTTACGGATATTGATATGATCGGACCGGCTCTGGCGCAGCTTTTGGGACTGTGGGAGATGCTGAAAATAAAAATTTTTTAAAATAATCAAAAAAGTACTTGCATTTCAAAAAAAGTTCAAGTATAATTTCTACTTGTCGATGGGCTATCGCCAAGCGGTAAGGCAACGGACTCTGACTCCGTCATTACGTAGGTTCGAATCCTACTAGCCCAGCTACTAAAGCGAGATTGGATACAATCTCGCTTTTTTCATAGGTAATTTTTCAGAATTTCCTATAGTCTTGAAGGGGGAGGCCTTATGTACACTTTTAACTCGAGGATCAGGTACAGCGAGACAGACAAAAATGCATTTCTTACGCTGGAATCACTCATAGACTATTTTCAGGACTGCTCGACGTTTCAGACACAGGATGGCCCTGCTGACATGGAATACCTCAGGAAGCAGAACCTGGTGTGGGTTCTGTCGTCATGGCAGATAGAAGTGTTCAGATATCCAAGGCTCTGCGAGGAGGTTACTGTCGGTACCATTCCCTATGAGCTGAAGGGCTTCATGGGACTTAGAAACTTTTTTATGGATACGACAGATGGTGAGAGACTTGCCGTTGCCAATTCCGTATGGACTCTTGTTGACACGGTTAAGGGTCTGCCGCGACGCATAACGCCTGAGATAATTGAGGCTTATCGGGTAGAAGACAGGATACCGATGAATTACTGTGACAGGAAGGTGTCGTTTCCGGAGGATGCTGAGGTCATTCACAGCGAAGAGATACAGGTGAGGCGTCATCATCTTGATACCAACAATCATGTTAATAACGGCCAGTACATAAGAATGGCGATCGACGCTCTGCCTGACAGCAGCATCATTGTTTCTTCCATGAGGGCAGAGTACAAAAAGCAGTCAAGGCTTGGAGATATTCTTTATCCTGAAGTCATGAAAGTTTCAAAAGATGGCAGAATGGCTTATACTATATGTCTGAGGGATGAGAACAATGACCCTGTATGTAATGTGGAACTGATAACGCAGTGATGATACTGCAGGCGGCGTCTATTATGACGTGAACGGAGGACTTAATGATAAGATTAGGAGAAAAACAGACACTTAAGGTTGTTAAAAAGGTGGATTTCGGAGTATACCTCTCTGACGGAACGGATCCCGAAGAGAAGGTGCTGCTTCCGGCGAAGCAGGTACCTGAGAGAACCGATATCGGAAGCAGTATTGAGGTGTTTATCTACAAGGATTCAGATGACAGACTCATAGCTACAACACATGAACCAAAGATAATGCTGGGAGATGTAAGGCTCCTCAAGGTCAAGGAGACGACCGGGATCGGAGCGTTCATGGACTGGGGGCTTGAGAAGGATATCCTTCTCCCCTTCAGGGAACAGACCGCCAGGGTTAAGCCGGGAGACGACGTACTCTGCGCCATGTACATCGATAAGAGCAGCCGTCTGTGCGTCACGATGAACGTATACAGATACTTAAGAAGTGACTCACCTTACGGCAAAGACGACAAGGTGACGGGCACTGTCTATGAGATGAGCGACAATTTCGGAGCTTTCGTGGCCGTGGACGATATCTTCTCGGGACTCATTGCCAAAAAAGAGCTCTATGGAAATATCAGGATCGGAGACAGCGTAACTGCAAGAGTCATCTCTGTAAAGGATGACGGGCGACTCAACTTAAGCGTCCGTGAAAAAGCTTATCTGCAGATGGATGCAGATGCGGATAAACTTCTTTCGATGCTGGAGAAGGGGGGCGGACGCATTCCCTTCACAGACAAGGCATCTCCGGAGCTTATCAGGGATGAGACCGGCATGAGCAAGAACGAGTTCAAAAGAGCTGTCGGAAGACTCCTGAAGGAAGGCAGGATAGAGATAAAACCCGATTCTATTGTTTTGAAATAAGGAGAGCTGATGGACTACAAAAGAGCTAACAGAACTTTTCTCTACATGATACTGGGCACGCTTGCCTTTGCGATCCTGTATGCGGTCTATGTGCTTAATACCGGCAGGCAGATGTCTCTTTTTGCCAACAATCTTTTAAGTGAGGCGGTCATAATCCTTCCTGCGATAGCAGCGGTTATGTACTCTGGTGACAGACTAAGGGTTTTGGTACCGCTTAAACCGATAAGGATTCCTTCGGCACTTCTTACTGCTTTGTATGTGTTTTTGCTCTTTCCGCTGGTTGCCTTCGTCAACTCTCTGTCAATGCTGTTTGTTGATAACACGGTGATGGAGATCACCGATCAGATACTGGATCTGCCATTCTGGCAGCTGCTGATTTCAATCGGTCTGTTTGGGCCGTTTGTGGAGGAATTCGTTTTCAGGGGTGTTATCCTGCAGACGTATCAGAGGACCGGAAGAATCATTGGATCGGTCATCCTGTCTTCGGTGCTGTTCGGAATGATGCACATGAACTTTAACCAGTTCGCTTACGGAGCAGTCATGGGGATCATGCTCGCTCTTCTTGTGGAAGCGACAGGAAGTGTCCTGACTTCATTTCTGGCACACGCAGTCTTCAACTCCACTGAGGTCTGCATGGTGTATTTTAGCGGAGAGATCATTAAGAATGTGGGAGATCAGGTACAGGGACAGAACCTGCAAAACGAGATAATCATGTCTCTTGGGATATATTTTATAGCGGCGATAGTGGCAACGTCCCTTGCAGTCTGTGTTCTTGTGAAGATTTCCGATATGGAGGGCAGGCTTGAGTTTTTGAGGAGTATCCCGTCCTGCAGGAAGCAGGGGTATAAACTCGTTACGATACCACTTATAATAGCGTCTGTTATTGCACTGGGGTATATGACAATAACGGAGTTTATGATGAGCATTCTTGCATAGCTTAAGAACGGCATGAAAAGGGCCCGTTGCATTGACGCAGCGGGCTCTTTTTGATGGCTTCAGATCCTGATGTCAAGATTGGAACCGATATCAGGGTTGACTGATAATTCTGCCATGGAATCCATGGTAGCAATCATTGCCGCTCCGTTTTCCTGCATTGTGTCGAGGTTTTTGGAGAGCATTGCGATTCCGAAATCGTTGAGAACACGGTTCTGTGACATTGCCATCGATAAAGCAGGGATATCCATAGGCCACCTCCTTGTGAAAAAATCTACTTTATCTTATCTTTTATATCGGTGAGTTTTTTTATAATTATTAGCCTCGGAAAGCGGGAAGCGTGCTAAAAAACCAAAGTGCTTTTTTGTGACTTTTTACCACAAAAATTAAAAAATACACAAAAAACGAACCTCTTTCTATGGATTTTTTTGTACATTTATATTAAAATGTATTAGTAATATCCGCCATTAACGGCTGGAAGTGATTATTTATACTGCACAGCGTGCAAGAAAGAGTGAGACATGATTTCCAATCAGATATTGCAGAACACAATAGACGGGCTCAAGAATATTGCTCATGTTGATCTTTGCGTCCTTGATATCGATGGCAAGGAGGTGGCTTCGACAACAGGAGATATCGGCAACGTGTCTGCTGCTGCAAGGGATTTTGTGGAGTCTCCGGCAGATTCTCAGGAGATTCAGGGATATCAGTATTTTAAGATATATGATGAGCAGCAGCTTGAGTATATCCTTATCTGCACAGGAAGCGGTGACAATATCTATATGCTTGGCAAGATGATAGCATATCAGATACAGAGTCTTCTTGTCGCCTACAAGGAGAGGTTTGATAAGGACAACTTCATCAAAAACCTTCTTTTGGACAATCTCCTTCTTGTTGATATCTACTCAAGAGCCAAGAAACTCCACATCCAGAGTGATGCCAGGAGAGTGGCCATGATCATTGAGTGTGCCGGCGGCAGGGACAGCAATGTCCTTGAGCTTACAAGATCCTGCATTGGAAGCGGTACTGACTTTGTTACAGAGGTGGACGAGGACAACGTCATTGTGGTCAAGGATGTGAGCGATATGGGCAAGGCTTCTGAGATCACAAGAGCGGCCGAGGACATACTTGCCGGACTTGAGAAGGAAGGCCTCACAGGGGTGAGGATTGCCTACGGTACGGTTGTCGGAGAAATCAAGGAAGTTTCGCGCTCCTACAAGGAAGCCAAGATGGCGCTTGATGTGGGCAAGATCTTTTTCGATGAGAGAAAGGTTATCTGCTACAGCGAACTTGGCATCGGAAGGCTGATCTATCAGCTTCCGATTCCGCTCTGCAAAATGTTCATCAAGGAGATATTCGGCGGGCGCAACCCTGACGACTTCGATCAGGAGACTCTTACCACTATAGACAAGTTCTTTGAGAACAGCCTGAACGTGTCAGAGACATCAAGGCAGCTCTTTATCCACAGGAATACCCTTGTGTACAGACTAGACAAGCTTCAGAAGAGTACAGGTCTGGATCTCAGGGTCTTTGATGATGCAATCACTTTCAAAATTGCACTTATGGTTGTAAGATATATGAAATACATGGAGAAGTTCACGTGATAAGAAGTTGCAAGAGCTGTAAGGCTTAAGTGCAGCCGACGTATTGCGCAAAGTATCGTAAGGAGTATTATGGAAAGAGGATTTAGGAAAAGACGCATAAACAGGCAGATTCCCGAGGATGAAGTCATCACAATGGAAAACGTGACCAAGGCTTATTCTACGGGTGCACCTGCCCTAAACGGAGTCACCCTTCACATTAAGAGGGGTGAGTTTGTTTTTATAGTAGGAGACAGCGGTTCAGGCAAGTCGACTCTGATCAAGCTGCTTTTGAGAGAGCTGGTACCTACTGACGGAGAGATTACGGTTCTGGGGTATAATCTCAGGAGGATCAAGCACAGCAAGATCCCGAAGTTCAGACGTAATCTCGGAATAGTATTTCAGGACTTCAGGCTGCTCAAGGACAGAAATGTTTACGAAAATGTGGCATTTGCCCAGAGAATCGTACAGACACCCACAAGGGAGATAAAGAAAAACGTCCCCTCCATTCTTGCAACTGTCAATCTTGCAGGAAAATACAAGAACAAGATCAACCAGCTTTCAGGTGGAGAGCAGCAGAGAGTTGCGCTGGCCAGAGCGCTTGTCAATAAGCCGGCGATTCTTTTGGCCGATGAGCCTACAGGAAATCTTGATCCCAACAATTCCTGGGAGATCATGAAACTCATGGAACAGATCAATGAAAATGGCACTACAGTCATTGTGGTAACCCATAACAGAGAGATTGTAAATGCCATGAAAAAGAGAGTTATCACCATGAAAAAGGGCGTCATCATAGAGGACGAGGAAGAGGGTATGTACATCGATGAGGAGTAGCAGTTTCTTTTATACCATTGGACAGGGCTTTAAGAATTTGGGCAGAAACAAGTGGTACACGCTGGCGTCAATAGCCACTATAACGGCCTGTCTTTTCCTGTTCGGATTATTTTATGCAATTATTGCCAATTTCCAGAATGTGGTCAAGACCGCTGAGCAGGGTGTGTCTGTCACAGTATTTTTCAATGAGGGCACCAGTGAGGATGAGATCCTTGCGGTAAAGAGTGATCTTGAGCACAGACCTGAAGTCAGGGAGATCACCTATGTTTCGGCGGATGAAGCCTGGGAGGGCTTCAAGGAGGATTATCTTGGGGAGTATGCTGACGGTTTTACCGAGAATCCTCTGGCTGAGTCGGCCAATCTTCAGATCTATCTCAATGACGTTTCAATGCAGCAGGCCCTTGTCACCTATATTGAGTCGATCACAGTGGTGAGAGAGGTAAACAGGTCGGAAGTAACCGCTACAACCTTAAGCGGTCTTAATCTCCTGATCGCCTATGTGTCTGCGGGCATTATCATCATTCTTTTGCTGGTTTCGGTATTCCTTATCAGCAACACTGTAACAATGGGTATTTCAGTCCGCAAGGATGAGATCAACATCATGAAGTACATAGGCGCTACGGACTTCTTTGTAAGGGCTCCGTTTGTGGTTGAGGGTATTCTGATCGGTCTTATCGGCTCGATCATACCTCTTATTATCATTTACTTTGTTTATACTCATGTGATCACCTATGTTGTATCAAGATTTACAATGCTGAGCTCCCTTCTGAATTTCCTGCCTGTGGAGACTATTTACAACAGGCTGATGCCAATATCGCTCATTATCGGAATCGGCATCGGATTCTTTGGAAGTTTCATCACAGTAAGGAAACATCTGCACGTTTAAAGATTCATAAAAGGGAAGTCTCAGAATTTGAAGCCTATTGTTTCGCGTACCAAAAAGAGAATAATAAGCATACTTATGTGCATTGTGGTAGTGGCGGTGACGGTTCTTTCTACACCTGCCACTGCTTCTGCTGTCACGGAGGAATCAATTAAGGCCAAAGAGAATCAGATAAGCCAGGCCAAAAAGGAGAGGGACAGCCTTAAAAATGCCAAGACTGATCTGGAGAAGGTAAAAAAGCAGCTTGAGCAGAGCAAGGCGGACCTCAATAAGTATATAACCCAGCTTGACGGCCAGCTCACTGAGATTCAGGAAAAGATTGACGACCTCAAGAATCAGATTGAAGAAAAGGAAAAACAGATAGAGCAGACGACCAAGGAGCTCATCGAGGCGGAGGCCATTCAGAAAGCACAGTACGAGGCTATGAAAAAGCGCATAAAGTTCATGTACGAGAGGGGCGATAACCTGTACTTTGAACTGCTGATAGAGTCGGGCACGTTCTCTGATATGCTCAACAAGGCTGAGTATATTGAGATGCTTTCTGAGTATGACAGAATGAAGCTCAATGAATATATTGCCACTACTGAGCTTATCAAGCTGACCAAGGAAGCTCTTGAAGAAGAAAAGGAGACTCTCTCCGAAACCAAGGCGGCTGTGGAGGAAGAAGAGAAAAATCTTCAGGCCCTCATGGACAGCAAGGCCAACGAGCTCTCCAAGGTCAAGAGTGACATCTCCAACAAGGAATCTGCGATCGCAGAATACGAGGCGGAGATCAAGGCTGAGAATGCCGCCATTGCAGCACTTGAGAGGGAGGTTGCAGCAGACAAGGCGGCTCTCTACAGCAGATATACTTATGACGGCGGTATGTTCACCTGGCCATGTCCGAGCTACACCAGGATCTCAGACAACTACGGCATGAGAATGCACCCGACCCTGGGCGTTCAGAAGATGCACAATGGAATAGATCTGGCCGCACCTTCGGGATCCGCAATACTGGCGGCCTATAAAGGAACAGTGGTTGCTGCGGACTACAACTCATCTATGGGCAACTATATCATGATCAATCATGGAGGCGGGCTCTATACCATCTATATGCACTGCTCATCTCTCGGAGTATCCAAGGGACAGGACGTGAGTGCAGGTACCAGGATAGGAGCAGTCGGGTCGACCGGAAGATCAACCGGACCCCACCTTCATTTTGGAGTAAGACTTAACGGAGCTTATGTAAGCCCTTGGAATTATCTCAAGTAAAGACGGTTAGGAGCAGGCTGTGGACAGCAATTATCAATTTACTTACCAACCTCCCATTCCGGATCCGGAGCGGGAGAAGGAAAACAAAAGAAAACTCAGGCAAAGGTTCATTAGCGGGATCATAGTGGGAACACTTATCTGCGGTCTTGTGTTTGGAGCCCTGTTTGTACTTCTGGGCTCAGGGACAGGGAGGATTAAACCATTCTCCGGTTCATCTGAAAGTGACGGCACTGAACTTTTAACTGATGAGACCATATCCAAGATCAATTCTCTTGAGGAAGTTATTGACACCTATTATTACAAGACCGATGTGGACAAGGCTCAGGAAGCCGATGGAATGTACAAGGGACTCATGGATTCGCTTGGAGATCCCTACTCGGTATATTACACGGAAGAGGAACTGAATGATCTTCTCAGCGACACTGCAGGCGTATATTACGGCATCGGCGCCTATGTAAGTCTTGACACTGAACTGGGACTTCCCAGGATTTCGGGGGTTATTCCCGGAACTCCGGCGGAGAAGGCGGAACTTCAGATAGACGACATCATATATGAAGTAGACGGCAACTCGACAGACGGACTTGAACTTGATGAAGTGGTTGCAATGATAAAGGGGCCTGAGGGCACCAGTGTACACATAACGATCCTAAGGGGAGCCAAGAGACAGGAGATTGGAATCGACGTACCAAGATCGGCTGTAGAAGTGCCCACTGTCAACACCAAGCTCCTGGGTGACAATGAGGACATCGGCTATATTCAGATCACGGAGTTTGATGAGGTGACACCGGATCAGTTTGCTGAAGGAATGGCAGAGCTGAGGGCTGACAACATCAAGGGAGTTGTGATAGACCTAAGGAGCAATCCCGGTGGAAGCCTTCAGGCTGTATGTGAGATAGCAAGGCAGATCCTCCCTAAGGGCCTGATCGTTTACACCGTTGACAGGGATGGCAAAAGAGAGAATTATTCCTGTGACGGGGAACACCAGATAGATATTCCGGTAGTTGTGCTGGTAAACCAGTATTCGGCCAGTGCCTCCGAGATACTTGCAGGTGCGATCAAGGACTATGAGCTGGGTAAGCTTGTGGGAATGACAACCTTTGGAAAGGGAATCGTTCAGAGGATCTTTGATCTCAAGGACGGAACGGCGGTCAAGCTTACAGTCAGCAATTACTTTACGCCTAATGGCAACAATATCCACGGAATCGGCATCGCGCCGGATGTGGAGGTGGAGTTTGATGCTGATGCCTACGCCGAGGACAAGACAGACAATCAGCTTCTTAAGGCAGTTGAAGTTATGAATGAACTGCTTGACAACTGAAAAATTTGATGCTAATATACGAGACTGTGTCAGGTATTACCTGCACAGTCTTTTATTTTGTAATTCTTTTATGCCGCGTTTTATCGCGACATCACAGGACGTTTTCGACCGGATTTTTCAGGAGTTTAGACAATATGGAAGTTAAAGCATGCATTTTTACCGATGCGGGAAAAGTCCGCAGGATCAATCAGGATTCCGCGATGATCAAGGTGGCGAACACCAGAAAGTACGGAAGGATATCTTTTGCTGCCGTCTGTGACGGAATGGGAGGGCTTTCCAAGGGAGAAGTTGCCAGCTGTAAGATGATAAGGTCTCTGGAGGGCTGGTTTGTGGATGAGCTGCCGCTGATGCAGAACCTTGATATGGACAGGCTGTGGGACACTGCAGAGACATCCCTTCTTCGCCTGATAACCAGAACAGGTGCTGAGATACGCCGCTACGGCAGACATCGGGGGATTAAGCTGGGGACCACGCTCACAGCTCTTTTACAGATCGGGGCGGAGTATATGACTGTAAATGTGGGAGATTCGCGCATATATCTTATCGACCGCAAGGAGGCAAGACCTGCCACCAGGGATCAGAGCGTGACTCAGGACAAACTTGACAGAGGGATCATAGACAGCTGCGACAGAGAGAGGGATCCTGAGAGAAATGTGCTGCTCCAGTCGGTTGGAGCAACGCCGGATGTCCGGCCGGAGGTGAGAAGGGGCAGGATTGAGTGTGATACTACTGTCCTTGCGGTAAGCGACGGCTTTTGGAGGACTTTGAAGGAGCCCGAGCTTCATGACAAGCTCTGTCCGCAGATGTGTGTGACAGCGGACGATATGCTACTGCAGTGCAGGAAACTGGCTGATCTGGCACTTCAAAGAGAAGAAGAGGACAATATTTCGGTTGCAGCAATGTGCCTTGAAATGGCGTGAGCGTAAGAAGATTATGTAATGGAGGATGGTTATGAGATATCTTGAGAATGAGACGATCTACAGGGAGAGATACAGGATTTTAAGACGCCTTGGTGAGGGCGGAAGCAGCGTGGTCTATATGGCTGTTGATGAGAAAGAAAAGAGCCCGGTTACCATAAAGCTCTTTAAAGAAAGCGCCCATGGCAAAAAGAGCGCAAAAGAAATGGTTGAGGCTGAGACAAAGATCATGTCGCAGCTGTACCATGAGGGTATTCCGGAATTAAAAGCGGTATATGACGATGCCGCGGTGATCAGTTACATTCCCGGGAACAGCCTGGAGAAGGCCCTTGCCGTTAAAGGCCGTTTTGCGGAAAAGGAAGCTGTGAGGATGATGCTTGAGGTTCTTGGTATTCTGAAATATCTTCATGAACAGAGCGAGCCTGTCATATACAGGGACCTCAAACCGGCCAATCTGATGCTTCGGCCTGACACGCATGTGTCGCTTATCGATTTTGGGGCGGCAAGAGTGATGGAAAAAGAGTGCATTGCTGACACACTCAATCTTGGGACAAACGGATTTGCTGCTCCTGAACAGTACGGGAACCTTGGGCAGACGGATCCAAGGACAGATATCTACTGCTTTGGAAGGACGCTGCTGCTTTTAGTTGGCGGCAAGTGTTCACCTGAACTCATGGAGGTGATAGAAAAGTGTACCATGCCTGACAGGGACGACAGGTTCACAAATTGCAGGGAGGTTGAGAAGGCTCTGAAAAAATACCCGCTAAGGGCCATGGCACACAGAACCGGGAGAGGGTTCAAGCTTGCGGCAGGTTCGGCGATTCTCGCCGGAGTCATCTCTTTTGCTGTCATACATTATGACTCAGTCAGGAGCTATGCAGCCGATGATGCGAGTAAGCGGATGCCTGCAGTTCAGCAGAGACTTAACACCGCCGGAGTGAGGTTTAAAGAGATACTCAGAGAACGGTTTGGCGTAGTGATCGGTGACGGCACAGGAGCTTACGGCGCAGTCGAAAACGAAAAGGGCATTAAAGACAAAAAGGTAAGTGAAACACTGAGGTGATTAGTATGATGATTTTTATATATACATTTGTGATAATTTTTATTGCGTTGGTAGTGATACTTGGGCTTGGGAGCCTGCTTACAGGAGTGGGAGAAAGCCTGAACACCATCCCTGAGGGTGAGGCTACTGCCGCCATGTGTACGACCCAGCTTTTGGGAAGGGGCACGGAACCGGGAAGGACCTGTGACGAGGACTTTGTCATCGAGCAGGATATGGTGTATACATATGACTCCTTCAACCTTTAAAACCTTTAAAATTGCAGGAATGTGGAATGCCGGGGAGATCACAGAACAATAGTTCGAAAACCAATATACTTTTATACCCAAATCTGCTATACTTATCACACAGTTGACAGGTATAGCATTTTTTATGGAAAAGAGATATGGATAAATTTATACTTCATTCAGATTTTAAGCCTACCGGCGACCAGCCTCAGGCAATAAAGAAACTTGTGGAGGGGTTCAAGGCGGGCAATCAGTTCGAGACCCTTCTCGGTGTCACCGGATCCGGTAAGACCTTTACCATGGCCAACGTGATAGCAGCGCTCAATAAGCCCACACTGATCATTTCGCACAACAAGACTCTTGCGGGACAGCTCTACGGTGAGTTCAAGGAGTTTTTCCCGGAGAACGCGGTGGAATATTTTGTTTCCTACTACGATTACTACCAGCCTGAGGCCTATGTGCCCCAGACTGATACTTATATTGCCAAGGATTCGTCTATTAACGATGAGATCGATAAGCTCAGGCTTTCAGCAACCGCTTCGCTGGCTGAGAGGAAGGATGTCATCGTTGTTGCCAGCGTGTCCTGCATCTATGGCCTTGGAAGCCCTGAGGAATTTAAGGGGATGTCCATATCCCTGCGTCCGGGGATGCAGAAGGACAGGGATGACCTGATAAAGGACCTGGTGGCGATACAGTACGACAGGAATGACATGGAGCTGGGACGCTGCAACTTCAGGGTCCGCGGCGATACGGTGGAGATCTTCCCCGCCAACTGGGACGACTATCTCATAAGGGTGGAGTTCTTTGGGGACGAGATTGACAGGATAACACAGGTTGAGCCTGTGACTGCCAAGGTCCACGCTGAACTTAGTCACATTATGATCTATCCTGCATCCCACTACGTTGTTCCTCAGGAGAAGATCAACCTGGCCTGTGAGAACATTGAGAAAGAACTTGAGGAGCAGGTCAAGTTCTTTAAGGGTGAGGACAGGCTCATAGAGGCTCAGAGGATTTCTGAGAGGACCAACTTCGATGTGGAGATGATGAGGGAGACGGGATTCTGTTCGGGAATTGAGAACTACTCGAGGCATCTCAATTTCATGAAGCCCGGAGAGCCGCCGCTGACTCTGCTGGACTTTTTTGATAACGATTTTCTCATAATAGTGGACGAGTCCCACATGACCATACCTCAGGTGGGAGCCATGTATCACGGGGACAGGAGCAGGAAGACCACCCTTGTGGACTATGGATTCAGACTGCCGTCGGCTTTGGACAACAGACCGCTTAATTTCGAGGAGTTTGAGCAGCACATCGATCAGATGCTTTTCTGCTCTGCAACTCCCGGCAAGTACGAAGAGGAACATGAACTGCTAAGAGCCGAGCAGGTAATAAGACCTACAGGTCTTCTGGATCCTGAGGTGGACGTGCGTCCTGTTGAGGGACAGATCGACGATCTCATCGGCGAGATAAGAAAAGAGGTATCCCGGAAGAATAAGGTCCTTATCACTACACTCACCAAGCGCATGGCAGAAGATCTTACAGAGTATCTTGCAGAGTCCGGAATCAGGGTCAAGTACCTTCACTCCGATATAGACACCCTTGAGAGGTCGGAGATAATAAGGGATATGCGTCTGGACGTATTCGACGTGCTTGTTGGTATCAACCTCTTAAGAGAGGGTCTTGATATTCCGGAGATATCACTTGTTGCGATCATAGATGCAGACAAGGAAGGGTTCCTGAGATCTGAGACATCGCTCATTCAGACCATAGGAAGGGCTGCCCGAAACGCCGAGGGAAGAGTCATAATGTATGCCGACAACATGACGGACTCCATGAGTAAGGCTATTGAGGAGACCAGGAGAAGAAGAGCGATCCAGCAGAAATATAATGAGGAGAACGGTATAACGCCTCAGACCATCAAGAAGGCGGTAAGGGAGCTGATCGCTGTCACCAGAGCAATCGCCAAGGAAGAGGTTAAGTTTGAGAAGGCTCCTGAGTCCATGAGTGCTGAGGAACTTGAGAAACTCATAGGCGATGTTCAGAAGAAGATGAAGAGAGCTGCTACTGAGCTTGACTTTGAGACCGCGGCAACTCTCAGGGATCAGATGATAGAACTTAAGACCATATACAACGAGATCACTTCCGGAAAGTGAGTTATTGGTGAGTTGGTGAGTTATTGGGAACGTTGCAGACTCAGCGACTCACAAGGAGAATAAATATGTCAGATAATAACAGCAGAATGACCAAAAAGAACACAACAACCAAGAGGATACTATCCTCGGACATACACGACTACATCAGGGTCAGAGGAGCCAGTGAGCACAACCTGAAGCATGTAAATGTCAAGATTCCGAGGGAGACACTGACGGTGTTTACCGGGCTTTCGGGATCCGGCAAGTCCTCGCTTGCATTTGATACCATATTTGCAGAGGGACAGAGGCGCTATATGGAGTCCCTTTCATCCTATGCAAGGATGTTCCTGGGACAGATGGACAAGCCCAACGTAGAGCAGATAGAGGGGCTTTCCCCCACGATATCCATAGACCAGAAGTCCACCAACAAGAACCCCAGATCCACTGTGGGAACAGTGACGGAGATCTACGACTATTTCAGGCTCCTGTATGCCAGAATAGGCATACCCCACTGCCCCAATTGCGGCAGGGAGATCCGCAGGCAGACAGTGGATGAGATGTGTGATCAGATCCTGGCTCTTGGAGAGGACACCAAGCTTCAGATCCTTGCACCGGTTGTAAGGGGCAAAAAGGGTGAACATGCCAAGACCCTGGACAGGGCCAGAAGAGCAGGATACGTAAGGGCAAGGATCGATGGAAGTCAGTATGAGCTGACTGAGGAAGAGATCAAGCTCGATAAGAATATCAAGCACAGCATAGAGATCATAGTGGACAGAATTGTTATCCACGCTGACAACGAGAACCTGAGAAAGAGAATCACCGATTCCGTCGAGAGTGCGCTCAAGCTTGCAGACGGGCTTCTCATTGTGGATGTCATCGGAGGCAAGGAACTGAGTTTTTCACAGAATTTTGCCTGCCCCGACTGCGGAATAAGCATTCCGGAGATCGAGCCCAGGAGTTTTTCGTTCAACAACCCATTCGGAGCCTGTCCTGACTGTCTCGGACTTGGCTATAAGATGGAATTTGATGAGGATCTCATGATCCCTGACAAGAGCCTGTCGATCAATGACGGATGCATAGTTGTGATGGGATGGCAGTCCGCCAACAAGGATTCGAGTTTTTCCAATGCGACGTTGAGGGCACTCGCCAAAGCCTACAAGTTCAGTCTCGATACACCTTTTGAGAAACTCTCAGACAAGGCCAAAGAGGTCCTTATACACGGTGCTGACAAGGAAGTGCTGGTCCACTATAAGGGACAGAGAGGCGAGGGAGATTATCCCATTCTCTTTGACGGACTCATCAAGAATGTTGAGCAGCGCTACAGGGAGACCTTCTCTGAGACAGCCAAGGCTGAGTACGAGGAGTTCATGAGGATAACTCCCTGCCAGCTATGCGGCGGACAGAGGCTCAAGAAGGAGTCTCTTGCAGTTACAATTGACGACAAGAACATATATGAGATCACCAACATGTCCATAGATGAGCTCAAGGACTATCTGGACACCATGAAGCTCACCGAGCATCAGGAGATGATAGGCGCTCAGGTGCTGAAAGAGATAAAGGCAAGAGTTGGGTTCCTTGTTGATGTGGGACTTGACTATCTGTCTCTCTCAAGGGCAACCGGCACTCTCTCAGGCGGGGAGGCTCAGAGGATAAGGCTCGCAACCCAGATAGGATCGGGACTTTGCGGTGTATGCTATATCCTGGATGAACCCAGCATAGGCCTTCACCAGAGAGACAATGACAAGCTGCTCAATACATTAAAGAACCTGAGAGACCTGGGCAATACTCTGATCGTGGTTGAGCACGATGAGGACACCATGAGGGCTGCTGACTACATCGTGGATGTGGGGCCTGGAGCCGGCTCGCACGGCGGCAAGATTGTTGCCTGCGGAACAGCTGAAGATATTATGAAGGTCAAGGAGTCCATCACAGGGCAGTATCTTTCAGGCAAGCTCAAAATAGAGGTTCCAAAGACAAGAAGAGAGCCCAAAGGGTGGCTTAAGATAAAGGGAGCCTGTGAGAACAACTTAAAGAATATCGACATTGATGTGCCTCTGGGAGTGATGACTATAGTGACCGGAGTCTCGGGATCTGGCAAGAGCTCTTTTGTCAACGAGATACTATACAAGCATCTGGCAAGAGACTTGAACAGAGCAAGATGCATCCCGGGTAAGCATAAGGCGATTGAGGGACTCGAACAGGTGGATAAGGTCATTGCCATTGACCAGTCGCCAATCGGAAGAACTCCAAGGTCTAATCCTGCCACGTATACAGGTGTATTTGACATGATAAGGGACCTCTTTGCCGGGACCCCTGATGCGAAGGCAAGGGGATACAAGAAGGGGAGATTTTCTTTCAATGTCAAGGGCGGAAGGTGTGAAGCCTGCGGCGGAGACGGTATCATCAAGATAGAAATGCACTTTTTGCCTGATGTTTATGTCCCGTGCGAAGTCTGCGGGGGCAGGAGATATAATCACGAGACCCTGGAAGTTAAGTACAAAGACAAGAATATCTATGACGTACTGAACATGACTGTTGAAGAGGCGCTTAAGTTCTTTGAAAACGTCAGGACAATCAAACGCAAGATACAGACTCTCTATGATGTGGGTCTGGGCTATGTCAAGCTTGGGCAGCCCAGCACAGAGCTGTCAGGAGGCGAAGCCCAGCGTATCAAGCTTGCAACAGAGCTCTCCAAGGTGGGAACCGGCAAGACGGTGTATATCCTGGATGAGCCCACAACAGGTCTTCATTTTGCAGATGTGCAGAAGCTGGTCAAGATCATGCACGAGCTGGTGGAGCAGGGCAACACGGTAGTTGTGATCGAGCACAATCTGGACGTGATCAAGACAGGTGACTATATCATAGATATGGGACCTGAGGGAGGCTCCAAGGGCGGAACTGTGGTTGTAGCAGGAACTCCTGAGCAGGTAGCCAAGTGCAAGAAGTCATACACAGGAGCATATATTAAGAATATGCTGAAGTGAGCCATGTGAGTCGGTGGGTATGATCCATTTATGGTAAAATATATATGATATAGGGTCAAAAGGTCATAATGCGAACATGCTTGCATGTTAAGCATTATGACTTTTAGGGAATTGCAACAGGGAGGATTAGTATGTCAAACACCGGATTTGACACAAGACCCATAGACTTAAGAAGGCTGTGGCGGCAGCTTGTAAGGAGATTCTGGATCGTTGTCGCTGCAACTGTTGTTGGGGCTGTGGCAGGTTTTGCAATCTACCAGTTCTACAGCAATATTATGAGCGGAAACACTCTTTACAGGATAAGGAATGACTATTATATCACCTTCAATACTGCAGAGTTCCCTAACGGCGTGGACTACTATAATGCCTATACCTGGGATGGCATACTAAGGGATGACCCTGTTGTAAACAAGGCGCTGGAAACAGACCCGTCCCTGACCAAACAGCAGATCTTAGGCAGCGTGAAAGGGGAGATCCTCGGTGACTACAGAATACTGACTGTTGTAGTGACCGGTACGGATCAGGATCTGGTCAGAAGGATTTCAGATGCATACAAGACTGCGCTTCCGGCTTTTGCGGATAAGATTGATATGCTGTCTGCGATAGAAGTGTGGACAGATGCGGATATTGAGGTCTACGATGCCTATACAAGGGATAAGAATGCAGCTTTTCTTGGAGGACTTATAGCTCTTTTAGTCAGTCTGTTCGCAGTTCTTTTGTATGGAATATTTGATGATGCCATCTATACTGAGAGGGACTGGATGATGAGATACCCGCAGGTGCCTTATCTGGGCAGGAGGGATACCGATGAGTATCGGGCGAACAGGTCGCATCTTCTTAAATATGACGGCAATTATATTGAACTTACAAGCAATGAGTTCAGATACGATTTAAATGAGTTTGACAGAATGAGAAAAGCCGACGGAGTCATAATAAGGCTTGATCCCGGAAAAGATACTACCGATGTAATGGATAAAGTCGTCTATACATTGAAGAAGCAGGATGTGAAGGTTGTGGGGGTAATGGAGTAAATGGTGCTCTATATTCTTATTGCCGTCATCACTGTGCTCCTGGCGCTGAGAGTGAGGACGGAAGAATATACTGAATATGACAAAGTATCTTCAGACGGCTGTGGGGTTTCCGGTTTTGGCTTTATACCGAGGTACAGGGCTGTCAACTCTCTTATGGTCTTTGCGATCTTTGTTATCCTGACGCTTCTGGCATCCCTTCGTCTGGAAGTGGGCAATGATTACGGCACTTATGTGGTCACCTGCCATGAGATATTCCAGAGAGGATATGTTGTAACTGAGCCGGGATTCAATTTCGTGGTAAGGGTACTTTACACCCTCTCCGGCAAGGAGGATTATCTTCTGATGTTTGCGGTCTTTGGCGCAGCCATTGTCGCAATATTTCTTAAGGTCCTCTTAGAACAGTCAGACAGCTTTTCGATAGCCTTTTTTGTCTTTATGACCATGGGCTTTTACTACAGAAGTTTTAATACAGTAAGATACTATTTTGCTCTGGCGATTGCTACTTTTGCCCTGAGATATCTGATAAAAATCGATATTCAGGGGATGATCAAATTCTTTTTGCTAATCCTGTTTGCATCTCTGTTTCATAAGAGCGTGCTGATAGTCATTCCCATGTACCTTATTTCGAGGGTGCAATGGAAGAGGTGGGCGCTGATACCGCTTACGTTATTTGGTGCTGTTGCAGGTCTTCTTCATGAACAGATCATGGCGATTGCCCTGAAGCTCTATCCTTCATATAACAACACTGTATATATCGAGGAAAGCCATACGATATATGAGAACGCAGCACCGATCCTGGGGTGCCTATTTGTGATCGCCCTGTGTGCATATTGTTACAGGGAGGCAATTGCAGAGCGTACTGATACGCGCATGTATCTCAACATGAATGTTATGGCAGTGGTGCTGTACCTTAGCTGCTTCTGGATGCCGCTGGTCACCAGATTTGCATATTATCTCACGACCTGTCAGGTGCTTCTTTTGCCTGACATAATATGCAGCATCAATAACCCTGACAAAAAGAAACGGGTGACTCTGCTTGTAGTAGCCTTCTGCCTGGTTTACTTTGCATATTTCCTTTATCAGGCGGGAAATGTCGGGATCAGAGTTCTCCCATACAAGAGTTGGCTGTTTTATGAGCGCAGATGGCTCAATCAGACGGATACTTTCTGAAAAATGCAATTTTTGCGCTATGGAATAAATTGATAATGACCTATGGCCTTCGGCCCGGGAGGGAAAAGAAATGACTTATACTGAGGGAGGAATTCAGGATTATAAAAGCTTTCTTCAGGAGAACAGAAGAAAAGTAAATAATTATCTTAATATAGTCCTGTGGTGCTGTGTTCTGGCAGGTCCTGCTGTGGCACTCGGAATCTGGATTGGAATGTTTCCGATATTGGGTTATGGTATAACTGCACAGATATCTCTGGCCACTCTTGCACTGGCGGTGATCCACTTTCTTCTGCTCAAAAAGTGGCCTACATCAGTAGTGACCAGTATGTTCGCTCTCCTGACCATAGATGTTTTCCTCATGTACCTGAATATAGCCCATGTAGGTATTCGCCTTACATGGTGGCTGGTGCCGCTGCTTGCCCTTTTGTTCTGTGATTTCAGGATATATTTTTCGTCGGTTGTGATAAATTATGTGCTGTTGTGCATAGCCACCTGGATGCTATCCCCCTATATGGCTCAGAACAGGATAGATTACAATTCTGCAGCTGAGTTTATGGCCAATACTGCGGGCGGCTACACCATAGAGACCATAATCATGGGCAGCGCAGGGTATGTGCTGGGGCGTCTTGCAGCGGGATACTTCAGGGAGCTGATAAGTCAGCACAAGCTGATATTGGAGCGTGAATCTCAGGTGAGAGAGCATTTTAATATTCTTGATTCCATGGCGGAGATATATGACAAGGTAAATCTTCTGGATTTCGAGAGAAAGATTGAGAGACCTCTTACAGGGGAGGCGAGGGCGGAGTATACACTCAACATTCCAAGGCAGACCCACACCAACATGGTGACTTCGCTTATCGGAACTGTAGTGGCCGATCAGGTTGAATCCTTTGTGAAGTTTACCAATATCACTACGGTTCAGAACAGGCTTGGAAGCAGAAAGAGCATAACCGGAGAATTTGTCGATAAGGTGAACGGATGGTTCAGGGCACAGTACATCGTGGCTAAGCGCGATGAGAACGAATATCCCGTTGTTATTATATTCACCATTCAGAACATTGAAGAGGAAAAAAGAAAAGAGGAACATCTGATCCGTATAGCAATGACTGACGGACTTACAAGGCTCTATAACAGACGATGCTATGAAGAAGATATCCTGAAATATAAAAGCGATGCCATGGAGCGCAATCTGGCGCTCTTCTCCATGGATGTTAACGGACTTAAGGTTGCCAATGACACCAAGGGGCATGCAGCCGGTGATGAACTGATAAAAGGTGCTGCTGACTGTCTTCTTGACGCTGTTGGCTTAAGGGGCAAGTGCTACAGGACCGGCGGCGATGAGTTCATGGCTGTGGTGCACACCGAGGACTGTGCAGAACTTCTAAGGGATATTAAGTCAAGAGCTCTGGCCTGGAGAGGAGAGTATGTAGATAATCTCTCGGTATCTGTAGGCTATGCCGCCTGTGCTGACCATCCGGAGCTTGGTATTGTTGACCTTGAGAAGATTGCCGACAGGATGATGTATGACGATAAGGCCGAATACTACAAAAAGAACGGCAGAGACCGCAGAAAGTGCTGACTTTTGCGGTATGCCGCTCCCTGAGATTACAGATTAAGCTCGTACACGTATATGGTGTAGGGGCTTTTTTCATTGGTGTATGTGCCGATCAGGTTAAGGCTGATTTCTGCTGCGTTTGAGATGTCTATCCTTGAAAAGATATATCTGCAGTCAAGGCTCTTAAGTTCGTCCATATTGCAGATGAGGCGCTTATCCTTGGGATCCATCATGCGCAGAGGTGCATAAGTGTTCTCATCAGAGGCGGAGATGAGGTTTACTCTGGCTCCCCAGCCGAGGAAGTATGAGGACAGGGACGGAGAATTCGGAAAGGCGGGTTCTATGACTTTGGCCCACTTATCTTTATATTCCTGTGCGTACATTCCAAGATAGCCGTCTACGGATGCAATTCCGTTATAGTTAAGGATTGCGGGATGGAAGCCGTAGCTGGCTGACCATTCACCTGCATATCCGATATCTTCTTTTATTTCCTCAAAGAGGTCTTCTGAATAGAACTCATTGTAGTTGACGGTGCTTGTCTCTTTGTGCTTTATCACCTTGTAGGCCTGGTTGTAACAGGTGTAGTAGAAGTCGTTGTAGACCTGAGGAACAAACATGACAACTACTGTCGCAAGAGCTGCGATGAGGTTTGCAAGAAGAACCCACTTTCCTCTGCCAAGGTCATAGAGCCTGGTGAGAACAATAACGAGCTCCGCATACCACAAGAAAGTGTTGAAATAAGCGGTCCTTGCGAATTCAAATCCTGTGAGTGGAGGAACAAGCATCTCAAATAGGTGCCTGAAAGGTGCAAACTGGTACAGACCGAATATCAGTACATTGAAGATGATCCAGAGCATCACGAGATTGACGGGCTCTGAGAGTATCTTTCTGGCATTATTGCGTCTTACATGGCCGATATTTATCAGAACAAGGCCGACTATGACGACCCCGAGTACTATGTAGGTGTGGGAGTCCTCCGAGTGGAACGAGGCGTTTACAAACTCGTCGAAGGCGGTTTTCATTGCCTGCCCAAAAGTCAGATCTCCGTGGTCCATGGTAGTTCTTATGGTCACGGTCTTATCTCCCAGCATTGCGCCAAAGAGCCGATACTCAAAGAGCACATATCCCAGGGACAGCACGATGATCGATATGAATGTGCTTGCGGGGAACTTTTTGTCTTTGACCCAAAGAATGATCACTGCGCAGACCATATAGCACAGGATGAAGAATCCGTGATACGAGAAATATGATAACAAAGGGTAGCAGAAAACTGCGATGTACCAGCGAAGGCTCTCCTTGAGGTCACCGGAGAAGTACAGCCTTCTCAAGAAGAAAATTATAAGAGGGACTGATGTGAAGGCTATTCCGTAGGTGGGAAAGACAGGAATCATTCCGTAGGCTGTTGCGATTACCACAACAAGCGGCCTGTAGCTGTCATAGCGCTCTTTGTATATGTCTTTGGCCAGAAGACAGAAGGAAAACATCCCTATAGCAATCTTGGCTGCGTACCCTGCAAGATATGCCCAGTAGGAGGGAAGCAGTATGTAAAAGAGGTTGTAGAGATTGAATTCCGATCCGAACAGATCCCTCGAAACTCCGTGGAGTATCGGAGCGTCAACTCCGTGTGCAAACCACAGGTGACCTTTTTTGAGCATTTCATAGTGCCCCATGAACAGGTCTAAGTTGTCGTGGATCTGAAAATAGCTCTCTCCACGAAATACAAGGAACACCGCCGCCTGTAACAGCAGCAGTGTTCCTGTGAGATACATATACCAGTTTTTCCTGATGTTATGATTCATAATCCTCACCAACGGTGAACTTGGGTGTCCACTTTCCGTCTTTCTTTTCAAAGAGATCTTTGTTGACATATCTGTCAACTACTTCCCAGAATTCCTCTTTGGTAATCGACAGGTATCTGCAGGCCTTTTCTATGTACTGTTCGCCGCAGAGGCCGTCAAACTCATTGACATACCACTTGCCGCTCTCCCTGTCGAATCTGCCCTCTCTTATGTCATAACAGATCTCGTCTGTGGCAAAACCAAAGCCAAACTTGAGATATTTGATCATCTGGTTGGGAATCTGAAGGTCACAGTCAAGTGCTGTGTATCTTCTGTATCTTCCAAGGTCATGAAGGTCATCCGACCTTCCTGTGAGGCCTCTTGCAACTGCGAAGTCTGCGTTGTAGACCTGAGACCACTCCTTGGCGTAGTACTGAAGGAAGATTGCTCTTATGCCCTTGGCCTGCATCTCCTCGACGGTTGGTATCTTGTAGAGGAAAAGATCTTTTTCCGTAATGTTGTTGGAAAGATCCACGAAGCTGTCAACGCTTGCGCCTCTGATGGTCTCGAGCTGCATTACAGAGAAGGCATTGCCGGTAGTTTCCTGGTTCTTGGCTGTGCCGAGTGTAAGAGCAGCGTTCTCGCCCTGAATGATGAGGGGAATGTTGAACTTGACTGCCATGATGTAGGATGAAGCCCACAGGCAGTACTCTGAGGCTGCGATGATATTGCCCCTCTCAAAGAAGGACTTTCTTGCAAGCTTCTTGGCCACAATGGGGTTGGGCCTTATGGATATGATGTCGAAGCCGAGATTGTTTAGGTTCTCGATGTTCTTCCTTCCGATATCGGTTATCTCATCCGGCATACAGTTTATAAGAAGGGGATTGAGTCCGAGCTTTTCCTTGGCGTATACAGCCTGGAAAGTGGAATCCTTGCCACCGGATACACCGATGATACAGTCGTAGGTGTTGCCTCTCTTTTTGGCCTCCTCTTTGGCTTCCTCGGCAAAAGACTTAAGTTCTGCCTCTCTCTGATTCCAGTCGATGGTCTTCTTGGATTCTTCGTATCTGCAGGCAAAGCACACCTGCTCGTCGTCAAATACAATACCCGGTCTTGTGTCGGGCTGAAGACAGCGCTTGCAGTATCTCATTTTCATAGTTGTTTCCTCCGCGATGGTACTAACTTGCTTTACTCTATCAAATCAAACTCATAACTATGCATAAGTATACTACTGCGGCATAATCTGTTTCAAGCTGATTGAAACACATGGTATAATCAGTACATGGGAAATAACAGGAAGAAACCAAGAATTTATATATGCCATACCTATTATCACGCGTATATTGCCACGGTAAAAGAGCTTGTGGCACAGAACGAGGGCGGTGGCAGGGCAGATATAATCCTGAGCACCATGTCCAATGACTTCGGTAATCTCAAGGAGAGGCTTGATGGCAGCAAGGTGTTTGGAGGTGTATACATTTATCACGAGCAGCCGGATACTTCGTCCGAAGAGGTAATGAGCTATCACAGGGACAGGGGCAACATCGTAGCCAATCTTATTCAGCGCATTACATACACCAGGCTTCTTGGACAGCTTCAGGAGGACTACATACCCGTTGATCTGTCGGAGTACAGAGACATTTATGTTTTCTGCGATTCCGACCCAATAGGATACTATCTCAACTACAGGAAACTCAGATATCATGCGGTGGAAGATGGTCTGAACTCAGGGCTTCTGGATGATCAGGCAAGGAATGCCAACAGAGGCGCATGGGACTTAAAAAGAGCAATGGCCGCGCTTGGTCTCATTTTTATAGAGAGCGGATACAGCAGATACTGCATCGACTACGAGGTCAACGATATAAGCGTCAATCACAAGCCGCCGAAGAATATCAAAGAAGTTCCGAGGAAGGAACTCAATGACAGGCTCACGCCTGAGGGCCACAGGATTCTGGTTGATATTTTTTTGCCGAACAAGGACCATGTGATTGCACAGCTCCTTGGCAAAGACGGGAAGGATTTAGGGACAGACAGGCTGCAGGCCATGATACTTACAGAACCCCTGTGTGAGATGGATGTTAGAAAGAAGCTATTTGGCGACATCATTGATATGTACAGACGGGATCACCGCATCATAATCAAGCCTCATCCGAGAGATACGCTTGATTATGAGAAGGAATTTCCGGACGTTACGGTGATCAGGGAGAAATTCCCCATGGAGGTTCTGGGGGATGTGGAAGGTTTTGCTGTCGACAAGGCGGTGTCGGTCATAACACAGATGGACAATGTCTATTTTGCCAAAGAAATTGTTTACCTCGGCCTCGATTTCCTTGATAAGTACGAGGATCCGGACATACACAGAAAGACAGAGAATCTGGACAGATAAGGATATGAAATGGAAGTATTTTTAAGAAGAGCTGAAATGAGCGATGCGGAGGATGTACTTGAGTGGCGCAATGATGAGCAGACCAGAGAGAATTCTTTTAACAGCGAGAGGATCAGTCTTTTATCACATCTTAAGTGGTTTGAGAGAATGCTGGGGCAGGCAGGCACCTATATGTTCATCGTGATGGACGGCCCGGATAAGGTGGGCAGCATCCGGGTTGATGTGACGGATGACATCGGGGAGATAAGCTATATGATAGCTCCGAAAGCCCGTGGGAAGGGGTACGGCACCATGGCCATAGGCCTTGTGGAAAAAGAAATGCCCCCAGATGTAAAGGCTCTGATGGGGCTGACACTCAAGACCAATACAGCTTCCGGCAGATGTTTTGAGAAAAACGGTTACACTTCATCCGATGCCGGGGATGCACTGTGCTATTCAAAGAGCATCAAAAGATGACAATAACATAGCTGAGAGGAAAATGCATGTTTAACAAAACTTTTAAAATAGGAAACAGAATGGTGGGCGATAATGAGCCGGCGATGATAGTTGCTGAGATTTCCGGCAACCACAACGGAGACTACAACAGGGCGGTAGAGATCATCCACGCAGCTCATGAGGCCGGAGCGGATGCCATCAAGCTTCAGACCTACACCGCTGACACCATAACAATAGACTGTGACAAGCCCTGGTTCATGACGCCTTCTGACGGGCTGTGGGCCGGAAGGACTCTGCATGATCTGTATGAGGAGGCCTACACCCCCTGGGAGTGGCACGAGGGACTTATGGATGAGGCTCATAAGCTTGGGTTGGAGGCATTCTCATCACCTTTTGACCCGACGGCTGTTGACTACCTCGAGAACCTGAATGTGCCGGCTTACAAAATTGCAAGCTTCGAAATAAATGACATCCCTCTTATAAGGAAAGCAGCATCACTTCACAAGCCTATGATATTCGCTACAGGCATCGCATATGAAGAGGATATAAAGCTGGCTCTTGATACGTGCCTTGAAGTGGGCAATAAGGATGTGATCATACTGAAGTGCGTCAGCGCCTATCCCACTCCCTACAACCTTGTAAACCTGAGAATGATAGATTCCTTAAGGGATAAGTTTGACTGCCTCGTAGGACTTTCTGACCACACCCCGGGCAGTGTCATCCCCACGGGAAGTGTTCCTTTTGGTGTGAAGATGATTGAAAAGCACCTTACACTTGACAGGTCTGCGGGAGGCGTCGACGATGCTTTTTCCATGGAGCCGGGAGAGTTTGCCGAAATGGTCAGAAACGTCAGAATCATGGAGAAGGCGCTTGGGAGCTACGAATACACTCTGACCGACAAGCAGGTTGCAGAAAGACGGCTTTCAAGATCTCTGTTTGTCGTAAAAGATATCAGGGCGGGCGAGGAACTCACGAAAGAAAACGTAAGGTCTATCAGACCGTCAAACGGCATGCATCCTAAGCATTATGAGGAAGTTCTTGGAAGGCATGCAGCATCGGACATAGAAAAAGGAACGCCATTGAGTTGGGATCTCATCAGTTAACAAAGATCAGGTGAACGTTTATGTCCGTGCTATCGATCATCAAAAAAAGAACAGGCATACATTTGTTTATTATCTGATCTTTGTTCAGGTAATGAACGATGAAGGTATGTTCATGTACTTCAGCCAGCTTGCCATCAATCACGAGCTCTCCGAAATAAAGATTTTTCCGGAACTTGAGAAAATATGGCAGAAGGAGGCCGAAAAAGCTATTGCCAACGAGTACTATTACTATTCGATCTCGGTACTGGAAGAAGGGCTTCAGGATGGTTCCGGGATCAATGGACCTGTGTATGTGTACAGAGATGGTGATGTATACAGAGTGCTTATCAATGGGGATAAGCGCGGAGATATGTGTTGCGGAATTTGAAGCCGGCGCCGATCAGAGTGACAATCTGACCATGCTGGGATTTACATATTTTGGAGTGGAAAAAGAGTAAATGATTGGGATTCGGGCAGACGCGAATAAGGAGATCGCATCGGGACATGTGATGCGGTGCATAACAATAGCAAAAGAGATAGCGGCTTTATCTGAAAAAGTCGCTTTCTTTGTGGCTGATGAGGAGTCAAAAACTCTTTTGGATACATTTTCAGAAGGGATCACGGGAATTGAGACAGTTATCCTTGGCACGAACTGGCGGGACATGGAAGGAGAACTCTCTGTCCTTGAGAAGGAGCTGACTAAAAGAGATATACGAATGGTTCTTGTGGACTCATATCAGGTGACGCCCGGGTATTTCAGGGAGCTTTCCCGGGTTTGTCGCACGGCATATCTTGACGATCTGGGAAAAGAGGCATATCCTGTGGACCTTTTGATCAACTACAGCGGGTTTTCGGATCAGCTGGGATATGAGAAGCTCTACGAGGGCGTAAGTGCCGGGAAGGGAAGGACTACAGAACTTCTCCTGGGACTTATGTATGCACCATTGAGAGAACAGTTCAGAGTGCCTGCAGACTTTGAGGGGAACTGTTGTGGCAGCGGAGCGGATCATCCGGATGTGCTCCTTACTGCAGGCGGCGGAGATATAAGGGGGATGATAATGCCGATCCTTAAGAGAGCCGAAGAGTCTGGCCTTGCCGGAAAGGCAGATGGTGACTATTGGTGCACATGGCATGTTGTGCTCGGGAGCATGGTGGAAAATGCTGAAGAGATTATGGAATATGGAAGGCGCCTTCAGAACATAAATGTCTACAGAAATGTCACTGATATGGCTTCTGTCATGAAGAAATGCGATGTGGCGGTAGCTGCGGCGGGCACGGTACTTACGGAATGCGCGGCACTGCGGCTTCCGGTTATCTATTATCAGGTGGCAGACAACCAGAAGATAAACGTAACCTACTGGGAGAAGAGCGGCGGAATGATATTTGCCGGTGATGTGACAAGCGGCGCGCAGGATGAGAAAAACGAGGTTGCATCTGTGATAGCGGATAAACTCAAAGGCCTTGTTCGCAGTAGAGAGCTTCTGTCTGAAATGAGCAACATGCTTGGCGGCATAACGGACGGGAGAGGTGCAGAAAGAATAGCTGTTAAGATAAAGGAGATGAGCTGAGATGAAGAAGCTTGCAATGATAACTGCCAGAGGAGGCAGCAAGAGGATACCGAGAAAGAACATCAAGGAGTTTAACGGAAAGCCCATCATGGCTTATTCAATAGAGGCAGCACTAAAGTCCGGTGTTTTCGACGAAGTCATGGTCTCTACTGATGACGATGAGATTGCGGAGATTGCCAAAAAGTACGGCGCCTCTGTTCCGTTTATGAGGAGCGAAAAGACATCGAATGATTTTGCGACGACTGTGGATGTGATAGACGAAGTTATAAGTGAGTACCACAAGAGGGGGACGGACTTTGACATGTTTGCCTGCATTTACCCGACGGCTCCCTTTGTTACTGCCGACAGACTCAAAGAGGCTGTGGATAAGCTCACAGACTCCGATGCCGACAGCCTTATTCCTGTGGTGAGATTTTCCTATCCGCCACAGAGGGCGATGGAGATCCATGACGGAAGGCTCATCTTCAGACAGCCGGAGAATCTTTCCGCAAGGTCACAGGATCTTACACCCCACTACCACGATGCGGGACAGTTCTATGTGGTCAGGACAGAGAGTTTTCTTAATAACCATGGGATAATGGTTGGAGATATCCTGCCGATGGAGCTGTCGGAACTTGAGGTTCAGGACATTGATAACGAGGTGGACTGGAAGCTTGCAGAACTAAAGTACAGACTGCTTGTGTCCGATATAAAATAGGAGAAATCTTTTTCCCCTTTTAAAACAGGGAGCTTTGCGTTATAATGTCAAATGAAATCATAGACTTAATAGGTTTAATATCAGCGTTTATGCGCTTTTGACAATGCTTGAAAGGGGTAATAGACAGTTATGCAGTACGCAGATATAGGAATTGATTTAGGAACAGCGTCTGTCCTTGTATATATAAAAGGAAAGGGAGTTGTTTTAAAAGAGCCGTCAGTTGTGGCTTATGACAGAGATACAGAAGAGATAAAGGCCATCGGAGAGGATGCAAGACTCATGCTTGGCCGTACACCCGGCAACATTGTTGCGGTAAGACCGCTTCGCCAGGGTGTTATTTCCAATTATAAGATCACAGAGCAGATGATGAGATATTTCATCAAGAAGGCGATCGGACGCAGGATCCACAGGAAGCCTTTCATTGCAGTATGTGTTCCTTCGGGAGCTACAGAAGTTGAGAAGAAGGCTGTTGAGGATGCTACAAGGCTCTGTGGCGCAAGAGACGTCAAGACAATCGAGGAGCCCATTGCTGCAGCTATAGGAGCAGGTATTGATATCACCAAGCCCTGCGGCAACATGATAGTTGATATAGGCGGTGGAACTTCGGATATAGCAGTTATTTCTCTTGGCGGAACGGTTGTCAGCACCTCGGTTAAGGTTGCAGGCGACGACTTCGATGAGGCTATTGTCCGTTACATGCGTAAGAAGCATAACCTTCTCATCGGTGACAGAACTGCCGAGGATATCAAGATCAAGATCGGTTCAGCTTATCCAAGAGCTGAGAGCGACTTTATGGATGTGCGCGGAAGAAACCTTGTTACGGGTCTTCCCAAGACTGTCAAGGTTTCGTCTGAAGAGACGGAGGAAGCTCTGAGAGAGCCGACATCACAGATCATCGAGGCTATCCACAGCGTCCTTGAGAACACTCCTCCGGAACTTGCAGCAGATATCGCGGACAGAGGAATAGTACTTACCGGCGGCGGAGCACTTCTTCGCGGCCTTGAGGATCTTATTTATTCAAAGACCGGCATTAACACAATGACTGCTGAGGATCCGATGACAGCTGTTGCCATCGGCACTGGCAGATATGTTGAGTTCATAGCCGGTTACCGCGAGGACTAACATTAACTTATTGCGCCGCTCATGGACAGAGCGGCAGTATATGCCAGGATGGACGGAAGGTATTTTGTATGGTAAAAGGTCTTTACACTGCTTACACAGGGATGATCAACGAGCAGCACAGGATGGATGTGCTCACCAACAATCTTGCCAATGCCAACACCAACGGCTACAAAAAAGAAGGCGCAACTTCGCAGTCCTTTTCTGATCAGCTTGCGCTCAAAATCAAAGACTACACTGATGCCCCGTTCACTGCCCGTGGACTGGGCATTATTAATCCCGGAGTTAAGATAGGTGAGGGATACATCGACTGGTCTGAAGGCCCTATGAGAGAAACCGGCAATTCCCTCGACCTTGCTATCGGAGGCGGAGGATTCTTTGGAATCGAATATGGGATCAAGAATGCCGAAGATGAGGAAAATGAGCAGGGCGAGGAAGAGACAGACGCTATTCCGGGACTGAATAATGACTGGCGGCTTAACAGATACCGCAATGAGAGGGTCATGGCTGCCTATCAGGCAGGAATGCTGTCTTTGGATGAAGTCAAGGAAAACGGCTATGAACAGCTGATCATGTACACAAGAGACGGCAACTTTACGCTTACTTCGGAGGGCACACTGGTGACCAAGGACGGAGATTTTGTCCTCGACCAGGCAGGGGGTCACATAGAGCTTGATCCCAACCTCCCTGTAGAGATAAGTACCACGGGAGATATCATTCAGGACGGCCAGGTGGTTGCAACGATCGGCCTTTATGACTTCGAGAAGGTCACCTATCCGGATGGACGAACCACATATAATACGTTGGAGCACTTTGGAGAGAACAGTTATATCACTACGGATGAGGCTGTAGAGGCTGATGCGACGGGACAGATATATGCGGGATTCCTTGAGCAGTCCAACGTTTCCGTGGTAGATGAGATGGTGCAGATGATCGCGGTTCAGCGTAACTACGACACCAACCAGAGGGTCATAACGACAATCGATGGCACACTTGACATCGCTGCCAACCAGCTCGGGCGCCTGTCATAAAATTTATAAATTTTTAATAATTTGAGCGGCGCTGATGGACGATAAATAAACTGAGTAAGTAATATCTGCAAGTCACGGATGACGATATCTTCACTAAAGGGTTCAAGGATGGTGATCGCTCTTGGTGGACCGGAGGTGACATATGGTCAGAAGTTTATGGTCGGCAGCTACAGGAATGAATGCGCAGCAGGTTAATGTGGATACCATTTCCAATAACCTTGCCAATGTAAATACAACCGGTTACAAGGCTCAGGGTGCGCAGTTCAAGTCTCTTTTATATCAGGAGTTACAGACGGTAACCACAACTGCAAACGGTACACCCAAGCCTACCAATTCTCAGGTGGGTCTGGGCGTTCGCACATCTACCATCAATCAGTTCTTTTCCCAGGGATCATTTCAGACAAGTGACAATCCGGCGGCGCTTGCCGTAAGCGGCGACGGGTTCTTCAGCTATATGGCATCCGACGGTGAGACTCAGCTCTACACAAGAAACGGTAATTTCACCTGGGCTCTCACGCAGGTCGGCGGCACGGAGCTTGAGCTTACTACAGCAGAGGGCAATCCGGTCCTTGGCGTTGACGGCAATCCCATCAGGGTGCAGAATGCAGTGGCAAGCAGGATCACTATCGGTGGCGACGGAAGGGTTTACTATCCCAACGCTGATGGTGTGCCTACAGCGGTAGGAAATCTTCAGATAGGTCTCTGGCAGTTTAATAACAGAGAGGGACTTGAGAGAGTGGGAAGTGCAGCGTGGCAGCAGACAGCAGCCAGCGGCGAAGCGATAAATGAGAACAATGCAGCGGGGAACATCAAGAAAAGCGAGATCGTTCAGGGATACCTTGAGGGATCCAATGTAAATGTTGCAACGGAGATGGTAAATCTCATTGTTGCCCAGCGTGCATACGAAATGAATTCAACAGCGATCCAGACAACTGACGAGATGATGCAGACAGCCAATTCGCTGAAGAGATAAACAGGTGGTGACGGGTAATGGCAGGATATGATATAAGCGGGATCAACGCTTCGGCACTAACTGAATACGCCATGCAGGAGAGCAAAAATGCCAGTACCGCAGCTCTTCAGAAAAAACTGGAGAGCGCAGCTTCATCGTCAGCAAAGCCCAAAGACGATGAGCTGTGGGAAGCCTGCAAGGGCTTTGAAGCGTACTTTCTTGAGCAGATGTTCAAGGAGATGCAGAAATCTGTGGACGCTCTTAAACCTGAATCAGGCGATAACTCCACCTCGACTCTCGTGGACTACTTCAAAGACCAGACTCTCCAGGAGGTATGCGCAACCTCCGCAGATACACAGAGCAACGGCTTTGCTCAGATGCTCTATGAGAACATGAAGAGGAACTACGATATCCCCGAGGGAACACTTGAAACAGAAAAATAGATTCATCCTTCAAAAAAGTCCTCCGGTGCCAGGCACCGGAGGACTTTTTTCGTGGCTAATGTCCTTTGGTGCCTGGCACCGGAGGACATTTTTTTGTGGCTGAAAATCTTAAGAAATTCTTAAAGTCTTGGCAGGGGTTGTTATGCTATACTGTTTCCTATGGAAAAAGTAAAGGGATATATTGAACATTTTATATATAAGAGCAGCGAGTCGGGATATGGGGTCCTGAACCTTGAGACACCTGACGGAGACGTGACGTGTACCGGGCGGCTTCCCGACGTCGATGTGGGAGATACCATAACTGCAGAGGGGGAGTATGTGAATCATCCCGTCTACGGCAGGCAGTTCAGGATAATGACCTATGAGATCTCTATGCCTGATGACGCTGCGTCCATGAAGCGGTATCTGGCTTCGGGAGCTATCAGCGGTATCGGAGAGAAGCTTGCGGACAAGATCGTCAGGAAGTTTGGAGATGATACTTTCAGGATATTTGAGGAAGAGCCTGAGAGGCTCACCGAGATAAAGGGTATCAGCGAGAAGAAAGCCATGGACTTTGCGGTGCAGATGGCTGCAAAGAGGGAACTGAGGGGCGCCATGATCTTCCTTCAGCAATATGGCATAAGTGACAATCTGGCAGTCAAGATCTACAACACCTACGGTGAGAGAATATACAGGGTGATCAAAGAGAATCCTTACCAGCTCTCTGACGATATATCCGGTGTGGGCTTTAAGACGGCGGATGAGATAGCGGGCAAAGTGGGGATCCGTGTCGATTCGGATTACAGGATAAAGAGCGGGATACTCTATGCCCTTCTTCAGTCATCTCTTGACGGCAATACATACCTCCCGATTGACGAACTTGTTAAGAAGACGGTGCAGGTCCTTGAATCACGACCTGATTATGAGACCGATGAAGAGTCCATAAGGACTCAGATAACCAATCTTGTTATGGACAAAAAGCTTGTGGTAAAGGGAGAAGGGCAGGTCTTTTCCTCGCTGTATTACTACGAAGAGCAGGGATGCGCGGCGATGCTGTATAACCTCTCTATCGCTGAGAAGGTCTCTGAGAGCGAAAAGAGGGATTACAGGAATACCATTCTTCAGATGGAGGAAGCAAGGAACATAGAACTTGATGACCTCCAGCTTGAGGCTGTAGTGCAGAGTATTACCAATGGAATCGTTATAATAACGGGAGGCCCGGGGACTGGTAAGACCACTACCATCAACTCTATCATCAACTACTATGCCCGTATGGGACTTGATATAATGCTTGCCGCGCCTACGGGAAGGGCTGCCAAGAGGATGACGGAGGCTACCGGATATGAGGCCAAGACGATACACAGGCTTTTAGAGGTGTCAGGGCAGGTGACGGAAGATGGCGACGGAAGGCAGGGAGGAGTCCATTTTGAAAAGAACAGGGACAACCCGCTGGAGGCAGACGCCATAATAATCGATGAGATGTCAATGGTGGATATTCACCTCTTTTACGCCCTGCTTAAGGCGCTTGTGCCGGGAGTACATCTGGTACTTGTCGGAGACAGCTCGCAGCTTCCGAGTGTTGGACCGGGACAGGTCTTGCGGGATCTCATAGACAGCGGAAGATTTCCTACTATTTTTCTTAAAAAGATATTCCGGCAGGCAGAGGAGAGCGACATTGTAATGAATGCCCACCGGATCCACGATGGCAGGATGCCGGTTATTGACAACAAGAGCAAGGATTTCTTTTTCCTTGAAAGGGGCGAAGCCCCCGTTATCTACAAACACATGATACAGCTCATAAGAGACAAGCTTCCCGCCTATGTGGATGCGACCCCCGCTGACATTCAGGTACTTACGCCAATGAAGAAGGGGGCTCTGGGCTCTGTCCAGCTGAATCTCATCCTCCAGAAATATCTCAATCCGCCATCGGAGAGCAAAAAAGAGCACGAGCATGGCGACCATGTCTTCAGGGAAGGAGACAAGGTTATGCAGATCAAGAACAACTACCAGGCGGAATGGGAAGTTGTGGGCAAATACAATATACCCGTGGACTCCGGAACCGGGATTTTCAACGGAGACATGGGCGTTATAAAAGAGATCAGGGAGTACTCCAGAGAGATCCTTGTGGAATTTGATGAGGGAAGACAGGTTACATATCCTTTCTCTGATCTGGACGAGCTGGAGCTGTCCTATGCGATCACGATACATAAATCTCAGGGAAGCGAGTACCCGGCTGTGATCATGCCGCTTCTTGGAGGTCCGAGAATGCTCCTTAACAGGAACCTCTTGTATACGGCTGTCACAAGGGCCAGGAACTGCGTGTGTATTCTGGGAAGCAGCAATACGCTCATGTCCATGGTTAACAACGAGGAGCAGCTCAAGAGATATACGGGACTTAGGGACAGGATACTGGATTTTTCTGATGGAGATGATTAAAAGAAAGGTCCTGGATATCATATATCCGGGAAGATGCCCTGTGTGTGACGGACTCGTGGGGGCTTTTGAAACTGGCGGCGCAAAGCTGCGGGCAGGGGGCTGTATTCACACAGAGTGCGAGGGCAAAATAGAATATGTCAGGGGAGCAACGTGTATGAAGTGCGGCAAACCCCTCGGTAAAGGCTCTCCGGATGAGTACTGCGATGACTGCATGAGGACGAGGCATCTGTATGACAGAGGATTTTCTGTATTTCTATACAGGAGTATCTCGGGATCAATCTACAGGTTCAAATACCTTGGAAGGCAGGAGTATGCAGGGTTCTATGGACTTGCGACAAGAAAGCTCCTGGGAAAGAGGCTGAAGGGACTTGGCATAGAGGCCATAATCCCTGTTCCGATGTACAGGGACAAGGAGAGAAAGCGCGGATACAACCAGGCTCTTTGTTATGCAAGGGCTGTCTCTGACGAACTTGGCATACCGATGCGGGACGATCTGATAAAAAGGGTCAGAAACACAGTTCCGATGAAGGAACTGGACGTCCGCGGACGCCGCAATAATTTGAAAAAGGCTTTTATTGTGCATCAAAATGATGTAAAATTTAAGTGCATATTAATTGTTGATGATATCTACACAACAGGCAGTACCATTGATGAGATCACCCATGAGTTTCGTATGGCGGGAGTTTCAAAAGTTTATTTTCTTACTCTTGCCATTGGGCAAACTACTTAAATAAATGGAGGTCACCTATGGAAGTAATCAGTTGTATGAGATGCAAAAGGCTTTTCAATTACCTGGCAGGTCCCAAGCTCTGTGAAGGTTGTAAGAAGGCCATTGAAGAGGATTTTCAGAAGGTTAAGCAGTACATACAGGACAATCCTCGTGCAAGTCTCAAACAGATTTCTGAAGACAATGCAGTTTCAACCAAGCAGATCCAGCAGTGGATACGTGAGGAGAGGCTTGAGTTTTCTAAGGATTCACCTATTCAGCTTCTGTGCGAGAGCTGCGGTGATCCTATAATAACAGGAAGATACTGCGCTAAGTGTAAGAACAACGTGGCCAAGTCACTCAGCAGCGTAGCAGATCAGAAGAGGGCAGCACTTGCCCAGGCTATTGCGGCGCAGCAGGCCAAGAAGGACGACAAGTCCGGAATGCGCTTCCTGGATACCTAAGGAGCAGCAATGGTTAATGAAGAAAAAGTCATTTTGATGACCAAAATGGCTGCGTTCATAGATCGCGAGGGCAAAAAGAACGACGCTATCAACACATATTTCAAGAGTGATTACATAGGATATAACGTGGTCAAGTCTGTTATAAGTGCGACGATAGTGTTCGGCGTTTTCATCGCGACCTATGTGCTTTGCAACTTTGAAATGGTTTTATCCAATTTATACAATACTGATAATCTGTTGGCTATCGGCAGGAGGTTCTTGATATACTACCTCCTGCTTGTTGGCGTGTATTCTCTTGTATCATATGTCGTTTATTCCTTAAGGTACACTAAGATGCGTAAGAGTATGAAGGCATATTATGGGGATCTGAAAAAACTGGCCAGAATATACGAAAAGGAAAAAATGACATGACTTCATTGTTGGAATTCAAGCAGTATGTAAAGAGGTTTTATATCAAGTACGAGACTTATCTGACTTATGTGTGGAAGTTTTTACTTGCACTTGTCTCGATTCTTCTCATAAACAGCAAACTGGGGTATATGGATGCGCTGACCAATATCGCTATCGTTATGATGGCGTCATTGTTGTGCGCTATCCTTCCGCCTAACTTTATAGTTTTTATTGCGGCAGCTTTTATTGCGGGGCATCTCTATTCGCTTGCGATTGAGTGTGCACTGATCGCGGTAATCGTATTTCTTTTGATGTTTCTTCTGTACTTCAGATTTTCACCCAAGGATACGCTGGCAGTTCTTTTGGCACCGCTGTTTTACTTTATGGGTGTGCCATATGTGATGCCGCTTGCCATGGGGCTCCTTGGCAATCCTACATCTGTGGTATCAGTATCATTTGGCATTGTGATCTCTTATATGCTCTCATACTTCTCTTCCAATGCAGCCAATTTCGGGAGCGACGGCGTTGAGGAAGCTGCCAACGAGTTCTCCAATATCATAGGCGGAATGCTTGGCAACAAAGCGATGCTGGTGATGATCGTATCTTTTGCCATAGCGCTTGTTGTGGTCTACATAATCAGAAGACTGTCTGTCGACCATTCCTGGAAGATAGCTATAGCAGCTGGCTCTATCACTCTCATCGTGGCAATCCTTATTGGTGATATGATGAGCGAGACACAGATCTCCATTGGAGGTGTGATCATTGGAACTGTAGTGTCGGCGCTTCTGATGCTGGTGCTTGAATTCTTTGCATTTAATCTGGATTACTCGAGAACCGAGAAAGTCCAGTTTGAAGATGATGATTATTACTATTATGTCAAGGCAGTGCCTAAGGTTACAGTGGCAGCTCCCGAGAGAAGGGTCAAGAAGATTAACAGGACCAGGGAGCAGCGCAGGAGTTAAGGCGGGGAATGGATCGGATAGACTTTATATTTGACTTCAACAGAACAAGTCTGCATATGCCGATGCTGAGAGTCTCGGATTTTCTTGAGGTTTTCATCATTGCTTTTTTGGTGTATCACATCCTGGTATGGGCAAGGAATACGAGGTTATGGTCCCTTTTAAAGGGAGTTATCGTGATCCTTGTATTTATTCTCATATGCGCACTCCTGAACATGTCCACGATCCTCTGGATAGTAGAGAGGGTTTTCAGTATTGCAATCATAGGCATAGTTGTCATTTTGCAGCCGGAGCTCAGGAAGGCACTGGAGGAACTTGGAAGGAAGAATTTCCTGTCCAATGTACTGAGCCTTGGAGACGTTAAGGCTGAGGGCCGATTCTCAGACAAGACTTTAAATGAGATAACAAGGGCATGTGTCGAGATGGGCAAGGTGAGGACCGGCGCTCTCATTGTTATCGAGCAGAACCATCCCCTTACTGAATACGAGAGAACGGGAATTGACGTTGACGGAATTGTCACAAGTCAGCTTCTTATCAATATATTTGAACACAATACGCCGCTTCATGACGGCGCGGTGATAATAAGAGGAGACAGGGTTGTTTCCGCAACCTGCTACCTTCCCCTTTCAGACAACATGGGGATCGGTAAAGAGCTTGGAACCCGACACAGGGCAGGAATCGGCGTCTCAGAGGCATCGGATGCCCTTGTCATCATCGTTTCGGAGGAGACAGGCAAGATCAGCGTCGCCTACGAGGGAGAGCTGGAGAGAGCTATTGACAGCGACAGGCTCAGGGAGAGATTGAGAGTACTTCAGGACAAGCATGAGGATGAGGCACCAATAAGGTACTTTGCCAGAAAGGCCAAGGTGCGCAAATGAAGAGACTGACTGCCAACTGGGGACTTAAACTGGCGTCCCTCATATTCGCCATCATAGTGTGGTTTTTGGTCACCAATATCAATGACCCGCTGACTTCTGTGAGATATACCAATGTTCCGGTGACTCTCAAGAATACCAACCTGATAACTGACCAGGGTCAGGTTTATACGATACTTGATAACAGCGATACCATCAGTTCGGTTACGCTTTATGCACCCAGGTCGATCATAGATTCCATAAGTCAGAACAACCTTGTAGCAACTGCGGATATACAGGAACTCTCGAGCCTTAATACCGTAAGTATAAACGTAGTGACCAACAAGTACTACGACAAGATCGAGCAGATCGTGACGAGCTCTGATGTGGTCAAGCTCAGCGTAGAAAGAAAGGCTGCCAAATCATTGGCTCTTTCTGCTACGACTTCAGGCTCTCTTGCGGACGGATATGTCATCGGTGATGTGACGACGGAACAGAATATGGTCAGGATCAGCGGTCCTGAGTCTGTTGTGACCAGAGTTGCATCTGCTTCAGTGGACGTGGATGTGACAGGATTTACTTCCAACATCGGTACTGATGCGGACATCATACTTTTTGACGCTGACGGCAACACCGTGGATTCATCACAGGTGTCCATGAACATCAAGACGGTGCGCGTAAATGTCACCATCTTTGAGACCAAGACTGTTCCAATAACGTATGTTGTTAAGGGAGAGCCGGCCGGCGGGTATATGTACACCGGTGAAATAGAGTCAACTCCGGACACCGTGCTTATTGCCGGAAGGAATACAGCGATAACACCGGTATCTGAGATCAGGGTTGAGGACGAGAACATTGACCTGACAGGGCGCACTGACGATCTGACCTATACATATAATCTGGATAAGTTCCTGCCAAGCGGAATATATTTCGGGGATGCGGATTACAGCGGTGCTGTTGCTGTGGTTGTGCATGTTGCTCCGGTGGAGACTCAGACCTTTGATGTGGATGTGTCCAATATCAGGGTGGAAGGCGATGCAGAAGGATATAAAGTCTTTGTTGATGACAGTGAATACAGCACGGTCTCTCTTTCTCTGCAGGGGCTTGAGGACGATATAAACAGGATCTCAGCATCTGACCTTCAGGGAACTGTCAGCGTGGATGACCTTGTTGAGGAGAACGGACTTGATGAGATCAAAGAGGGAACTTACAGCACAACTGTTGACTGGGAACTGCCGGAGGGCATAAGCAGTAAGGCAGTGGTAAGTGTTTATGTCAAGGTGGAGAAAGATAGTTAGGAGGTTATGGACTGATAATGGTAACGAAAAAGATAGTCATTACAAATCCAACGGGATTGCATCTTCGCCCTGCAGGTAACCTCTGCAAGGTTGCTATGAATTATAAATCGCATATCTCTTTTGCCTATGGCGACAATACAGCCAATGCAAAAAGCGTTCTCAGCGTACTTGGGGCATGCATCAAATGTGGGGATGAGCTGGAGTTTAGATGCGATGGTCCGGATGAAGAGGAAGCTCTTGAGGCCATCATTGCAGCTATTGAATCGGGGCTTGGCGAGTAGGATAACTTGTGTTAAAATCACATGAGTGTTTTTTGATTAGTAAAAGAAAGAGGGAGTTTAGGAATGAAAAAGTTTAATATTGCCTTGGCTTCTGTACTGGCCGCTTCCATGCTCTTTGGTTGCGGAGATTCCAGCGATGAGGCAGTAGTTGGCATAAGCGTTGAGAAGCTTGAGGATGTTCAGGATGTTATTCCGGAACCTGTCGCTACAGAAGAGCCTGTAGAGGAGGAAGAAGTCGACGAGGATGCACCACCTGCAGAGGGTATGGTGAGGAGCTATTTCACCAACCAGTGGGTTGACGAAGAAGTCAATAACACAAGACCTCTTGCAGTAATGTATCCCATTAACAAAGAGGCTCAGCCTCAGTACGGACTCAGCAATGTGGCTGTTTTCTATGAGATCATGGAAGAGGGCAGCATGAGCCGTCAGATGGGTATTCTTGAGGACTGGGCAGGCCTTGACAGGATAGGCAATGTGAGAAGTATCCGTGACTACTTTGTATATGCGGCTCTTGAATATGACCCCATCATTATTCACTACGGCGGACCTGAGCTTTATGTTAAGACTATTCTTACGCGTTCGGACGTTGATAACCTGAACGGTGTCGGCGGAGTTATGGGTTCAGACTACGGTGCATTTTTCAGAGTGCCCGAGGGAAGTACCTCAGAGCACACTGCTTATACAGACGGCTCTCACGTCTCTGCAGCGATTGAAAAAGCCAACTTCTCACTGCAGCACAGAAGTGAATTTGAGGGTGAATCACATTTCACATTTACCGGATACAATAGCCCCAATACACTTGAGGACTATGATAAGGCTGTTGAGGCTACCGATATTGATATGTCAGGGTGTTTCCCTGTGACCAAGTCGACATTCAGCTATGATGCCGACAAGGGTGTGTACTTCAAGACCCTTTACGGTTCACCTCAGAAGGATGCCCTTACCGGTGAGCAGCTCTCATTTGCAAATATTGTGATCCAGAGAACCTATCATGAGACCAGGGATGACAACGGATATCTTGCATATCAGATGCATGATTCAACCAATGATGGCTATTTTATCACCAAGGGCAAAATGATACACATGACATGGAAGAAGACTTCGGATTACGGTCCTACAACTTACTATGATGACAACGGCGACGAGATAACCTTCAACACAGGAAGAACCATGATATTCGTGGTTCAGCTCAAGGGCAAGTCCTTCTCCAAGTTCAAGGTAAACGGTGTCGAGTACGCGGATTGATCTGTACTTTAAGTTTTGATTTTGGGGCGGACGGCATTTATGTCGTCCGCTATATGTTTATTTAATACTGATTTTGGAAGGAGCAAGACATGGACAGAATAATAGTAACAGGGTGCAATGGGCAGCTGGGAAGAGCAATAGGTAAAGAACTTGCGATAACCGGATATGAACTTGTGAACACTGATGTATTTCAGGGAGATGGGATAATTCCACTGGATATCACTAACGTGGACGAAGTTGTGAAACTTGCCAGGGAAGTTAAGCCTGCAGCCATCATCAACTGCGCTGCTTACACTGCTGTTGACAAGCAGGAGAGCGATGTGGATCTTTCCTACAGGATCAATGCCATCGGCCCCAGGAACCTGGCTATTGCTGCTACGCAGACATCATCAAAACTCGTTCATGTCTCAACAGACTATGTGTTTGAGGGAAACGGGACCAGGCCTTACATCGAGTTTGACAAGACAGGACCGGTGAGCGTCTACGGTAAGACCAAGCTTGCGGGTGAGGAATTCGTCAAGCAGTTTGCAAGAGATTATTTTATAATAAGAACGGCATGGCTCTATGGTGACGGCAAGAACTTTGTAAAGACAATGCTCTCTTTATCGGAGAATCACGATGAGATCAGCGTTGTAAAAGATCAGCTTGGTACACCGACAAGTACAAAAGAGCTTGCAAAGGCAATACACTTCCTTCTCGGAACCGAGAACTATGGTGTTTTTCACGGTACCTGCGAGGGAGATACCAACTGGGCTGACTTTACTGAGGAGATATTCAGGATAGCCGGGAAGAAGACCAAAGTAAATCACGTGACAACTGATGAGTATAGGGCAATGAATCCTCAGGCTGCTCCAAGACCCGCTTACAGTATTCTTGAAAACTATATGTTCAAACTTACTTCTGACTTTATGTTTGCTGACTGGCACGATGCAATTGAAGATTATTTAAAGGAACTTTTGTAATGGGATTTTTGCAAGGCGTTTTACACAACAGAATACTGCTGGCTTCATTTTGGGGCTGGCTCATAGCTCAGGTATTAAAGACTGTTATATACGTGGTAGTTAACAAAAACTTTAATCCGGAGAGACTTCTCGGAGATGGAGGTATGCCTAGTTCACATTCGGCGACGGTTACTGCGCTGGTGACTTCCACCGCCTTTTACTTTGGCCCTGACACTTTTGAATTTGCAGTATCTGCAATTCTGGCGCTTATTGTGATGCACGACGCCATGGGGGTTCGTCGTGAGACCGGTAAACAGGCCAAGGCGATCAATAATATCATGGACTGGCTAACTGAGTTTTCCAGTGATGCGCCGCCTGAGGAAAAACTCAAGGAATTCGTAGGTCATTCCCCTACACAGGTTTTCTTTGGTGCACTCCTTGGTGTGATCATCGGAATAGTTGTATGTACTCTGTAATCTGCTGTTGGAGTTAGTTCAATCCCCCGGTACTATGTCAGACCGGGGGCTTTTCATCAAAATAACAGGAAAGACAAGATGCTTACAGTAGCTGCGATATGGATCTATGTGCTGATAACTACATACCTGGTTGGCTATGGGTTTCTTTCGTCTCTTGTTAACTGGCAGGGGATGAAGGGACATAACAGGCACAATAAAGCTGTGGCCTATGAGTTCAAGTTCAGGGAGTCCTATATTATTACCGGAGTAGTGCTAGTGACTGTTTATGCTCAGATTGTAAGCCTGTTTACACGAGTGGGAATTGGAGCAAATATAGGCCTTGTGTGCATCTGCCTTATGGTGGCTGCTTATTACAGACAGGAACTTATCTGTGATCTTGCATCAACGATGCGTGTTCTGGGAAGCAGAAGCGTTTTTGCTTTTTATCTTGTTGTGTTCCTGATCATGGCTTATGGAACATCTCACGGGATCATGCATTATGATTCCGATCTTTATCATGCCCAGGCAATCAGATGGATAGAAGAATACGGAGTGGTCAAGGGACTTGGTAATCTCCATGTGAGATTTGCCTATAACAGTGCGGCATTTCCCTTGTCTGCAATGTACAGCCTGCATTTTCTGGGAGGGCAGTCGTATCATGTAATGGCTGGCTTTTTTGCACTGCTCCTTGCCTGGCAGTGTGTCGATATCAAAAATGCAGCAAGGCGAGGGCATCTTGTTATATCAGATTTTGCAAGGCTTGTTGCCATATATTATCTCTTTACGATTTTTGATGAGATGGTGGCCCCTGCTTCTGATTATTTTCTTTCTACCATTGTGTTCTATGTGATAATCCATCTTCTGGACATGTATGTGAAGCATGAGCGCTCCTATGTACCATATATCCTTCTGGCGCTCCTGGGGATATTTGCCATAACCATCAAGCTCTCGGCAGCTCCCATGATACTCCTGGTGATAATACCCATTGTGAAGCTCTTTATGGACAGAAACAGGGAGAAGCTTCATGCCTTCTGGATCGCGGTGGGGCTTGCTCTTCTGATCACGGTCCCTTTCATTGTGAGGAATGTGATCATCTCAGGGTGGCTTTTGTATCCAGTGACCTTTATTGATCTTTTCAGCTTTGATTGGAAGATACCCAAAGGAGTTGCGCAGTTTGATTCCATGGAGATCAGGACATTTGGAAGGGGCTACAATGATGTGGCGGCATTTGGCAACATGTCCCTTGGAGAGTGGGTTCCGCACTGGTTTTCCGGGATTGGAGGACTCAACAGGCTAATGCTGGTCCTCTCCATGATATCCATTCTGGTTTATCTTGCCTATCTGGGATATTTCGTCCTGGCTGCTGCAGGGCAGAACCGGACAGTCAAGGGCTCTGATGGCCATGCCAAGATATTTGACATCACCAGGAGGAGTATGCTGGATACAGCGGACTTTCTCACCATAGGCGCCACACTTATAGGCTGCCTTGTGTTCTGGTTTTTCTCTGCGCCGCTTATCAGATACGGAGTTGTCTACGTGTGGCTTACTCCAGCGGTTATTCTGGGGAGGATGTTCATAATCTTCCAGGGGAAGCTCAGCTCAGAGCATAAGAGCATCATACTGAAGGCTTTGGCGGGGCTCTTTCTCCTGTGGTTTGTATATAAGTGCGCCAACGTGGCGATTGAGGATGTCGGCAGATTTAATGCCTCTTACCTGGTTATGCAGCAGGACTACGGGCAGTATGAAACACAGGAGTTTAAGATCGGGGATGACACCTACTACTGCCCCTCAGAAGGTGACAGGATCGGATACTATCCCTTCCCTTCTGCGCCCCGGGACATGACAGGTCAGGTGCAGCTCATGGGAAAAGAGATAAGTGGCGGCTATATGCCATCACCGGAAATCAGCAAATAATTATTTTTTTATTATATTATCGTTAAAAACAACATAATTTGTCCGAAGAATACTATAATCATATTATGCGGCTTAAACCGTTTGTAAATTGATTTTTGATGATTATGGAGGTGCAGGATGGCTAAGGACAAAAGAAAGAAAGATGCAGCAGGCAGTAACATCAGTCTTAAGGACAGCATCAAGACAAGACTCATTGCGGTAATGCTGGCTGTAGCAATAATTCCGCTGGCAATAGCGCTGGTCGTCAGCTACAGGATGTCAACAAGCAAGGCCATGGCAGATGCCATAGATTCTTTGGACTGGCAGGCGTGGTATATCCAGTCCGAATTTGAGGGCATAGTGAAGGAAAATATAACTCTCCTGGAGGGTGTTGCATCTGCGCCGTCAACCGTGACATTTATGCATAATCCGGAGGACCGGGAGTCCTATGTCAAGACCCTGAACTATATCAACAAGATCGATAAGCTTTTGGATGATGGCAACATTACGGTGCTGACAGGGCCTGACGGCATGCAGCTTTTAAGGAGCAGCGGAAAGACTGTGGACGTTTCCGAAAGGGAATACTTCTCCCAGGCCATGGCCGGCAATGTCTATACTTCGGATATTATAGTTTCCCAGTCCACCGGCCTTCGCCAGTGTACTTTTGCTGTGCCGATCTTTGGAGACGGCGGGGCAGTCATAGGAATAGCCCAGAGAAACTTTGATCTTAACACCTTCCACGAATTTCTGGCTGCGGAGTCGGAGGATGCTTTTATAACTGACAGGACGGGACTTGTGGCAGCACACTCACAGTATGAGATAACGGCAGACAATGAGGATGACAGGAGCAAGTCAACTTTTATGACCAGCGGCCTTGATTCCGGCAACTATACCGCAGACACGGGCAAGGGCTATTCTGCGGTCGTGTGCTATGTAAAATCACCCTCAACGGGGTGGACGGTCTGCACCGCATCAGATACAAGGACCATAAATGCCGCAGCCAAATCCTCTGCCATGATAGTGGTGGTCATAGGAATAGTGATGATCATCATAGCATCGATAGTGTCTGTGCTCATGGCAAGGACTTTTGTAAACCCCATAGGATATGTGAACAGCTCACTCTCCTCTCTTGCCGAGGGCCATTTTGCATGGATAACCAATGGCGTTGGCAGGAAGGACGAGTTTGGTGTCATGATAGGCAATACCAACTCTGTTATAGACAGGCTTCAGGAGATTGTAGGCAGGATCAAGGATTCGGCCGCACTGGTGGGCTCATCCTCGGATGAGCTGTCGGATATGGCCAATCAGATATCACAGACCGCAGAGGACGTATCAAATGCTGTGCAGGAGATAGCATCCGGCGCCACCCAGCAGGCGGACGAGATCCAGAATGCATCGGAGAATGTGGGACGAATCGGAGACGCCGTGGGAGAGGTTCAGTCCTCAACGGGAAGCCTCTCAAACCTTGCATCCAAGATGAAGGAGGCTTCGGAGGTTTCCGGAAGGTCGCTTGAATCCCTCCGGGCTTCATCCACAGAGATGACGGCCAAGATCGATGACATCTCCAACACGATCCTGGCAACACAGAATGCGGTTTCCAATATCAACGGCAAGGTAGAGGGGATAACCTCCATCGCAACCCAGACCAATCTGCTCTCGCTCAATGCCTCCATCGAGGCTGCAAGGGCAGGCGAGGCAGGAAAGGGCTTTGCGGTTGTCGCGGAGGAGATCGGAAAGCTTGCGGAAGATTCCAAGAAGATGGCTGACGATATCAGAAGGGAAATGGATGTTCTGCTTGACCAGTCGAAGGCTGCGGTTGATGCCGCAGAGACGGTGAGACAGGGCAACATGGAACAGCAGCTGGCGCTGGGAGAGACCTTGGAAGCAGTCAACGGAATGCTGGGTGATATCGGAAGCACCGTCGGTGGAGTTCAGCTTATTTCCCAGGGTGCCGACACCTGTGAGACCTCCAAGAACGCAGTGGTTGACACCATGAGCGCTCTGTCCGCCATTTCAGAAGAGAATGCGGCATCCTCCCAGGAGACGGGAGCCTCCATGCAGGAGCTTTCAGCTACGGTCACAACCCTTGCCGGCGCAGCGGGCAGCCTCAAGGGCATCGCGGAACAGCTCAATGAAGAAATGGCATTCTTTAAGGGATGACATATCGTTCCAATTAAATTGTCAGCCTGCTCTGACCATAACCGGATAGTGAAAAAATAGTCAGAAATGCGTGTGTATGTCTGCGCATTTCTGACTATTTCATATATATCGGCTGACGAACTAATTGGGTCTTTTTTTACTTTATCTTTCAGCCCGCATGGGATTATTCAGGAAGTCCTGGTAGGCCAGGCGGATACCGTCGTCCAGCTCTGTCTTGTAGGTCCAGCCAAGAGCCTTGGCCTTGGATACATCCAGGAGCTTTCTGGGGGTTCCGTTGGGCTTGGTTGGATCCCAGCGGATCTCACCGGTATAACCGATTATCCCGGCAACCTTCTCGGTGAGCTCCTTGATGGTGAGCTCTTTGCCGGTTCCGGCGTTTACGGTCTCGTTGCCGCTGTAGTTGTTCATAAGGAATACACAGAGGTTGGCAAGATCATCCACATACAGGAACTCTCTTAAGGGACTTCCGTCTCCCCAGCAGGTTACGAAGGGGAGGTTCATCTCCTTGGCTTCATGGAATCTCCTGATGAGAGCCGGAAGCACGTGGGAGTGAGTCGGATGATAGTTGTCATTGGGACCATACAGGTTGGTGGGCATGACTGAGATGTAGTCGGTGCCGTACTGCTTGTTGAGGTATTCGCAGTACTTAAGGCCTGAGATCTTGGCCAGTGCGTAAGCTTCGTTGGTCTTTTCAAGCTCAGAGGTAAGAAGGCAGTCCTCCTTCATGGGCTGGGGTGCCATCCTGGGATAGATGCAGGAGGAACCCAGAAATTCCAGCTTTTTGCAGCCGTTCTTCCAGGCGGAGTTGATGACGTTCATCTCCAGTACCATGTTCTCGTACATGAAATCTGCAAGGGCCTGTGAGTTGCCCATGATGCCGCCAACCTTGGCTGCGGCAAGGAATACATATTCGGGTCTTTGCTCAGCAAAGAAGTTCTCTACCTGGTCCTGTCTGATAAGGTCCAGTTCCTTGTGGGTTCTGGTGATTATGTTGTTATAACCCTGTTTCTGAAGTTCTCTTACTATTGCCGAGCCAACCATTCCTCTGTGGCCGGCAACGTATATCTTGGCATTTTTTTCCATCATGATCTTTGTCCTCTTTACTCTTATTACTTATCGATACCTTTTTCAAGGAATTCTGCAAGATTGAATTCTACATGCTCGTTGGCTCTCTCCACGGCAACTTTGGCCATGTCGTGTTCAACCATGATGCGAACCAGATCCTCGAAGGATGTGCGCTGTGGATTCCAGTGGAGCTTCTCTTTGGCCTTGGTGGGATCGCCCCAGAGATTGACAACGTCTGTAGGTCTGTAGAAATCGGGAGATACTTCTATGAGTACCTTGCCGGTTGCCTTGTCGTAGCCCTTCTCATCGGCGCCTTCGCCCTTGAACTCAAGCTCGATTCCTGCATAGTGGAAAGCCAGCTGTGCAAATTCCCTTACTGAGTGCTGAACGCCTGTTGCGATAACGAAGTCCTCAGGCTTGTCGTTCTGAAGGATCAGCCACATACACTCAACATAGTCTCTGGCATAACCCCAGTCGCGAAGGCTTGAGAGGTTGCCGAGGTAGAGCTTGTCCTGCTTGCCCTGTGCAATTCTTGAGGCTGCAAGAGTGATCTTTCTGGTTACAAAGGTTTCGCCGCGCCTTTCTGACTCGTGGTTGAAAAGAATTCCGGAGCAGCAGAACATGTTGTATGCTTCCCTGTATTCCTTGACGATCCAGTAGCCGTAGAGCTTGGCAACAGCATAGGGACTGTAAGGATGGAAGGGAGTGTTCTCATTCTGAGGGACCTCCTCAACCTTGCCGTAGAGCTCAGATGTGGAAGCCTGGTATATGCGGCAGGTCTCTGTAAGACCACAGAGCCTGACAGCCTCAAGAACTCTGAGAACACCTGTTGCGTCGACGTCAGCAGTAAACTCAGGTGAGTCAAAGGAAACCTGAACATGTGACTGAGCTGCCAGGTTGTATATCTCGTCCGGGCGAACCTTGGATACAACTCCAAGAATGCTCATTGAGTCTCCCATATCTCCGTAGTGGAGGTGGAAGTTGGGCTTGCCCTCAAGATGAGCTATCCTCTCTCTGTAATCCACGGAACTTCTTCTGATGATGCCGTGTACATCGTAGCCCTTTTCAAGGAGCAGCTCAGCAAGATATGATCCGTCCTGCCCTGTTATTCCGGTAATAAGTGCTTTTTTGGCCATATATAACTCCTTTAAAGTAATGTTTGATTTTCACCTATAGCAATGAGTTATTTTATCATATTTTCCTGCTTGCGGAAAGGTTCTGCCGGGTGATGCAGGCAAACGTCTGAAGAAGCCGAAAAACCTGTAAAGAGCAGCACGGGAATTTTGTTCATTGAAAGAAAAGGGCTTTAAGTGTAGAATATTGAATAGGAATGCGCATTTTTGCGCTGTTTAAACATTTTAAGGGGATAGACCTGATGTCACTTTTAAGTGTGATAGTGCCATGCTACAACGAGCAGGATAATATTTTTGACTTCTATGATGAGCTCATGAAGAATGAGTCGTTCTTTAAGGGGGCCGGCGTTGAAACAGAGCTTATTTTTGTGGATGACGGCTCTACTGACGATACCGCAGCGAGGGTAAAAGAGCTTGCCACCCGGGACAGAAGAATCCACCTTGTGAGTTTTTCAAGAAATTTTGGAAAAGAGGCGGGGATGTACGCCGGACTTAAAAAAGCTAAAGGCGACTATGTTGCCATAATGGACTGCGACCTGCAGGATCCGCCTGCACTTCTGCCTCAGATGTATAAGGCAGTGACTGAGGAGGGCTACGATTCTGTTGCAACCAGAAGAGTTGACAGAAAAGGCGAGCCACCGATCCGCTCTTTCTTTGCCAGGGCGTTCTACAGGATAATCAATAAGATGACCAAGACCGAGATAGTGGACGGAGCAAGAGATTTTAGGCTCATGAACAGGAAATTTGTTGATGCGGTCCTGTCCATGGAGGAATACAACCGCTTTTCCAAGGGTATATTCGGCTGGGTCGGCTTTAAGAATAAATGGCTTGAGTTTGAGAATGTGGAGAGAAAGAAGGGAGAGACGAAATGGTCCTTCTGGAAGCTTTTTATCTACGCACTTGACGGAATCATGGCTTTTTCGACGGCACCTCTTGCTATGGCGTCCATTCTTGGAGTGTTCTTTTGTCTCGTGGCTTTTGTATTCATTGTAGTGATCATCATCAGGCAGTGGACTGTAGGAGACCCCAACAACACAGTCGGATGGGCATCGATGGCCTGCATTGTCCTCTTTGTCAGCGGAGTGCAGCTCTTCAGCCTTGGAATTGTGGGTCAGTATCTGTCCAAGACATATCTGGAAGTTAAGAAGCGTCCCCTGTACATAGTCAAAGAGGAGTTGTAATGGTAAGTATTGTAGTGCCTGTACATAACGCGGCGGGTTTTATTGCAGATACAATACAGATGGTCTGTGGGCAGACCTATAAGGACTGGGAGCTGATCCTTGTGGATGACGCGTCCACTGACGGAAGCGCCGATATCATTGAGAAGGTTATCAAGGGTCAGAAAAAGAGGATCCGTCTGATCAGACTAAGGCAGAACGGTGGTGCTGCCGGGGCCCGCAACGCGGGAATTGATGCTTCTTCCGGCAGGTTTATCGCTTTTCTTGACGCCGATGACATCTGGAGAAAAGAAAAGCTGGAAAAGCAGGTTGAGTTCATGGAAAAGACCGGGGCCGAGTTTTCTTTTCATGCTTATGAGTTTGGGGATGAGAACGCCAATCCCACAGGCAAGGTTGTGCGGGTGCCTGCGACCCTGAAATACAGGCAGGCTCTGTCAAGAACCGTTATTTTCACATCAACTGTTATGTTTGATACAGAGAAGATAGATATGGGAATAATCCATATGCCCAAGGTCCCGAGCGAAGACACCGCCACCTGGTGGAGGATCCTTAAGAGCGGATATGTCGCATATGGGCTTGATGAGAATCTCGCAATTTACAGGAGACCTAAGAAGTCACTTTCTTCCAACAAACTGGAAGCAATATACAGGATATGGTTTCTCTATAGAAATATAGCGGATCTGTCCATACCTGAATCACTATTTTATTTTGGAGGATGGGCTGTCAGAGCAACCTTAAGAAGGCTCTGATACCCAAGGGAGCGTATGAAACAAAGAGAATCAAAAAAGAGGGTAATGGTGCTGCTTTTGGGCTTTTTGGGGCTCTGCATGCAGACTGCAGTATACGCCTGGTTCTGGTTTAAGGTGTACTACCCGATAGTATCCAGCCCTCGTGTGAGCCAGGACGGATATGCACTCGGAAACGGACTTAAGCTCTATTTCCGTGGACATCTACTTATCCTGGGCATCTATTTTATTCTCCTTTTATTCTTTTCAAATACATATGGCGGACTCAAGATAGGGTACCTCAGACCTATGGATGTATTCTTTTCCCAGATATTCGCCCTTTTTATGGTGAACTTCATCTCTTACTTCCAGATTGCCCTCTTGAACAACTGGCTGGTCAGAGTGATTCCTATGCTTGAGATATTTGTTCTGCAGCTTGTGATAGCTTTTGCCTGGGCATACATAACAAATGCTATTTACATGAGGATATTCCCGCCCAGGGAGCTTCTTCTTGTGAACGGAGTGTACCCGGAAGATGATATCGTGCGCAAGTTCAGCATGAGAAAAGACAAGTATCACATCGCTAAGAAGATGAATATCTCAGAGGGGATAGACGCAATATACAAGGAATGCCTCGGACACTATGACGGTGTTGTTATCTGGGATGTTCCAAGTCAGTTCAGGAACGGACTCGTTAAGTACTGCTACGGGCACAATATCAGAGTGTATGTTATGCCTAAGATAACAGATGTTCTTCTTAAGGGCTCATCGCAGCTGCATCTTTTTGATACGCCGGTGCTCCTTCTCAGGGAGTACTCCATTAAGATTGAGCAGAGAGCGATAAAGAGACTGTTTGATATAATCATATCCCTCATCCTCATTGTGGTTACTTCTCCAATAATGTTGATAACTGCTGTTATTATAAAGTGCTATGACAGAGGCCCTGTGCTCTACAAGCAGATAAGGTGCACCAGGGATCAGAAAGAGTTCAGGATCATGAAGTTCAGGAGCATGAGAGTTGACGCTGAGAAAGACGGCGTAGCAAGACTCGCTTCAAGGAATGACTCCAGGATAACTCCAATAGGCAGGTTCATAAGGTCCTGCAGAATTGACGAGCTGCCTCAGCTTTTCAACATACTTATCGGGGATATGTCCTTTATAGGCCCAAGACCCGAGAGGCCGGAGATCATCAAGCAGTATATTGAGGAGATGCCTGAGTTTGCTTTCAGAATGAAGGTCAAGGCCGGACTTGCAGGTTATGCCCAGGTTTACGGCAAATACAACACCACTCCCTACGACAAGTTAAAGCTTGACCTCACATATATTGAGAACTATTCGATCTGGCTGGACATTAAACTGATGCTTCTTACTGTTAAGATCCTCTTTACACCGGACAGCACAGAGGGCGTGGATGAGAACCAGATTACGGCAAGCAGAGCTATGGAGAATTCAGGTGATGGTGCAAAAGAGACTACAGATACTGATATCAGCAGTAAATAAGGATCCGATAAGCCTCATACCCTCGATGAAACTTGAGAGCGATGCCGTTCTGGTCAATCAGCTCATCGGCGATGGGACTCCGGAAGGCATTGCGCAGTCGGAGTACACGGCGGATTTTGATGGGATTAAAGTTAAAGTCATAAGCAGGTGCGAGAAGGGCGTGGGACTTTCCAGGAATACCGCACTAATGCATTCAGACCGGGAGATCATTCAGTTTGGTGATGATGACATCGTCTACGAAGAGGGCTATGCAGAGAGGATAATCGCGGAATTTGATGCACATCCCGAGGCGGATGTGCTTCTTTTCAATGTCAGGGCGCAGGAGGGCAGAGAGACGTATTGGAACAGCGACTTTGCCAGAGTTTCCTGGATGAATTACGGAAGATATCCGGCTTATGCCATATGCGCCAGACGGTATGCACTGATCAGAAGCGGGGTCAGATTTTCTCTCCTTTTTGGCGGAGGGGCGCCTTACATGAACGGTGAGGATTCTCTTTTTCTGCATGACTGCCTGAGGGCCGGACTGTCGGTGTACCGCACTCCGGTCGCCCTCGGTTATGAGAAAAAGAGCGCTTCCACATGGTTTAAGGGATATACCGACAAGTTCTTTTATGACAGGGGCGTTTTATACCATTTCCTTTATGGGAGACTGGCGCCGTTGTGGGGATTTCGTTTTCTTTTTAAGAACAGAAAAGAGATGTGTGCCGGCCTTGGGCTTTTGAAGTGCTATGGCCTCCTTTTAAAGGGAGTAAGGCACGGGAGAACTATCAGATGAGAAAACCTTTTTTTACCATAATTGTAGTTTCATATAATGCGGGGGAGAGACTCCTTAGGACTGTGGAGAGTGTGGTTCGCCAGTCCTTTGATGACTACTGCATATTCGTCAAGGACGGGATGTCGACAGACGGGTCAATTGAAAGGCTCAAGGAGGCCTTTGACGTCGGTAGCGCAGATGAATTCGGAAATAAACAGATAACGCTTATGGAGAGCTGCGACAACGGCATATATCACGCCATGAATATAGCCTCTTCTTTTGTAGAGGAGAAGGTTAAGGAGGGAAGGGCTTCGGATGGTGATTCGGCAGAGGGCGAGATAAGGCTTCTGCGCGCCGGTGAGAGCCCGTCATATATCTTTTTCCTGAACTGCGGTGACTATTTCAGGGACGATAAGGTGCTTCAGAGAGTACATGACCTTATCACCGAGAGGAATCTTCGGGAGGGGACTACGCTTCCTGCCATCTACTACGGCGATATTTACGACTGTGCAGCGGGGGCAAAGGTTGCGTCCAATCCCAACATAGATGACTACGCATGCTACCGCAATGTGCCCTCACACCAGGCATGTTTCTACGATGAGAGGCTCATCTACAGAAACCCCTTTGACCTCAAATACAGAGTGCGTGCTGACTACGAGCAGTTCCTTCGCTGCTTTTACAGGGAGAAGGCCGACACCGTTTACATGCCTGTGGTCGTTGCAGACTATGAGGGCGGAGGATTTTCCGACCGGAATAAAAAGATTTCAGAACAGGAGAGAAGAGAGATCATCCGGATGTACCTCTCTGCTTCGCAGATAAGAAAGTACGATCTTCTGAGGGCGCTCACACTTGCCCCTCTTCGCACTGCCCTTTCTTCTGGCAAGGTGACGGCGGGGGCGTACAACGCAATCAAAAATGCGATCTATTCACTCAGGAGAAGAAAAAAGTAAGGAGCAGCAGGAATTGAGAGTTCTTTGGCTTTGCAACATCATGCTCCCTGCCTATGCCAAGTCGCACGGCCTGGAGTATTCCTTCAGGGAGGGCTGGCTGTCAGGGTGTCTGACAAGAATAACTGAAGCAAAAAAGGGTGATACGCCCATTGAGCTTGGAGTATGCTTCCCTGCAGAGGGGGAAATTGCCTCTTCCTCTGAGGTTATAGACAATGTTACATACTATGGCTTCAGGGAGGATTTAAACCATCCTGAAATCTACGACGGAACTGTTGAGAACAGGTTTCATGTAATTCTGGATGAGTTTAAGCCTGACATTGTCCATGTATTCGGAACTGAGTTCCCACATACCCTTGCCATGATAAGGGCCTTCGGAGAGCCGTCAAGAGTGCTTTTGGGAATCCAGGGTGTATGCGGAGCGATTGCCGCGGAATACATGGCAGGTATCCCTGAGGAAGTGCAGAAATCAGCTACTTTCAGGGACAGGATTAAGGATGATTCTCTTTTGCAGCAGCAGGAGAAGTTCAGAAACCGCGCGGAATATGAGCGTGAAGCCATCATGCTCGCGGGGAATATCACGGGAAGAACCGATTTTGACAGGCAGGAGACGTCGAGGATCAACCCCGATGCCAGATACTATGCCATGAATGAGACGATGCGCCCGTGCTTTTACATGGGAAAGTGGAGTGAAAAGAAGGCGCAGCCACACAGCATCTTCCTATCACAGGGCGACTACCCCCTCAAGGGCTTTCATTTTGTGCTTCAGGCCATGCCCAGAGTAATTGAGAAGTATCCGGATGCACACATCTATGTTGCGGGCAACAATATTATAGGCAGAGGTAAGAACGGAGCCCCCTTTTTCCTGAGGGCCAGCGCGTACAGCAAGTATATTAAGGGACTCATCTCCAAATACAGACTCAAGAAAAAAATAACCATGGTTGGGATGCAGGACGATCAGGGAATGAAGGAGCAGTATCTGAAGGCGTCACTGTTCGTGTGCCCGTCGATAGTTGAGAACTCTCCCAATTCCCTCGGGGAAGCGATGCTTCTTGGAGTGCCGACTGTTGCTGCAAGGTGCGGCGGAATCCCAAGCATGCTCAACGAGCACAAGGACGGGCTCCTCTTCGAAAAGGGAGATCCCGAGGACCTCGCCAAGGCGATCCTTCAGATGTGGGATGAGCCTGTGATCGCCGCTGTGTACGGTGATAATGCCAGCATACATGCCAGGGTAACCCATAACCCCGACACCAATTACAAGAGACTTATTGAGATATATACCGAAATCTGCGCACAGCAGGGGGACGGGAAGTGAAGATTACATTTGTCTCCAACTACATAAATCATCATCAGCTGCCGTTTTGCAGGGCTATGGCGCAGTATGGACGGGACGTGGAGTTCTTCTTCATACAGGTGATGCCAATGGAGGAAAAGAGAGTCAGCATGGGATGGTCTGTCGATGAGAGACTGCTTCCCTTCGTTGTCCTGTATTATGAGGATAAGGAGAGGGCTGAGAGACTTATTGAAGAGAGCGATGTTGTGCTGTTTGGCTGGACGGAGGGGCTGATAGAGGATATTGAGGAGAAGAGACTATCCTCGGGCAAACTTTCCTTCAGGGTGAGCGAACGCATCTACCGGGAGGGGCAGTGGAAGTTTTTAAGCCCCAAGGGCCTTATGCACAAATACAGGGAGCATTTTGTCTACAGGAATCTTCCGGTCTATCTTCTTTGCACCGGTGCTTATGTGGCTTCGGACTTTCATCTTATCGAGAGTTACCCTGGCAAGATGCTCAAATGGGGGTATTTCCCCGATACGGGAGTGGACTGTTTTGCAAAAGACAGAACCGGCATGAAAGGCAGCCCTGAACCCCTGAAAATGCTGTGGGCGGGAAGGCTCATAGACCTAAAGCATCCGGAGTATGCAGTCAGGGCTGCGAAAACGCTCAGGCAAAAGGGACACTGGTTTGAACTTGATATCATAGGTGAGGGTCCAATGAAGGAGAGGCTTGAAGATATGGTATCTGCATTTGACCTTGGTGATGCTGTCAGGGTTCTGGGCGGCAGGAAACCTGCGCAGGTAATAGAAGCAATGAAGGGTGCGGATATATTTCTTTTCACCAGCAATTATCTTGAGGGCTGGGGAGCGGTGGTTAATGAAGCCATGCAGTGCGGCTGCGCATTAGTGGCGTCCGGCGAAGCGGGATCCGTGCCTTTCCTTATTGAGGACGGATTCAGTGGCCTTGTGTACGAAGATGGGAAGTATGAGTCTTTCGAGAAGAAACTTTTTAAGCTTTTTGATAAGCCTGAACTTGTCTCTCAGTACGGAGAAAGTGCTTTCCACACTATAAATAACACCTGGAATGCTAAGAGGGCAGCAGCAGAGCTTGTGAGATTCTGCGGAGAGTTCCTTTTAGGGAAAGATCCTCTTCCTGCGGAATATGGCCCCATGAGCAGGGCAGGAGTCATAAAGGCGCCGGGATTTGTGAGAACCCTGGAAGAGAAGAACAGGCTGGAGTAGTTAATGAACGCTGCAGCTGACGGAGGAATTGATGCCAGACTGGAATAAAAAAATATCGGTTATCATACCGGCTTACAATATTGAGGATCTTCTGGAGAAGTGCGTATCTTCAGTCGCAAAGCAGGATTACCCGGCAGAACTCATGGAGATCATCGTGGTTGACGACGGATCCACCGATGGGACAGGCAAAAAGGCGGATGAGCTTGCTGCAAGATATGGCAATGTATCCGTGATCCACAAAAAAAACGGCGGATCGAGCAGCGCAAGAAATGTGGGGATAGATGCTGCCACAGGTGACTACCTCGGATTTGTAGACAGTGACGATTTTGTTTCGCACGACATGTACAGGCTGCTTGTGGATGCAGCGGTGAGGCATGATGCGGACATGGTCCAGATATCGAGGGACGAGATCAGCGAGGATGGAAAGAGGCTTCCCGACGTTGTCACGCCCCCGGATGCAGAAGTGGTAGTGGATCCTCTTGAGCATTTCAGGACACTTCTTATGCACACCGGTGATGCCTCGTTTTGCACCAAGCTTACGAAGAGAAGCCTTTTTACTGAAGAAATGCGTTTTCCCGAGGGAGAGCTCAACGAAGATTTCTATCTTATGATATTTATGCTGCAAAAGGTGAACAGGCTCGTTATTCTTCCCGATCAGTGCTATCACGTATTTTACAGAACCGGCAGCAATTCCAGGAAGAAGGCAGAGGATAAGGATTATTTCCCATCGGTGTTCACGGATATAGTCAGAAATGCGGATGTGGCGCTCAAACTGGTCAATGGCTGCTGCCCGGATCTTACGCCTGTTGCGGAGAGGTTTGGCTTTGTCCAGAGGCTTGATTATCTGCTTCATATACCGACATCCAGGATGACAAGGAACAATGCCTTTTATATGGATGTTGTCAGCAATATTAGAAAAAACAGAGGAAAGATCCTGGGAAACCGATATCTGACGTCGAAACAGAAGCTGTATCTGCTGATTCTGTCGATTGCCCCGGGATTTGTCAGGAAGACCCATGCCAGGATCAAAGGACTTTAATCATCTAAAAAAATATGTTTTTGCATTTATCTTTGTGCTATCAGTCGCTTTGAGTCTGATATACGGATTTCAGAAGGCGGGTTTTCATGAGGATGAGTATTACACCTATTACTCGACCAACAGGAGTATAGGCCTGTTCCAGCCCGACAGGGAGTGGCAGGAGAGGCAGGCTGTGCTCGACGAATTTACGGTCAGAAGAGGCGAGGGATTTAACTACGGACTGGTAAAACTTGTCCAGAGCTGGGATGTGCACCCGCCGCTTTACTACTTTATCTTTCATACTATCTGTTCTTTTGTGCCCGGAGTATTTACCAAGTGGACGGGCATCGCAGCAAATCTCATTGCATTTACAATATCGTTTGTTTTCTTATGCCTGCTTATGGAAAGACTTCGGGTACCTTTTTGGGTCGAGCTTCTGACCCTGATCTTCTGGGGGCTCAATCCGCAGACTGTCTCAGCCAACATCTTTGTCAGGATGTATGCGTGGCTGGGAGCTGCTGTTATTGTCTGCGGATATCTGCATGTGAGACTGATCAAGGAGTATGATACTCTGAGCCTTGACCTTGGGCAGCTGTTTCTTAAGGGATATCTTCCGATAATGACAGTTTCCTTCCTCGGATTTCTTATACAGTACTTTTACATATTCTTTTTCTTCTGCATCGGAGTTGCAACAACAGCTGTTATTGTATTCTCAAAAAGACATATAAAAGAAGGCGCGCTCTATGCTGCAGGCTGCGCAATCTCACTCGCCCTTGCTGTTCTTGTCTACCCATCTGCCCTTCGGCATCTCTTTGGCGGTTACAGAGGGAGCGATGCTTCCGGGAGTTTCCTTGATATGGGCAACACCTGGATGAGGCTGTCATTCTTTACGGGACTTCTCAATGATTTCGTCTTCGCCGGAGGCCTGGTTGTGATCGCAGCCCTTCTGTTTGTAGGAATCCTTGTAAAGCTTACTCGTGGTCCCGGACGGACTGCAGGTATGGGGAACATGAACACCGGAAACGAAAAGCGGCTCGACGGGGCGGGAATCATGGAACATTCCGCACAGGCCATAGCGGTTCTTGCCGCCGGGACCCTCGGGTACTTCCTTCTTGCTTCCAAGACGGCGCTCCTTGTCGGGGCGGCGTCAAACAGATATGAGATGCCAATATACGCTCTTATGATCCTCCTCATCTTCATGGATGCAGGATATGTTCTGGAGGGTGTGGGAGGCAGCAGGATGCTGATCTATGCTTTTGCGGCAGTGTGCCTTGCACTGCTGCTCAAGGGTCTTGTATCGGATCAGAGGGTCCTTTTCCTCTATCCCGAAGATACCGCTAAGACCCTTTATGCTGCAGAAAACTCCGAGGAAGTTGCCGTAGTCATGTTCAATCCCGCAACGCCGCAGAATGTATGGCGCCTTACCGATGAACTACTGGAGTATCCCAAAGTCTATTACATGGATGAAGAGAACACCGCGCCTGTTACAGACCCTTCCGTAACCGGAGCATCTAAGATAATCCTCTACGCTGCAGATGACGACTTTCAGAACGAAGCCTTCGACAATCTTCTGGAAAGCTGCACGAACCTAAGCACTATGACCAGAGTCTTTTCCGAGGACATGTGGACCACATATGAAGTGAAGTGAGCTTTGGACTACCTTTGACCTTTACGGCGGAGTATTATATAATCAATTAGTTAAAGATTAACTCTAGAGACGGAGATAAGATATGGAAAGATCAATGCTGGATAACAAGACGATACTGGTTACGGGAGGTACGGGTTCTTTTGGACACAGCTTTACCAAGTATGTGCTGGAACACTACAACCCCAGGAAACTGATCATCTACTCAAGAGATGAGTACAAGCAGTTTACCATGTCCAATGAGAAGATATACAGGGACAATGCTGACAAGATGAGATTCTTCATCGGTGATGTCAGGGACGGAGCAAGACTTGAGAGAGCCTGTGAGAATGTTGACTACATCGTGCATGCTGCTGCTCTTAAGCAGGTTCCTGCCTGTGAGTACAACCCGGATGAGGCTATCAAGACCAATATTAACGGCGCGCAGAATGTCATCAACGCTGCCCTTAACACCGGAGTTACCAGGGTTGTGGCTCTTTCCACAGATAAGGCGGTAAACCCTGTCAACCTCTACGGCGCGACCAAGATGGTGTCTGACAAGCTCTTTATCGCTGCCAATGCCTATGCGGGAGCCAAGGATATCAACTTCTCCATTGTCCGCTACGGCAATGTTGCAGGAAGCCGCGGATCGATCATCCCGTTTTTCAGAAGCCTTATTGAAAAGGGAGAAAAAGAGCTTCCTATTACCGACTATCGCATGACAAGATTCTGGATAAGTCTTCCCGAGGGTGTTGAGCTGGTTCTCAAGGCTTTGAAGGAGTCCAACGGAGGAGAGACCTTTATCAGCAAGATACCTTCATTTAATGTTAAGGATCTGGCAGAGGCCATGTGCCCCGGCGTTAAAACAGTGGAAGTCGGCATCAGGCCCGGTGAGAAGCTTGATGAGATAATGGTGACTACAGAGGATGCACCTTTTACCTACGAATTTGACAAGCACTTTATTGTATATCCACAGGTGATATTCAATGAGAGACAGGCTCCGGATCCTGCGGGCAAGAAGGTTCCGGAGGGATTCTACTACAGCTCCGGCAACAATACCGAGTGGATGAGCGTCGAGGATATAAGAAACAGACTTGGCGAAGCGGTAGATCACTAACAGATATCTGAAATATCGAGCCACCTGTAATGACGGTATCTGATGCGGACAGGCAGTGGATAGCGCCGATGCAGGTGGCTCGTAAACAATGCACATATTCTGCTGCATGATGAGACTTAAAGACCTAGTGGGGGACAGAAGTTGAAACTCAGTGTAATAGTGCCGGTCTACAATATGGCCGGGGACGGGAAGCTCGAATATTGCCTGGACAGCCTGATAAATCAGAGCCTTGATCCATCAGAATACGAGATTATTGCTGTGGACGACTGCTCTACTGATAACTCCTACGACATCTTGAAGCGCTATGCGGCAGAGTTTCCTGACAGATTCATCGCCATTCACTCAGATAAGAATCTCCATCAGGGCGGTGCCAAGAACATCGGACTTGCGATTGCAAAGGGTGACTGGCTGGGATTTATCGATGCGGATGACTGGGTGGTTCCGGATTACTATGAGAAGCTCATTTCCAGGGCTGAGGAGACGGGGGCTGACATGGTGGGCTGCGACTACTGCCTCACCTATGAGCACAGTTTTAAGGTGGGGGAGATCGTTCATAACAACAATTTTGAGCAGACCGGCGTCATGACCGCAGATAAGTACAGAAAGCTCCTTATCGAGACGGGCAGTCTTGTGGTCAAGGTATACCGAAGACACCTCATTGTCGGGGAGTACACGCCCGGAACAAGGGATAAGCTTGACGTATTTCCCGAGAACATATTCTACGAGGACAATGCGGTCAGCAACACCTGGATGATCAGGTCGAAGCACTTTGAATACATTGAGGAACCACTGTATTTTTATTATCAGCACAACTCATCCACCGTTCACAGCATCTCCAGAAAGAATCTGGAAGACAGGATGACTGCAGGGCGGATGATCGTAAGTGAGGCTAAAAAGAGCGGCTATCTGTCAGACTATCTTCCTGAGATAGAATTTCAATACACTGTGTTATTTTATGTCAACACCCTGTTCTCGGCGATGCCGAGAAGATACAGGGTTAAGAACTGCTATAATTTTACAAAGGCTCTTGGAAAAGAGATGAAAGCCACTTTTCCGGACTTTCAGAAGAACCCGTATTATCAGGAGAAGATTCATCCTGAAGAGAAAAAGCTTATCGGATTTCAGATGAAATCTCATCTGTTATTCTATGTCTACTACAGGCTCCTGTGGTTATACAGGGATCTTAGAAGCGGGAAAAAGAGCTGACAGCGGAAGGAAACGAAACAGCTATGCGAAAGATATTCAGCAAACTGAAAGTGCTTCTTGACAGGAAGCAGAAGACCCAGATGGTGGGAATTGTCATACTGATGCTGATAGGAGGCGTTCTGGAGTCCCTGGGTATCGCCATGATAGCACCTGTTATGCAGGTGGTCATAGACCCGCAGCAGGTTGAAAAGAGCCGCATCCTTTCGGGTATCTACAACTTTTTTAATCTTCAGAGCACGACACAGCTGGCTGCCCTCATAATGGTATCCCTGATTCTGGTCTTTGTTATCAAGAACGTCTTTTTATACTTCATGAACGTGGCTCAGCTCAGGTTTGTATACACCAATCAGTTTGCAACATCAAGACGCATGATGATCAACTTCATGCAAAGACCTTACGAGTACTACTTAAATGCCGATACAACGGTGATCCAGAGGAACATCACCTCGGATGTGAATAACCTCTATGCCCTGATACTCAGCTGCCTTCAGCTTATCAGTGAGATCATCGTTTTCGTCTGTCTTGTGGCCATTCTTCTGAGCCAGGACGCCAGGATGACTCTTACAATAGCAACCCTTCTTGTCATCGTACTTCTCGTAATCAAGTTTTTTATAAAGCCTGTTATGGTAAAAGCCGGTCAGGATAACCAGGACTATTACAGCGGCCTGTACAAGTGGATATATGAATCTGTCACAGGAATCAAAGAGATCAAGGTTGCTGCCAAGGAGAATTACTTCATAAACGGATATGCCGACTGCGGAGCAGGCTATGTGAATGCAGTCCAGAAGTACAATCTGTACAATTCAACCCCAAGGCTCCTCATCGAGACCATCGCCATCGCAGGAATGGTGGGATATATGCTTGTTGTAATGATGTCGGGGACGAGTCTTACGTCTCTTCTTCCCCAGCTGACTGTCCTTGCGGCAGCTGCAGCAAGGCTTCTTCCATCTGCCAACAGGATTAACAATTACCTGACGAGCATAGCCTATTTTGAGCCTTTCCTTGACAATGTCAGCGACAATCTGCAGACAGAGATCCACGATAAGTCAATTTCCTACAACATTGATGACTACAAGGTTAAAGCGCAGGTTGACAAGCTTCCTGTGGAGAAGTCAATTGTCATGAAAGACATTACCTACAGATACCCCGGAACTGACAAGCTGATTCTTGACGGAGCGGATATGGAGATACCTGTGGGCAAGAGCGTTGGAATCGTCGGAACCTCAGGCGCCGGCAAGACGACCATTGTGGATGTGCTCCTTGGTCTTTTAGAGCCTGAGAAAGGCACTATAACAGCTGACGGCGTTGATGTTAAGATCAACTACAGAGGGTGGCTTAAGAACGTGGGTTACATCCCGCAGACCATCTTTATGACGGATTCAACCATCAGAAAGAACGTGGCCTTCGGTGTTCCGGAGGACGAAATAGATGACAACAAGGTGTGGCAGGCCCTTAAGGAGGCCGCTCTTGACGAATTTGTAAAAGAGCTTCCTGAAGGACTTGATACAGAGATCGGAGAGAGGGGAATAAGACTCTCCGGCGGGCAGAGGCAGAGAATAGGTATAGCAAGAGCTCTCTTTGAGGATCCGGAGGTACTGGTCCTTGATGAAGCCACATCAGCTCTTGACAACGACACCGAGGCAGCCATCATGGATTCCATCAACAGGCTGCACGGCAGGAAGACGCTGGTCATTATTGCCCACAGGCTTCAGACTATAGAAAAATGTGACATGATATACAGCATCGGCGATGGAAAGGCAACGCTTAAAGAAAACTGATTTATGCGCAGCAGGAGGAGTTATGGGAACGGCCAAAGAGCTTTCAGTCAAAAAAAGAAATCCCAGTTTTGAGCTTTTGCGGGTGATCGCAATGTTCATGATACTGATGCTCCATTACAACGGTGCAACCGGTGCACTTCTGCAGCTGGGGCTTCCCGCCACGGGCGTGGGGATCTTTGCCAATGTTATAGAGGCGTTTGCTATCTCCGGCATCAATACCTATGTGCTGATAAGCGGATTCTTTTTATCAAGGAGCAGCGTCAAGATAAGCAGGATCATCAAGCTCATCTGTCAGGTATACTTCTATACATTCCTCATCTCGATAGCAATGGTGATAGTCGGAACCTTCACCCTTCACGAGAACAACTCACTGTATAAGCTGGTGCAGTACCTTTTTCCAATTTCCTCGGAGCACTACTGGTTTGTGACGGCCTATGTCATCATGTATGTGCTTGCACCCGTCATGAATGCGGCAATGGAGAAGCTGACAAGAAAACAGGCGAGGATAGTGATCTTTGGATTGCTTTTGTGGTTCTGCTTTATCAAGAGCTTTGTGCCGGTTCTTTTTCCGACGGATAAATTCGGATATGACTACGGATGGTTCATCTGTCTCTATCTTATAGCTGCCTATATAAGGCGGTACGATGTGAAACTCTTTTACACTGCCAAAAAGAGCCTTCTGGTTTATCTGATATCCAGCCTGATAATTGCAACCATGAGTATTTCTCTTTACTACGTGAACCTGAACTGGGGCGGCTTTGCTCATTTTCAGGAGGTGCCGTTTAATTACAACTTTCTGTTTACGCTTACGGCATCCCTTGGGCTGTTCTCCTTCTTCAGATACTTTAACATGAAGGAATCGAAAGTTTCAGATGCCTTGAGGATTATCGGCCCGCTTACCTTTGGAGTGTACCTTCTGCACATGCACATAGAGATAAGGGACAGGTGGGTTTCGTGGATATCCGGTCTTATCGGCGAAGTACCGATGTACAGTGTGCCACTGTATGCGTGGCATGCCCTGAGAACGATCCTGATTGTTTTTGTTGCGGGAATATTTATCGATTTTTTGCGTAAGATGATCTTTGACTACCTTGACAGGGTCTTAAGTGGCACGGTCCTGTATAAAAAGATAAGAGATCTTGACGAGGAACTATGCTGACGAATATAAAAAGCTGCTTTTACAACCTTAAGAAGTATCAGAAGCCTCTGGAAAAGTACCTTTTTCCCCTGGTCCTTCTTCTGTACCCTCTTATAGGTGTCACAAACGGCTTTGACATAGCGGATACCACCTACAGCCTGGCTAATTATGAGTATCTTGAGAGGCTGGACCCCATGTGGGCTATCTCCACGTTTCTAAGTAATGCTGTGGGAAGGCTTATCATGATGCTGCCGGGGGCAGGGACCATGCTTGGCATGAATATTTACTGCAGCTTTGTCATTGCGGCGACATCGCTTATTGCCTACTATCTGCTGCAGAAGTGGATGCCCGGCTGGATGATCTTCATCGGAGAGTTTATCGCGCAGAGCCTGTGCTGGTGCCCGAGAGTTATACTTTACAACTATCTGACCTACCTGTTCTTTGCGCTGGGAGTTCTTTTACTTCTCATGGGAATGTTTGAGTGGAAGAGGCAGAACATTTATCTTGCACTTGCAGGATTTTGCCTTGGTCTCAATGTGATGGTCAGGTTCCCCAATATCACAGAGACTTCGCTGATACTTGTTCTGTGGTTTTACGAATTTCTGACCGGGTATAAGTTTTCAGAGGCTGTAAAAAAGACCTTCATCTGTATCGGAGGATTTGCGGCGGGGATTGTACTTCCGCTTCTGGTTATCTGTTTTATGTACGGGTGGAGCGCATATTTTGATATGATTGGCGGACTCTTCGGGATGACCGAAGGCGCTTCGGATTACAGCGCCGGGGGCATGATAGCCTTGGTTGTCTCTGCGTACTTTACTACACTTAAGGATATGCTGATAATGCTCCCCTGCATGGCGGCCGGAGTTATTATGTTCATGTTTCGTGGGGGGAGATATCAGGCAGTCAAAAAGCTCCTCTATATAGCGGGACTTCTTGTGCTCGTCCGCTATTTTTTTGCAAAAGGGGTCTTTACAAGGAATTACCATTACTATGACAGCTTCTTCCAGGCTGCGATGATGTTCCTTATTATGTCATTTATCTTCTGCATAATAGGAAGCTTAGGACTGTTAAACGGCGACAGGCAGGAGCAGACACTTGCATTTGCGGTAATTGTCATTATGCTGGTGACGCCGCTTGGCAGCAACAATTACACGTTTCCTCTGGTGAACAACCTTTTTGTTGCTGCGCCGGTTTCTCTCTGGATGATGAGAAGGCTCATGTTCAGAGCCGGAGAGAGCGACATTCACTTTCCCTGGCAGGCGATGTCTGTGATGGTGATCGCAGTTCTTTTGGTTCAGGGATCGATCTTCCATACCGTATTTGCCTTCGGCGACGGGACCGACGGACAGGTGAGGGATTCCTACTGTGAGATCCCCAAGGTCAGCGCGCTTAAGACCACTTCTTACAATGCAGGTTCCCTGGATGAACTTGCCAAAGCTCTTTCAGATAATGATCTTCTTGGCAGGAAGACTGTTTTTTTTGGAGGAATTCCCGGGCTTTCCTATATATTTGATCTCGAGCCTGCACTTGATACCACCTGGCCGGATCTGGACAGTTACAGCACGGATAAGTTTGATGTCGGGCTCATGGACACTCAGGCTCTTGATGAGCTTCCGACTGTCATCATAGGAAAAGAGATGCAGGAATATGCCAATATAGAAGAAAAATATGATATTTTATTGGACTATATTGCAAATCATGATTATAATAAGGTCTTTGAGAATAACAGATTTATTGTTTTTAGCTGTAACCAATAGGAGTTTATGAGATTATGGATACTAATGAAACACAGAAAAAGGACATTTTTGACAGGATAATGTCTCTGCCGGTGCTGAACATTTTTGAACCCTTCTACAAAAAGTACAAGGAGGGGCTGCTGTATCTGTTCTTCGGCGGACTTACCTTCTTTCTGAGCATCTTCCTGTTCTGGTTCATGGGTGAGGGCGTAATGCACCTCGATCCGATCGTAAATAACACTATCGACTGGGTTATTTGCGTGGCTTTTCAGTTTTTTACAAACAGAACATGGGTATTTGACGGGAAAGTTGATAACAAAAAGGATTTTTTGAAGCAGGCCGGTTCGTTTACAGCAGGAAGACTGTTCACGCTTATAGTTGAAGATGGTCTGATTTTTATCTTTGTTAAACTGATTAAGTTCCCGGAGATGCCTGTAAAACTTGGAGCAACCTTCATTGTAATAGTACTTAATTACATCATCAGCAAGCTTATTGTATTTAAGAAAAAAGACTGACCAATAGAGGCTTCGGCCTTGGAGGACTAATTTATGCGTATTAATTTCAATGTTCCGCCCTACACGGGAAAAGAATTTGATTATATAAGGGAGTGCGTAGAGAATCAGAAGATCTGCGGCGACGGACCATTTACCGCCAGGGACAACGAGTGGATCGAGAAAAAGACAGGCTGCACGAAGGCTCTTTTAACTACCTCCTGTACCCACGCAACTGAGATGTCTGCCATCCTTGCAGGAATAAAGGAGGGGGACGAGGTCATAATGCCGTCCTATACCTTTGTCTCAACGGCCAATGCCTTTGTCCTCAGGGGAGCTAAGGTGATATTTGTGGATATCAGGCCTGATACCATGAACATCGATGAGAACTTGATCGAGCAGGCGATAACTCCAAAGACAAGAGCTATTGTTCCCGTCCACTACGCAGGTGTCGGATGTGAGATGGATCAGATAATGGATATTGCAAAGAGGCATAACCTCTTTGTCATAGAGGATGCAGCCCAGGGCGTGATGGCGACATACAAGGGGAAGGCTCTTGGAGCAATCGGAGACTTTGGCAATTATAGCTTCCATGAGACCAAGAATTACAGCATGGGAGAGGGCGGAGCGCTGCTGCTTCGCGATGAGACCTTTGTGGACGACGCCATAATCGTGAGGGAAAAGGGCACAAACAGGACTTTGTACAAGCTCGGCAAGGTTGATAAGTACAGCTGGATAATGCCAGGCTCATCTTATCTTCCAAGTGACATGAACGCTGCGTATCTCTATGCCCAGCTCCAGATGGCAGATGAGATAAATGCCGACAGAAAGAGCCACTACAACAGGTACATGGAGGCACTTGAGCCCCTTAAGGAGAAGGGACTCATCGAACTTCCCTTTGTTCCTGACTACTGCAAGCACAATGCCCACATGTTCTATATTAAATGTAAGGACTTCGAGGAGAGGAAAGGGCTCATCGAGTATCTCATGAGCAACGACATACTCCCCGCATCACATTATGTACCTCTTCACTCGTCAAAAGCGGGACTCATCCACAGTGAGTTCAGGGGAGAGGACAGGTATACCACCAAAGAGAGCGAGAGACTTCTGCGTCTTCCCATGTACTACGGCCTGACTGATGAGGACCTCGACGAAGTGGTGATGAGAGTTAAAGAGTACTACAGATTCAGCTAAAGTTGGAGTTTATGTATGAGAAAAATGCGTCCCGGCCTGAATTTCATAGCTTCAGTGCTTCTGATGCTGGCAGTTGCAGCTACTTCTGCCATAATTGGGGACTTCTATTTTGACTTAAACGACGATGTTCTTATGAAGGATATACTGTCCGGGGCATACACAGGTGTGCCTGCGGGACACAATATACAGATGCTGTACCCGATAAGCGCCTTTATCGCCCTTTTGTACAGGGGATTCAGGACGCCTGACTGGTATGGCATTTTTTTGTGCGCCTGCCAGTTCTTTTGCCTGTTTGTGATATTTTTAAGGCTCATGGAGATGGCAAAGAGCACGGCAGTTAAAGCAGTCTTTGCATTATTCGTTCTCGGGCTGTCGCTTGGCGGGATATTTCCGCACCTGATATTTGTGCAGTACACTTTTACCTGCGGCCTTCTGTCCATGACTGCGGCTTTTCTGATAATGACCGCAAGAGGGAGGGGGGCGGCGGATTATGCCCTTCCGGTCGCGCTCATCATCACAGCCTACCTGATAAGGTCTGAGATGCTTCTTTTGACGCTGCCTGTTACATTTGTGGGGATATTCATAAAGTGGGTGACAGAGAGAGACGGGCTCAAAGACAGTGTGAGCGATGGGATCTCGACATCAAGGTATGGGGAGCGGAAGAAGCTCTTTTGCGGGTATGTATACCTTGCCCTGACAATACTTGGCGGTCTGGTGATATCAAGTGTTATCAATGCTGCAGCCTACAGCTCTGAAGACTGGAAACAGTTCAACGCTTTTTTTGATGCAAGGACAGAGCTCTATGACTTTCAGTTTATTCCTGAGTATGCGTCAAACAGGGAGTTCTATGACAGCATCGCCCTTTCGGAAGCTGAGCAGAAGCTCCTTGAGAATTACAATTTCGGAATTGATGAGGAGATAGATACCGAAGTTCTGAGCTCTGTCGCAGAATACGCAAGTCACTTAAGGACCGATGAGACCCCTCTTTTGGCAAGACTTCTTGAGGGCATAAAGTCTTATCTGTACAGGCTGCGGCATGCAGCGTGGCAAAAGAGCTACGAATACCCGATGACTGATGCGCCGCTTAACCTTATTGCAGTCTTTCTATATCTTGGAGTGGCTGCAGTATACGTATTTATGGGGGACAAAGGAAAAAGACTCTGCGCCTTTCTTCTGATCGCGCTTCTGTTTGCCTGCAGGACCAGCCTCTGGCTCTATATAATAGTGAGAGGAAGAGATCCGATAAGGATAACCCATCCTCTTTATCTGATGGAGATTGCGCTGCTTCTTGGACTGCTGGCGAGAGCTGAAGCACAGTCCCGAAGATATGCGGCTGTGCCCCTGGTGTTATGTGCCGTTGTAACTGCGGCTTATATTCCAAATCAGGTGAACATCATAAGAGCGGAGAATGCGGCCAGAGCAGTGATGAGAGAGCACTACGACGATCTGTATCAGTACTTTGAGGATAACCCGGACAGCTTCTACTTCGTTGATGTGTATACAAGCGTATCAGCGGCAGAGGGCGAGGAGAAGACTTTTTCCGAAAAGATGTTTGAAAATGTGAACAACAATCCGGCTAATTTCGGCCTCATGGGCGGCTGGGCATCAAAGAGCCCGCTTGATGGGCAGAAATACGAGGCCTTTGGTTTTGACTGCATGCAGGATGCGATACTTGAAGAGAACGTATATGTCGTCAATAAAAAAACGCAGGATATCGAATGGCTTAAGGACTATTACCTCGATAAGGGTATAGAGACAGAGATTACGGCCACGGACACCGTGGGTGATGTATTTGTGATATATTCCGTAAGAAATGTAGAATAACAGGTGCAATGTATGGACAGAGATGAGTATCTGATGACAGGGAACCTGGTGAGCCTTAGGCCGATGGAGGAAAAAGACTTTCCTCTGGTGGTCAGGTGGCGAAACAATGAGAGGGTCCGCAACAATTTCATATACCGCGATGAGTTTACCCTGGAGGGCCAGTACCAATGGCAGCAGACCATGATAGACACCGGGAAGGTTGTCCAGCTTATGATCTGTGAGAACAAGAAGGACTACAGGGCAGTCGGCTGCGTGTATTTCAGGGACATCGATCATGACAATAAGACTGCGGAATACGGCATATTCATAGGCGAAGATGACGCCACAGGCCTTGGCTACGGCAACGAGACCGCGGATCTTGCAACTGAGTATGCAAGGAACGTAATGGGACTAAAGGAGCTGATCCTCAGGGTGTTTGTGCGCAATGTGAGCGCCGTTAAGAGCTATGAGCACGCCGGCTTTGAAAAAACGGACTTTCTGCCGGATGTATGCTGCAGCGATGGCCAAAAAGATGATATGATACTTATGAAAAAGTGTTTATAAAAAGGAGCCGGGATGATAGGCAGACTGATAAGTTTTGTGATTCCATGCTACAGGTCGGAGAAGACACTGGAAGCAGTGGTGCAGGAAATAGAACAGACAATGAAGAAGGACAGCTCAAGGGACTACGAGGTGATCCTTATCAATGACGGCTCACCGGACGGAACCTGGGATGTCATAAAGAGAGTGTCCAAAGAGCGCGGCGACAGAGTCCTTGGCATCAATCTGGCCAAAAATTTTGGACAGCACGCTGCTCTTATGGCGGGACTTAATGCCGCAAAGGGCGATATTGTGATATGCCTTGACGATGACGGCCAGACTCCGGCAGATGAGGCGGACAAGCTGATCGCAGCCCTTGAAGCGGGGGCAGATGTTGCTTATGCAAGATACGGGAAAAAGCAGCACAACCTGTTCAGGAACTTTGGCACTGCCATGAACGAGTGGATGGCCTCGGTGATGCTCGGAAAGCCAAAGGACCTCTATGTTTCCAGCTATTTTGCGGCGCGCCGCTTTGTGGTTGATGAAATGGTGAGGTATGAGAGCTCCTATCCGTATGTTATAGGCCTGGTACTTCGCACCACAAGAAACATAGTGAATGTTGACGTAACTCACCGCAGGAGGGAAGTGGGAGAGAGCGGATACACTATCGCCAAGCTCCTGGCGCTGTGGATCAACGGCTTTACGGCTTTTTCCATCAAACCGCTTCGTATTGCTACCGCTTCGGGCACCCTGTTCGCAATCCTGGGCTTTGCCTATGGTATATATACGATCATCAAGAAATTTGTTAATCCCAATGTTCCCATTGGCTTTTCTGCCCTGATGAGCGCAATTTTATTCATGGGCGGCATGATGATGCTCATGATGGGTATGATGGGGGAGTATCTGGGAAGACTTTACATATCACAGAACAGGAATCCACAGTTCGTGATCCGGGAGACAACCAAAGATGAAAAGAGATAAGGAAAACACACTGGCCTGGCTTATGTCAGGCTTGTTTGGCGTTTTTGCGGGGGCTTTTTTATACATCGGATATACGCTGGAAAATCGTGACTACATTGATCTTGCAGACAGGAACGGTCTTCTTGTGATGTTCATGATGATGGTCATCTTCACAATGGACACCAGATATGTCTGGAAGAACTACGACAGCGCCAGGAGCGGGCACGGCAAGCTCTTTGGCATATTGAAGCTCCCCGGACAGGGAAAAGAAAAAGATGTACCGGCACGGGACTATCCTGTGAACTTTTCGTCGATGGTTCTTCTGGCACTTCCGGTCCTTCTTGCTGAATTCCCGGGATTTTTTGTATATGATGCCCAGGATGAACTCAATGAAGTCCTGACAAGGACTTTTTCTACCCACCACCCGCTGTTTCATGTCCTTCTCATGGGCGGGCTGATCGCTCTTTTCCATAAGATTTCAGGGTCGTGGAATATAGCCATCGCTGTATATCTCTTTCTGCAGATGCTGGTGATATCAGCGGTCTATGCCGGGGTTGTGACATACCTTCAGAAAAAAGGTCTCGGTAAAAAAGGCAGGATCTTCTGGATAATCTTTTACGGAGCCTTTCCAACGATCGTCATGTACAGCCTGTGTTCCTGTAAGGACGGGCTTTTCAGTGCATTTCTCCTGTTGCTCACGCTGCTTCTTGTAATGCTGGTAAAAGAGCCAGGGGAGTTTATGAGGGACAAAAAGAAGGTCCTGCTCTTCGTGGTTTCGGCGGTTCTGATGCCGCTTCTAAGACACAACGGTTTCTATGCCTATCTGGTTTTTGTGCCGTTTCTTCTTTTCTATTTCAGAAAGAGCTTAAGCAGGGCGCTTGAGGGGATGGTGATACTTCCTGTCGCGCTCTACCTTGTGATATCAGAAGCCTTTGGGCTTGCGCTCAGCTCCGATGTGACTCACCACCAGGAGATGCTGACTGTTCCCATAATGCAGCTTGCAAGAGTCTATGCTTACGACAACGAGAGCCTCTCGGAGGAGGACAAGTCTGTGATTGAAGCCTACATCACAGTTTCGGGACTTGATAAGTACACACCCAGGTGCGCGGACCTTGTCAAGGTGAACTTCAACAATGTCCTGTTCGAGAAGAGCAGTAAGGAGTTCTTCGGGGTGTGGCTCAAACTCTTTAAAGAGCACCCGGCAGCCTACATGAATGCATGGCTCCTTACATCCTACGGCTACTACTATCCGCCTGCGATATTCAATGTGTACAAGGGCAACACGGTCTACACGTTTACATATGATGAGAGCTCCTACTTTGGCTACGAAACTGAACCCCCGGGAGTACGAACGAGCCTCATTCCGCCCATTGACAGATTCTACCGCTATCTGTCCCTTGGCCCTTTTGGAAGCGACGCTCCTGTTATCTACCTCTTTTTTGCTCCGGGCCTCTACGTTTTTATATACCTTTTCGTATTTGCCTACAGACTGTCCAAGAAGAACTTCGCAGGAATCCTTCCCTTCCTGCCCATGGTCCTCACCTTCTGCACAGTCCTTCTCGGCCCCACGTACCTTATCAGATACGTGTTGTACTTATGGACCACACTTCCGCTCCTCATGGTAACAAAGGGGGATCGGGTGGCAAAAAGTTGCCAGCTGTGTTAACATATTATGATGCACTAATTGTGCGCAGACATACAACCATAAAGGCAGGTTGACATGAGAAAAGTAATAACCA
>CAMNOS010000003.1 GCA_946546925.1 uncultured Butyrivibrio sp.
CGTAAAAAGTCGATGGAGATATACCCCATCGACTCATATGATTCATTTCCTGTAATATGCCGCAACCTTCTTAACCGCCTCAATCACAGACTCCACATCCTCATCAGTCATGAGAGGATAGAGAGGAATGCTCATGATGCCCTCATATATTTCCTCTGCGATTGGACACAGTCCCTTCTTGTAGCCCCTCTCCTGATAGAACGGGAAATAGTAGACCGGTACATAGTGAACCTGGCACTGCACGTTCTCAGCACTTAAAGCATCGAAGAACTCACGCCTCGTGCATGAGAGTTTGTCCTTATTGAGCCTTATGATGTACAAATGCCTTGTGGTATCAGACTCAGGGATTTCCTTCTGCAGTATGAGCTCGGGAACATCACCAAAGGCCTCGTTATATCTTCTGACTATCTCTTTTCTTCTGTCAGAGAATTTCGAGAGCTTCTTAAGCTGGCTCATAAGGAGGGCAGCCTGGAAGTCGGTCATCCTGTAGTTAAAGCCAAGGGTCTGCATCTCATAGTACCAGGGACCCTCAGGGTTCTTCTCCACAAACTCGGACTCATCGTGAGTGATGCCGTGCTGGGATGCGAGAAAGAGCTTTCTGTAAAGCTCGGGGTCGTTGGTGGTGATGGCACCGCCCTCCCCGGATGTTATGGTCTTGACAGGGTGAAAAGAAAAACAGGTCATATCGCCGAGGCTTCCTTCCGGCTGTCCTTTATATTTAGTCCCGATTGCGTGGGCTGCGTCAATTATAAGGATGAGACCATGTTTGTCGCAGATCTGCCTTATCCTCTCATGTTCAACCGCCTGCCCCGTGAAATCCACGGCAACCACAGCCCTGGTTCTGTCAGTAATGTGCGCCTCGATTGAATCCGGGTCGATGTTGTAGGTCTCAGGGTTCACATCTGCAAATACGGGTGTCGCTCCAACGTACACCGCACAGTTGGCTGAAGCAGCAAAGGTAAGCGGAGTTGTGATAACTTCATCCCCGGGTCCGAGCCCTGCAGCTATACAGGCACAGTGAAGAGCCGCTGTTCCGTTACACACGGTCACTGCATGTTTTGCCCCCGTAACCTCACAGATCCTGTCCGCAAGAGCCGCAACACTGGGGCCACAGGTTATGTAGTCGCCCTTCAGTGTCCCTGCCACTGCCTGAACATCATCATCATCGATCCACTGGCGGCCGTAAAAAATCTTTTTATCCCTGACGGGCTTACCTCCAAATATAGCTAACGTTTCCATTATATGTCACCTCTTTGTCTAAGCATTTATGATTTCTGTCCACTATATCATATAATGCTTCCTGCGTGTTTTTGCAAGTGTTGCATGACAATAATCTGCAGGTCCCTGTGGATATTTTCCTTCACTGTCCGCAGGAAGTTGCGCTTTATTTACCTTTTCTTTTTTACGACATTGCCATAGAACTTTTTGAATTCAGCCTTACAGTAATCCTTTGCCTTGATCCCCGGACCAAAGAAGGGCTTAAAATCCTCATCAGTGGCAAATGCATTATCAATTGTACCTTCATATACTCCTCTGGCACTTATAATAGCTGACAGGAAGTTCATCCACTGTGCGGCTCCATACTTTCTCTTGAGTAATCCATCCTCCATAAGTTCTTCCAGGTCCTCTTTTCTTCTGTGAAGCAAAAGTTCATTCAAGTTAAAATCTTTCGAAATAGGATCTTCTATGAGCGCAGGTATCTTATTGTACCAGTCACTTGCTGCCTGAAGGAACTTCAACCGGTTAAGCACGCCTTCAAAATCATCGTATGCAAACAAAGACATCTTGGAAACCTTTTCTTCTTCGCTCTCATCCGTAAAAGAATCCTGAAGCTCTTTGTAAAGCTTCCTGTAAGCTTTAAAAATGTTCTCGGCATCCATGGCCATAACACAGGCAAACCTCAGCTTCATCTTTGCGGGAGACATGAGCTCTTTTATATCACCAAACTCAAATTCACTTATATCAAAGCTGAACAGGGTATCAAATACGTGGTTCATCTCCTCAACACGCTGTGCAAACTGTGGGAATTCAGTTTTCGGATCAAAACCGGCAGTGAGCTTCTTGTAACTGTCAAGAGCCATCTCCGACTTCTTATCTTCTGTCAGCTTAACCTTTTCTCCGGTGCCATCGTCATATCCATCCACATTATCAAGATAGGACATAATATTGACCATTGCCCGGTAAGTTCTCTCGGGTATCGACGCGTCTTTCCTGGCCTTTTCTTCTTCACTCAGGACAAAGAACTCCTTGTCATACTTATAGAGGATCTCGTCGTATTCCTTGTTATATTCCTTACACGTTTCCTGCAAAGCGGGGAATTCTGCTTGCCATAAAGGCTCCTCCTTTTCCCATTTGATTTCTCTGTCACTAAATGCCTGCTCGTTCTTCAAAGCTTTCTCAGGGGAAGTCTTAAACCCGTATATCTTCGAAAGCATTCCATTTGCGGCCTGATATTTCGTAAGGGGTCTCGTTTCGTCTATACCTGCAACAAATATAAGGCTCCTGGGTAAAGATGCCACTACGTCATAAGCCTCGTATTCAGCCTCTGGCAGCTTCATAACATCAATCCCGTTTATCCTGTCTGACATTGCCTGAATCTTCTGATGAGATAAATTCCCCATCTCATACAGTGAAAAAGAATGAAGATATCTGTTGCTTGTGCGCTGTGAAATTCCGGTACCTCTTCCTGCCATTATTGACTGTCCGAAAGAATAAAAAACCATTCCCTTGCTCATCATATCTTCTGCGGAATCAAACATATCAGGGATTTTCAGCGCCCCATCGGATTTTTCCACCAGTTCTTTTACATGTTTCAGGCTGTCTCTGAGTCCGTCAGAGGCAAGTTTTGCCAAACGCTCCTTAACTTTGAAATTGTCTACAAGTTTCCCAAAATCAGATGCATCATACATATTGAGATCGCAGTTCATGACCTCTTTAATGAGCATTGTTTCATATTCATACTGCTGCTCATCTGTTCCTGTCGAGAGTTCAAACAGGCGCCTTACTTCTTCACCCGATTTGCCACCTATCATTGCACCAATTGTTCTTCCATGAGATGATTTTTTCCCGGTCGTCTTTTCAAGATACTCACAATAGGTACTGGAAGGCTCAACCAGGAAATTAGCCTCAATTGCTCCCTTGCAGATACTATCCTGCATTATGGCATTTCTGTTGTATTGTTTTTTTCGTCTCTCAAGCTCAGCAGGGGGAATCTCTTCATTACCATCTGCAAGAAGAAGCCTGTATGTGATCTTTATGTTTTCGTCCTTCATCGCATCTTCTTCTGCATAAGTTTCCCTGTATTTGTTATATGTAACAGCCGGATAGCCTGGGGTAAATATATAGAACTTAAATCCGGTCGTCTCCTGCACATTGAGTTTAGATGCCAGTTTTTTCTCAAATTCTTCCTTCGGAAGACTCATGGATTCCTTATCCACGGCCATAATATGATTGACGGCGCACATAGTCTTTTGAAAACTGTAGAAGAACCCGGTCTTCGCCCTGAATTCAACCATAGCTGCATCATCAAAGGAAGGATCCTCCCACCCTCTCGCAAGGCCCCGCACCACCTGGCTGTGAAGGTATCTGACTCTTTCACAGATCTCGTAGTTATAGTTAAAGTTCTCCACCATATCTATGTAGTTTTTACCTTTTATCGAAGTAATGCTTATACCATTAATCTCATTTATGAGATCCTTCATTTTGGCAGCATCGTACTCCGGCTCTTTATAGCCCGGCTGAGCCTCAATATTTCCCTTGAAATTTATGACATTTGAAAGAGCCGTCGCATTCATGGCATCAGCAATCTTGTTGTTATTAAGCCGTACGTATTCAGCTTTGGAAAGGTCTCTGCGATTGAGATAGTTCTCATTAAGAAGTTCTTTCGTCTTGCCAAGCCTCAGTGGTTCCTCATACATTTTGAGATAATTCGCACCTTCCTGCGCGTTCTTGAATTTAGGCGCACCAAGAGCATTTACCTTCTTCTGGGACATTCCGTTTTGCTGCATCATATGCTTTCCGGCAGCATAGACCTTCAAAAGCTTCAGGGCCACCTCATGCTGCTCGTAATCATTGGTACTTGTCACATCCATTGTCAGCTCTTCGTTATAGTGAGCCACATAATATTTGTCAGTGATCAGCTCCTTTCGGGCTTCATAGTAATATGCAACAGAACGGATCCTATCCAGTTTCTCTTCCATAACCGCTCTGTCATCATCTCTGAAAGAAGAAAAATATTTCTCGGCGCCGCACAGTCTGTCAAAGGCTGCTATCTTAGCAGAGAGTTTCTCCAGTTCCGCAGCATTCCGGCACAGCTCAACGTCATTTTCAAGCCTGATGTTTCCGATGTTCACAGACATTATGCTGTCAAACATTATGTCCATGGCCTCCCTGACATCCATACCTTCTCTGTCTTCACCGCTCCCCATAAAAAGCTTTACAAGCTGCGCATTGGCCACAGCGTCCTCAGTCATGAAAGCAGACAGATCATAGATGCGCTCATCGTCAACAAGCTCAGCTTCACCTGCAGCTTTTGCCAGAAGTTCAACGTTATGGTCTCTGACGCTATGCACTGCAGTTGTTATAAGCTTCAGATTCTCTTTTTTCCTAAAGAGCCTCGATCTTTTGTTATTCTGCTTTGAAGCTCTCACCTCATCATTGTATTTTGATTTGAATTTGCTGCCGTAATCCGATATAAGGGCAGACTTCTCCGGTACATGTTTTACAGTCTTAAGCTTTCTGAATGCAAGATTTATCCGCCTCATCTGCGCTACCGCTCTCTTCTCACGCATTTTGTCCTGCCTGTTAAGTTCCTGCCGGCTCTCGGATGATGCCCTCTCAGCCTCGCCTCTGTCCGCATAGGCCATACGCTGCATGTTTGCCACAGCCTCAGCATTGCGGGCATTATCACTTAAAAGTGCTGAACTCGCCACCATATCGGAGCGATCTTCCTGCCTTCTTGAAAACAATTCTTCGTCTCCATGTCCTATCATAGAATAACCTCCTTATCTGAAGTTCAAAGATCCATGTCAAAGAGCTGCATCAAAGAATCATTCATCAAAATTATCCGTTGTAACAGGAACCTCAAAGGTAAAGCTCACAAGATTTCCGACCTTAACGGCTTTGTGGCCTGTTACGTCGGACAGGATCCTGGTCTTCATCCTGTCTGAAGATATGTAAGTATATACTATGGTTTCCTTGGAATGGCACTTTCGGGCTGCATCTGCAACCCAATATATCAGATCATTTGTAAGAGCCCCTTCATCGCTTCCGTATGCAGCAACACCCTCTATAAAAATAGCATTATCTCTGATGCTCGTAAGCAGCCCAGCCTGGATATTATAATCATCATCAACCAGGAATACCGAAGTTTTGGGATCATAGTACTCCCTGCCTGCGATCACAAAGTCATAAATGGAAGCCTCCCTGACGAAGCTCTCCCACTGCTCATCCGTAAGGTCTCTGGGATTCAGACAACCAAGTCCTGTCACTGTCTTTTTGATCTTCACATCCGAAACCAGAAATTCATAGAGAGGAAGCTTTTTTTCTTCCTCAAAAAATCCCAGCCCAGCGAAGAATCCGCCCCTGTCATCAGGATCACCTTCCGCAACGAACTCTCTTTCAATCACTGCGCTGCAGCCGCTTATCTCAGCCAGATCCTCAAGAAATCTGTAGAGAGCATTTTCCGCATCAGTATCTTTGAACGCGTCATCTATGATCACTTCTCTGACAACAAACGCAAAGCTGTCATCACTTTCATCAGGCACAGTTGAAAGTGCCATGACACCGCATGCAGTGTCTGACTCCTCTTCATACAATCCGATAAAGACATCACTAAGTGCCTTTGCCTCTTCGCCAAGCGGCCGGACAAAGACTCCTCTGTTCTCATCATCAACAGGTGTTGCAACAAAATTCATTGAAGGCCTCCTTCCTGGTGTTTAACAATTCGGTATATTCAATTACAACTACCGGGTCAGGTGATCCTGCAGATCATTTTTCACAGAATTTCAAACACATCGCTTTCTTTGGCCATGACAACAGTTCCATCAGAAGGAAGCTGCTCTTTTATACCATCAAGAAATTCGTCCGTATGGTTCGGAGCGTGGTGAACAATGACCACCTTTCCGACTCCCGCCTTCTGCCCAAGTTCAATTGCCTTCACATAGGTGGAATGTCCAAAGCTTCTGCACTTCTCATATTCTCCGGGTGTGTACTGCCCGTCAAACAGACACAGTTCTGCGTCTTTGGCAAAAGAGATAAGGCACTCCATAGGCTCAGTGTAATAGCGAAGTATTTCTTTTCCCAGAGGAGCATCCTCAGCCATCTCAGGCTTCCTGTCATCCGGCAGCTCTTCGTGTTCAAAGTCCGTAGCATAGACAAAATCGGTGCCTTCGCAGGACAGTTTGAACAGAGTTGAACCTCCGGGATGGTTGGCAGGTACAGCTGTCACTCTCACATCTCCTATGTCAAAAGAGCTGCCGTCCTCCGTCACTTCCCTGAAGGTGATCTTTGCAGGGAAAACATCTATCCCGACAGGCCACAGCGGCTTTCTCATATAGGTATCAAGCTTCTGTCTTATGGACATCCCGCAGTTGGTCGCTCCGTAGATGGATATCTCTTTTGTCCCCATAGCTCCAAGAAAGACAGGCAGCCCCAGTATGTGGTCTATATGTGAATGCGTGATAAGAAGCGATACGTTTCGGTCCCCCAGATCAGGAAGATTGAGAATCCCGGTCCCTGCATCAAGAATTATCGCCTGCGTATCCGTCATATAAAGATAGCTGCTTGTGGCGCCGCCGTATTTCTGAAAAGCTTTTCCCGACACGGGAAGCGAGCCCCTGCATCCCAGAACTGTCAGTGTTATTTTCTTTTGTATATCTGACTGCATAAAATACCTCTGCTTATACGATTCATTTGCTCAAACATTTTTTCGTTGTCCTTATATCATGATATCACAGATAATTATCCCTCTGCGAGAAAAACACATACGGGTTGCAATATTTAAAAAAATGAATATAATAAAATGAAATAGTTTACTAACACATGTCTTACATGTAGATTTTTATTTCCATAAGGGAGGACTAGGAATGGCAGCAAAGGTTAATACAAAAATTGAGCTTCAGTTCGGCGAGCTTGCCGTAAACGATGAGCAGCTTATAGCTCAGGCCAAGAAAGCATACGGCGGCAAGGACATCAAGAATCTTGATATCTATGTTAAGCCCGAAGAAGGCAAAGCTTACTATGTTGTTAACAACGACGTTACCGGAAGCTTTGATCTTTAATTCTCTTTGTAAAAAATAAAGCTTCGCACTTTCGATGTGCGAAGCTTTTTTATTACTCTTTTGGTTGTGTATTTAAAACCATCTGACTTAATTCATACGACATTGGCGGCCGCAATTGCGCAGGCAGCTGCCATGATCACCGCGATAATCGCAAAGATCCTCATCCACTTGTAGGTCTCTGCCTCCTCCTCATTATCCTTATTAAGTTCACCGATGGTGAACACCACCACCCCCGCTATAAAGATGACGGCGGCATACACCGCTAAGAGTCTGTTCATAGTGTAAAGTCTCCGAAAATACTTGTTACTGCTGAATTGGACGCGCTGCTTGCATAAGCCTTTATAAGAGCCTTGGAAAGATCAGTAGAAGCATTGCTGCTATCATCTCCCCCTGCCGTCAAAGATGCAGTATTAAGGTCTGACAGCGATATGTTATCAAAGGGTGACTGCGTCGTCGCACCGGACTGCAGAGCATTTACCAGGTTTGTCTTAAAAGAACTGCTGCCGGACGATCCGGAATTCTCGCCGCTTTTTTCTTCGAAGAGAGAGCTCTGAACGAGATTGGCTGAAAAATACTGTGACCTGGAAAGCTCCTGCAGTGCCTCAGCACTAAGAGGTCCCTTATAAGCGTCGGAGTTGCCGGTATTCGAATCATCCGCCTGCGTGTTGCCAGAACCTGTCGCCTCAGAAACCTTTCCTGCGCCCTGTATACTCTCAAAAGCCCCATTTATCTGCTCAATAGTCGCATCAATCGATGATACGGCTGTCTGAACCTGGTTCTTAACACTTTCGGAAATATCGGGAACCACTTCTGCATCCCGCATTCTGCCCTCAATGTTCTGCCTTATGGCATCGGACAGTTCGGTCCTAAACCTGCTCTTTTGCTCTATCTCCTCAGAAGCCTTTCTTGCTACTTCGCTCACATCAGAGATGGAATTGAGGTATTTATTAACTGCACTTGTGAGTTTGGAAATATCAAATGCCATAACGGTTCCTCCAAAACAATTATACTACATTTTGTTCGTGGTATGCTATATCTTGTGGTTATAATACGCCCTGATCCGCAGATGTTTGATTAATCCCAAATAAATCGTTAAACTTGAATCATGAATAAGCCAAGATTATCTTTTGAATTCCTGCACGGCAGGCTTCGCTACAACTTCAAACAGCTGCGGGACTTTGAGCACGAGGAATCGGTCAAAGAGCAGAAATGCCATACCACCATGGTCCTGATGGTCGGATTTATCATTTATTCCGTTCTGACCATCTTCCCAAGCATACCGGGTTATATGCACGGCGTGGTCACGAATATCACAATCAGCATTCTCTTTCTTCTTGGAATGCTTCACCTCAAACTGTTCAAAAGCCATATCAGCACCACCATACTCGTATCATACGAACTTAGCCTGGTACTCTTTTTCCACTTTATAACGGAGACGGACTGGACAATAGGAATGGATGCCTTCTGGCTCTTCATTCTCATAATGCCCTTCATAACCAACTATCTCGCCGGAATAATATACGGTGGTATCGCGGCCTGCGCAGGACTGCTTCTGAGCTTTGCCTGCTTCCAGACAAGAATGCTCAACTACCTTCAGCCCTATGGACGCAACATGGTGGAATGGTTCACTGTTATCTATATCGTGGTCATGATAGCTGCCGCAGTCATCGAATACGAACTGACAACCAATCAGATTGACAAAGAGATCTCGGATGAAAAGGTCTCCTACTACCAGAAGGAGCGCACCCAGCGCCTTCAAAAGGTCCTTGAGATCTACGAGAGCAATGAGACTACAATAAGGAAATACAAGCACGACGTCAGACACTACAACAGAGTGCTGGCAGGTTTTATCCAAAACAGGGAGTATGAAAGCGCCCAGAAATACCTCAAAGAGCTGGATGCAATGCTCGAAGAAGTCACAGCCATGAGCTTTTGCGACAACGTTATCGTCAACGAGCTATTATCTATTTACACCTCGAGGTGCAGCAAACTGGGCTTTAAATTGAGAGTCAGGGCAGTCGTTCCCGAGCGCTTTCCCATGGAAGAGACGGACCTGACAAGTCTCGTAGCTAACGCCCTCGAGAACGCAGTTGAAGCTCAGGAGAACGTGGCAGCAGAAAAAAGAGCCGTGCAGGTCGAACTGATCTACGACGGCAGGAAGTTAAAGCTCATGACTAAAAATCCCTGCGCATCAGAGATAAGCTTCAAAGAAGACGGCCTTCCGGTCAGCACGAGACCTGTTCAGAGCGGCATCGGAACCGCCCAGATCAAGGCCATAGCAGAAAAGTACGGCGGTGTTGCAAGTTTCACCAAGTCCGGCGAACAGTTCATAGTAAAAGCAGTAATGACCTGCATCTGAATACGAAAACCCGGGACTGGGGGTGCCTGTCATCCCGCTTCTTTTTCCATATGCTCTTTAATCTTATCTTTGATCCTGCCTTCCACAAGCGCAGCGATCTCCCGGGTCTTCATTCCCTCGTATTCTTCATATTGGATCGGCTCAAGATAATACACATATGTCGTAACCGGCCCCTTGTGCGGGCTGTTGAATACTTTGTAAGAATCCACAAGCGCAACAGGCACTATAGGGCATCCGGCCATCTGTGCCAGTTTAAAGCTCCCCGCCTTGAACGGCTCAACCATATTCCTGTTGTTCTCCTTGTAGCCGCCCTCGGGGAAAAGAATGAACTTCCTGCCCATATCTCTTATCTCATGTGCCATCTCCTGGAACACCCTTATAGTCTGCCGCAGGTCATCCATCTTGAGGCGCTTGCCCCCGCAGAGCAGCAGAAACTCATTCACAAGGATCATGTGCGATTTCTTCTCATCCATAACAAAGGAGCAGGGCTTAAAGTGAGTCGAAAATATCCCAGGCACATCATACTTACCCTGATGATTAGGAAAAAGAACATATCCCCCCTCTTTTGGAAGGTTTTCTTCTCCAAAGGCTATCGTGCGATATCCGGATGATCTGTTCATCTTCCCGACCATCTCTGTGCACACGGCATAGCACTCTTTTTCGCTGTGCCTCTCAGGATGCCTCATCCAGACCCTGGCCTTGATCACATAATAGATGATTCTATGAAGATTTATCAGTATTGTGCGATAGTAATTAGTCATTCAAAAGCTTTCCGTCAAAACAATTTGTAACAATGAAAAAGTATAACACAGAAATCCGCTGTATCAAAGTTTTTCAATTAGGGACTTAAAACCGTATCTGTTAAACTCTTCAAGAGCTTTTTCCCTGTCAAAAGAGATCCTGAAGTCATCAATGCTGTCCGGCACCGGATAATCCCTGTATATCTTCGCAAGCTCTTTTGACAAAAGAGCCACATCCCTATAGGTAATAAGTGCCTTCATCGGGCTTCTGGAGATTCCAAGATCATCCTTCCACCTTGCTGCCAGCTCTTTTAACCCCTTGTCATCACCTGCGTTGTCAATTGCACTGTATATCTCCTCGACCGTTCCATACTCCTTAAGGAGCGGGATTGCAGCGCTGCTGACTCCCTTTACGCCGGGTATGTTGTCGGACGCATCGCCCTGTATCCCCTTAAGGTCAGGTATCTGCTCGGGGCGGACTCCATACTCTTTAAGGCACAGATCCGGAGTCACTTCAAAAGCCTTATCGGGAAGAGGTGTAAGGTTTTTGTTCCATCCGAATTCTGCGCCATATTTATTCTGAAGCTCATCTGCGGTCTCCTGCTTGGTCTGAACAAGCCACACTCTGGTGTTATCGCTCATAAGCTGCAGATAGTCGTGGTCCTTGGTGATTATGAAGGAAGGGATCTCTTTTTCAAATTTCTTAACGACACTTCCCACAATGTCATCCGCCTCGTATCTGTCATCAGACATGACAACAAAGCCCATGGCCTTCAGCATGTTCTCCATGTTTGTAAACTGCTCTTTTAACGGCTCAGGCGTGTCCCCGCGGTTGCCCTTATACTCCTGGTACTTCTCCCTTCTGAAGGTGTCCCTCGTCCTGTCAAAGGCAAACATCATGTGGGTGGGCTTTAATTCCGCCATGATCTTGAGGATTGAGCGCATCATGCTGTACATGGCGTTGGTGTACTGTCCCTTGTCGTTGTGCATGATCTGGCTGTAGAGCTTTATCTTCTTCTCAGGATCCTTTTCAAATAAAAGAGCTTTCGGCAGATTGCCGTAGTAATTAGTCACCAGCATCGAACTGCCGTCTATCAGAATAAACTTATCTGCCATGATTCCTCCCGGATTCGTAAACTTATGACTGCCCGGGCTTATCTTACGATCATGCTCGGGCAGTCTTTTAATGTCATACCTTCGAAGCTATAGTGTCACTCAAATATGTCCTCGCCGAACCTCACTCTCGCATGAGCCTTGATGGCTTCCACGCACTTCTCAAAGCCAAGCTTGCTTGAGTCGATGCACAGATCGTAGTTCATGGCGTCGGTCCACTTCTGACCGGTGTGATGTTCATAGTAAGCTGCTCTGTATTTGTCCTCTTTAGCCATGAACTTCTCAAGTTCATCAAGAGGAAGACTCTTGACTTTGGCAGCCTGCTCAACGAGGAAATCGTGAGGAGCATGGACAAAAACGCTAAGCACATTGTCATAGTCTTTCAGCACAAAATCCGCTGCCCTACCAACAATTACGCAGCTCGTCGTCTCAGCCAGCCTCTTTATCGACCTGGCCTGGAATGCAAAAAGATTGTCCTCAGAAGTAAAGTCCTTGCTACTTGGTCCAATTATCTCGCCATTATACACCTTGACAGGGACCCTGAAAAAGCCGTTGTTCCTCATCTTCTCATCGGTCTCAAGGAAAAGGCCTTCGTTGATACCGCTGTCCTCAGAAGCAAGCTTAATGAGCTCGTGGTCATAATAGTGGATACCCAGGTCGTTCGCCAGCATCTCACCCACAGTCCTTCCGCCGCTTCCGTACTGCCTTGCTATTGTGATAACTATGTTTCGCTTCATGATATGCCTCCTAGCCGCCAAATGTTCTTTTACTCACCGAGATAAGCTTTTCTGATCGCCTCATCGTTTAGAAGCTCTTTGGCGTCGCCCTCTTTAGCTATGGTACCTGTTTCAAGTACATAGGCCCTGTTTGCGATTGAAAGAGCCTTTCTGGCGTTCTGCTCCACAAGAAGGACAGTCACGCCGTCCTTGTTCACATCCTCAATGATACTGAATATCTCGTTGACAAATATCGGTGAAAGTCCCATAGATGGTTCATCCATAAGGATCAGATCGGGATGGGACATCAGCGCTCTACCCATAGCAAGCATCTGCTGCTCACCGCCCGAAAGAGTGCCTGCCAGCTGACTCTTTCTCTCTTCAAGCCTGGGAAACCTCCTGTAGACTCTTTGAAGTGTGGCCTCAAACTCTGCCTTGTCGTTTCTGGTATAGGCTCCCATCTTAAGGTTCTGCAGCACCGTCATCTCTGCAAAAACCCGTCTTCCCTCAGGCACCTGGGCCATTCCAAAGGTGACTATCTTATGACTTGGGAGTCTGGTCAGCTCGTGTCCCTTATAATTGATAGTGCCGCTGTCAGCGCTTATGAGCCCCGAAAGGGTGTGCAGGGTTGTTGTCTTGCCTGCTCCGTTGGCACCGATCAGCGCCACGATCTCCCCCTTGTTAACGTGAAAGGAGATCCCTTTGAGGGCCTGGATCACGCCGTAATATACACTTAAGTCTTTTACTTCCAAAATAGACATATTCTTACCTCGTAGTTTTTGATAGGGACAAGCCTTTTACTCGCCAAGATACGCAGTGATAACCTCAGGATTGGACAGCACCTCTTTAGTTTCGCCCTGGCACAGCACTCTTCCGAAGTTGAGCACCGTCAGCCTCTCACAGATACCGGAAACCAGCTTCATGTCATGCTCAATGAGCAGGATCGTCATATCAAACTCCCTGCGGACCAGTGCTATTGTGTCCATCAGCTCTTTGGTCTCATTTGGGTTCATTCCGGCAGCCGGTTCATCCAGAAGAAGAAGTTTGGGATTCGTTGCCATAGCCCTTGCTATCTCCAGCTTTCTCTGCTTACCGTAAGGCAGGTTCGCCGCCAGTATATCCCTCTCACCGTCAAGGTCAAATACCTTCAGTAGTTTGGAGGCTTCAGCATCCATTTCTTTTTCGACGCTAAAATATCTTCCAACGTGAAGAATCCCCTCTAAAGCACTGTATTTGAATCGCTCCGAGAGCCCCACCTTGACGTTGTCTATAACACTCATATTCTTAAAGAGCCTGATATTCTGGAAGGTTCTTGCTATACCTGCATGATTTATCTCTATGGTGCTCTTCCTTGTTATGTCCTCTCCGTCAAGCCTTATGATGCCTTCGTTAGGCTTGTATACTCCGGTGAGCAGATTAAAGACCGTGGTCTTACCTGCGCCGTTGGGTCCTATAAGTCCATAGAGCTCACCTTTATTGATCGTTATGTTGAAATTGTCCACTGCCCTCAGTCCGCCAAAAGAGATGCTGAGGTTATTTACATCAAGAAGTGCCATGCTCACGCCTCCTTTGTCAGTTTAAGGTTCATGCGGCCGAAAGTTCTTTTACGCCACTCTATGATCTTCGGTGACCAGTTCACGATCATCATCACAATAAGTACTATTGAATAGATGAGCATTCTGTAGGTGTTGAGACCTCTTAAGAGCTCCGGCAGAAGGTACAGTATGCATGCTGCAATGACGCTGCCCCTGATATTGCCTATGCCGCCCAGTACTACGTAAACCAGTATCATTATGGATGCATTGTAGCCAAAGTACTGGCTGGACGCCGTAAGTGTCGTGATGTTATGTGAAAAAAGAACACCTGCAGCCCCGGCGATCGCCGCAGAAATGGTAAATGCCATCATCTTGTAGCCTGTGATGTTGATGCCGGTTGCCTCTGCCGCGATGTTATTGTCGCGGATCGCCATTATCGCACGTCCGTCCCTTGAACCAACCAGGTTCTGAACAACAAAGAGAGTTATCAGAAGCACCACGATCCCCACTGTGAAATTGGCATTGTGAGGTGTTCCGGTGATGCCCATCGCACCGTTGACGATAATGTCGCCGTCCTTGTCCATGCCCATCTCCATGGCACTCTTCATGGAAAAGTGAAGTCCCTTGGAATCAATGCCTATATAAAAAGAATTGATCACGTTCTTGATTATCTCGCCAAAAGCCAGGGTTACAATCGCCAGATAGTCTCCTTTCAGACGAAGAACCGGGATTCCGATAAGAAATCCGAACAGCGCCGCAAAAGCTATGCCGATTATAAACGCAAGAATAAATCTCGGCACAGTGGGGATACTCATCTCGGTTGCCCTTGAAAAGAAAGCACTTGTAAATGCTCCGATACACATAAAGCCGCAGTGTCCGATAGAGAGCTCACCAAGTATACCGACGCAGAGGTTGAGCGCCACAGCTATTACAGCATAATAGGTCAGGGGAACAAGAAGTCCCTTCATGTGGCTAGACAGGTTTCCTGTCAGTATCATGATCTCTACGATGATATAGAATGCGATCACGATTGCGTATGTTATAAGATTGTTTTTGGTCTGCTTTTTGTTCATGTCTTTTCCCCTAAATTAATATGTACAGGCACGATCACTCCGTAATCCTGCCCTATCGGCAGGAACCATTCCAAACCATGACTTCGTCATGATGGTTCCGTTCTCAAACCTTCTCTACCATCTGCCTGCCAAGAATTCCGGTGGGCTTAACCAGAAGAACCACAACCAGGATTCCGAATACGATGGCATCCGAAAGTTGGGAAGAAATGTAGGTCTTGGAGAGGATCTCAACGATTCCCAGAACCATTCCTCCGATCATGGCTCCCGGAATCGAACCGATGCCTCCGAGAACCGCTGCCACAAAGGCCTTGATTCCGGGCATGGCTCCCGTGTATGGTGAGAGCGACGGATACGCCGAGCAAAGCAGGGCTCCCGCTACAGCAGCAAGTGAAGAACCTATAGCAAAGGTAAGCGCTATCGTGCGGTTGACGTTGATACCCATAAGCGCTGCAGCTCCCTTGTCTTCTGACGCTGCAAGCATTGCCTGTCCCTGTTTGGTTTTATTGATGAAAAGCTGGAGCGCAATAAGGATAACGACACTCACAAGAATAGTCACTATTGTCACGCCCTGTATCTTGAGCTGCCCACCTGCAAAGGACACGCCCTCCCAGGTTATGACTGACGAAAAAGACTTGATATCCGCTCCATAGATAAGTAGGGCAATGTTCTCCAAAAGATAGCTCACGCCGATAGCAGTGATAAGAACCGCAAGTGGAGATGCCGCACCTCGAAGGGGTCTGTAAGCCACAAACTCAGTGGTAACACCAAGGATTGTACACAGCACCACAGCCACAATTATACCGATAACCGAATTGCCTGAAAGAGCTGCACTTACCGAAAAGATAATGTAGCATCCCACCATTATGAAATCTCCGTGAGCAAAGTTCAGCATCTTGGCAATTCCATAAACCATGGTATATCCCAGGGCAATTATGGCATATATGCTCCCCAGACTCAGTCCATTAATGAGATAGGTCAAAAAACTCATCCCGCACCTCCGAAAGATTAAATCATCTGTTTATATTTATGATATACGAAGTGCTCTGTTGCATGCAACTGTCGTACTATCACTTTGGCACATCTTGGTCGCATCTGCGCCATAAATATGCGAAGGCGAGGGATACCTGTGACAGCATCCCTCGCTGTAAAAAAGTCTTATTGGCAAAAGCTCTTTATCAGTCAGCTGATACGTAAGCACCATTCTTGATGATTACAGCCTTAGGCTCCTTGTTGGGCTCACCTGAAGCATCCCAGGTCATCTTTGCTGATGTAAGCCCCTTGGTCTCGATCTGAGTCATAGCCCCTTTAAGAGCCTCACACAGATCAGATACTGACATATCAGGTGTAGCACCTGCCTTCTCGATTGCCGCCTTGATGATATATACTGCATCATAAGCATCAGCAGCAAACTGGTTCGGTGTCTCACCATATTTCTCATTGTATTTCTTAACGAAGTTAACTGTAAGATCATCTGTAGCATCAGCTGCGAAAGGTGTAAGAAGCATTACGCCCTCAGCAAGTGCTGTATCAAAGTTCTCAACAGAAAGGATTCCATCCATACCGTCAACGCCGAAGAATGTTGGTGCATATCCCATGGTGTTGGCCTGTGTAAGGATAAGAGATGCATCTGAATAGTAGATAGGAAGAAATACCAGATCAGCGCCTGCATCCTTAGCCTTCTGAAGCTGCACAGAGAAATCTGTGTTGTTGTCCTGTGTGTAAGCTTCAGCTGAAACAACTTCAAAATTCTTGCCCTCAGCCTCTTCTACGAACTTCTGATAGATACCTGAAGAGTAAACGTCTGAGTTGTCATAGATGATACCAACCTTAGTAGCAAGATTGTGATCATTGATGTACTGAGCAGAAGCAATACCCTGGTTGGGATCTGAGAAGCATACTCGGAATGCGTTGTCATACTTAACACAATCCTCAGCAGAACCTGATGGTGTGAGCTGGAACATATTGTCCTCTTTAGTATACTCAGAAACTGCGATCGAGCATGCAGATGTTGTTGAACCAACAAGAAGCTGCATTCCCCAGTCCTTAAGTGTGTTGTATGCGTTTACTGATTTCTCAGCATTGAGCTCGTCATCCTCACTCTTGTACTCGATCTGAACGCCATTTATGCCACCTGCCTCATTGATCTCGTCAACAGCAATCTGAGCTCCGTTTACTACTGCGTTACCATAAGCTGCAGCAGCACCTGTAAGAGGTCCGATGGCACCGATCTTGAATGTTCCGCTTCCTGAACCGCCTGTTGTTGCAGTTGCAGCGCCTTCACCACAACCTGCAAGCATTGTAACCGACATTACGCAGGCAAGTGCAGCGCCGAGAACTCTTTTAACCTTCTTCATAAATTTGTCCTCCTCAAAATGTATATTTGTATACAATGTATAGATTTAAGTTTAATTATTAATAGAAAAAAGTCAATACTTTAAAGCAAAAAAGTGTTTCCCGGACTACTAAAACCTCACTGTACTGTTATCGCCTGATGCTAACAGCACGTAAAAAGCGCAGTGCTGAAATGTGTTGCCACAATCAGATAACTGCGCTTCTTCTGTCTCTTAAATATCAGTCAGACAAGCATTCATCTGAATCCCTGTCATTGTAATTCAGGTCCCCTGACAACCGGTACAGGAATCATCTGTAGTAATCGTTCTCAGCTTTCTGCAGGAGCTTGGCTGCCTGTATCTCATCATTGACATCAGACAAAAACTGATAGTTGTGGGGATCCGATATAAACTCAAGAAAATCTGAGGCTTCCTTGGTCGTGAGATTCTGTATCTTGGTGAGATACTCAAAGATCTCCTCTCTGGTCTTGCCCTCATTGATTGCTCTGTCCACTATGTCAAACAAAACCATAAATCTGCGCATGCGCACGCGGGCATTTATCTGATGAAGTTCGATAAAAATGGAAGTCACGAAGATAATCGCAGAGGTAGAGAGAATCATGAAACCGACACCATAAATAGTAAGCCCCAATTTTAGATTAAGGACTCCTGCGGTCAGACCCGATATGGAAAACACCATCATGGAAGTAATAAGAATTACTAACCTTGCCTTGTTTCTGGTCTTATCTGTCAGCTCCATCAGCCGTACAGCCACTCCGAATACCACGTAAAAAACCAGTGAAAAGGCAATCCCCACATAAGCTATATTGAGCATGAAGTTCATCCCCCTATACATTAATTCTATCAATCATAATGCACAAATGCAATCTAGTAATAAACGTACATTTATGATCGTTTTCCCGTCTGAGTTTCAATATCAGGTCCTGTCCGTTGTCCCCCAACGCTGCACATAGGTTGTCAGTTATTGTCAGACATCAAAAAGTAAGACGATAGCGGGTGTTTGTACCATATAGCAGATTTTGACATGATAGGGGACCAGTATTATTTTTATACCTGTGGGGGCTCAATTCAAAAAAGACTTCGTACAGTTACAAATATTAGATGGTGTCATTTTATATTGCGCACCATCTAATAGTCCGCATATCCTTTTTGTACCATATAGATAGTTTCAGAGCGCTTTGCCCCCAAAATGTCTAGTCCTGGAGATGCTGCAGAAAATTCTGATTGATTTCAAATTGGGGGCTCATTACAAAAAAATCCCTATGGCGTACACTGCATTGTGTGCAATAGATCCATAGGGATTAAAGATTTGTATTTTTCAGTGGATTTTGTAACTGTGAGAGGTGTTTTTTGAGATTGACCCCCAAATCGCATTTTATGGATCTGAGAAGATCACCCCACTCCGTGTGCCCGGTTATATCCGGTGCAGACAAGATTAGTATTGGTGATCAGTATGTGCCAGGCAATAAAAGGTCCGATGCCACATGCAAACTGGCCGAGAAGCATCCAGAGCAGGATTGTTGTACCATTCTCTGTTACGGTAAATCCGTATCTTCCTGCATTTACAGCAAGTCTGTTGCCAACCTTATAATACCAGTAGTAACAGTAAATTCCGCAGGTTACTATACTCAGAAGAAGAAATATCAAAAGTCCCGGGGTCTCTTCTCCGTCGCCATCGCAGGCGGTGTTGATGTCCCTGATGATCTGGTACATGAAGATATACCAGTAAATACCACAAGTGATGATGCTGAGAACAATAAACATCAGAAGCGTCCTGTCGGTGCGCAGCGGCAATACACCGTAGGGCTGATTATATGTAAATCCGTTACCCGCACCGCCTTTTGATGTGTAACTTCCTGAAAACGATCCGGCACCGCTGTTGCCTGAAAATGAACCATTATAGCCATTTCCTGAAAATGATCCATCAGAGCTGTTCCCCGAATAGGAGACGCCTGGATTTGGATCCGAAGAAGCGCCCTCATTACTCATATTTATCGTGTCATTATAGACAAATCCCTTTATATCCCCTGTATCCACGGGAGTTCCGCAATTCGGGCAGTACTTCACTCCGTCTTCAATCTGTGTTCCACAATTACTACAAAACATTATCCTTACTCCTCCAATATAATATCAGATCATTCACTCAGGACTGCAAGCCAGACAGTCTTAAGATAAGTGAAATGATCCTGTAAATAAGACCTTCCTGCGGTCTGAATGCCACAACCGTGTCATCAGGGCCAAGGAGCCTTAACAGGTATATTATAGAGAAGAGCATTATCAAAGTAAACATCCAAATGTTGTAGACTTTCCCCGGGATCCCGGCTTTGCACATATACACCACTAGCGCGGCAGCAGGCATAAGAAATAACGGATGATAATAAAATGCACCGGCAAAATCGAGCCGCAGCAACGCAAGCCAGGCTCTTGTCATGCCGCAGCCCGGGCATGAAACTCCGGTCACGAACCTGATCGGGCACCCGATTCCCGTAATATGAAAAGTGGCATAAACAAGCACTACCGCCAAAATGGCCGGCAGTGCATTTTTGATTTTCTGCAATTTGATATTCTCCATATAAAAGAATTTACTACTTGGTTTCTCTGTTTACAAATTTGTTATGAAATTTTGAATACATGATCTTCTGGCTGCTGTACAGACTGTGGTATCCGGAGAAGGTGTAACTCAGGGCTATGGCCAGAAGATAATACGGCATTCCTTTAAATCCGAACAGTTCAAAGCAGATGAACAGTGATGATATAGGACAGTTAGTCACGCCGCAGAACAGCGCTCCCATGCCTATTGCGGCGCACAAAGCCGGATCGAATCCAAATAGCTGTGAGTAGAGACATCCGAAGGTTGCACCAATATAAAGAGCCGGGACAATCTCGCCGCCTTTGTAGCCGGCTCCAAGTGTAAGTGCCGTAAACAGTGCCTTTACTGCGAATGCGTAATAAGGCGCCTCGCCTCTGATCGCCATCTCTATGACATTCATACCGGCGCCGTTGAAGTACCTTGTGCCTGAAATAAATGTAAGAGCCGCAACAATACATCCGCCCACAAAAACTCTCAGGTATGGATTGGGAAAGAACTTTTTATATGCCTTGCCAGATGCCTTGAGAATGTCACAGAAAAGCACACTGACAAAGGCGCACAAAAGAGCAAGAACTCCGGTAAAAAAGCCTCGATAAATGTTGAGATCCGGAACTATTGCTACTGCAAACTGCTCACCGGAAACCCCCATGTATCCTGCAATGCTCTGAGCCATCAGCGCTGAAATGACACACGGGACAAGAGCTGAATAGTACATAACACCGACATTTTCGATTTCCATCGCCATGAATGAAGCTGTCATCGGAGTGCCAAAGAGCGCAGAAAAAGCGGCGCTCATTCCGCACATGGTCATGATCTTGATGTCGCCCTCGCGAAGCTTTAAGAATCTGCCCAGATTATATCCTATGCTTCCTCCCATCTGAAGGGCTGCGCTCTCTCTTCCTGTAGAACCACCAAACAGATGAGTAATCGTCGTTGATATAAAGATAAGAGGAGCCTTAACGATCGGAAGATGCTCACCCTCCTGAATCGATTTGATTATCAGATTGGTGCCCTTGTCTTCATAATCCTTACAGAGCCTGTATAGAAATACGATCAAAAGACCTGCAAACGGAAGCCCCAGGATTATCAGATCATGAGAAGTTCTGAAGGACGTGGCATAGCCAATTGCCATGGAAAAAGCACCCCCGGTAACACCAACTATGGCACCGGTAACGCATCCAAGGATGAGCCATCGGAACAGAACTCGCGTCTTTCCAATCACATCAAGATCTGATACATGTTCGATTATGAAGTTAACAGGGGCATGATTTTTATTTTCCATATTAGCTTAATGATAACACGAAAAACCGTTTTAAGAGAGGCTTTAACAAAATAAAATACGCAGAGCCCAAAAAGCTCTGCGCTAAACTTCTATATGTTCTCTACTGCCCTGAACTCATCAAACTGAGGATCCTCGACAAAATCAACTATCAGATTCATCGGTGTGAGACCAATGGCCTCGTGATGGATCTGCTGTCTTATGACCATCTTTTCATAGTTGGAGAGACATTCAAATTCAGGATGTGTCTCTCTATACTTCTCATTGAGCTGGTCAAACAGGTTATACTCCGGATCTCCCCAAGCAAATACCTCGGCTGTCTTCAAATTTGGTTTGAACGGAGAATAGCGCATTTGTGTACTAGACATAATCAGATGCTCCTTTCTCTTTGGCAGGAAGTCTGCTTCCTGCATTTGTCCAAAAACAGAAGTACAAAGTCAAAGGATAGCAAGACATTAAATTACCCTTTAAAATCATGATATCACAGATCACAATAAAATTTCAGAAAATTTAATAGATTTTTTATACAAAATTTCATTTTTGATTTCGGTAATTATTTTCATTTATTTTTAATACTTTTTTATTTTGTCATAATTGAATGGCACAAGCAAAAGGACTAGTATTACTTCAAAGGGGCAATCGGTAATGACGTGTTGCTCCACAGATAAACGAGGTGAAAATGAGTCTTTCAGTTGGTGGAATTGGAAATGCATATGGAATGAGCTTCATCCAGCCTATGAATTACAGTGTAAAGAATCAGGCGGATGTCTCAGATGCTTTTATTGAGACGGGAATGAGCGGCGCCATAATGAATGTACCGCCCGTGGTATATCCCAACGCCCAGGCCGTCCCTTCAGGTGATAGCGAGAGCAATCCGCTTTCTCTTTCGGCGGGCAGCGTCAGAAAATCCCAGGAGGCCAACAAGCTTTACAACGATGTGGCAGCCAGATTTGAAGGTATGACGACAGGCTATACACAGAGCACTGAGGGAATATCCTATGGTATGAGCGGAAGCAGAGTAGATCTCTTCGCCTGACCATATGGAAATCAAATACAAAACGCAAAAGAGCGACTACCCAGAGGATGGTCGTTTTTTTGCGTGGGAAAATAATTATTTGGCAATCTTAAACAAATCTTAAGAATTTTCGACGGTAAATCTTAAGAATTATCTGCTAGTATTTCTTTTGTGCAGTTCTGCACTTTCTTGGCATATCGCCGGAAAATCATTTTTTACAGTATTGCGATGCCGGCGGCTATGGCCATTGTGGCATCCAAAAGAAAGGACAAGTATGAATATAATTAGTAAGCTGGAGGCAGAGAAAGCTCGCTTGGAGTCGCAAATTGCCAGGGAAACCTATGACTTCGAGATGGCGAATTATCCTGAGGGCCGCCTGAATATCAAACAGGCTGGAAAGTATTACAAAATGTATCATGTATATAGTACCCCGACTGGCACAAAAAGGACTTATATCAAGAAGAAAAACATAGACCTGGCCCAGTGTCTTGCTCAGAAGGCATACAAAAAAACTTCTATCCAGGCTCATAAGAAGGAATTGCAGGCTATAAATGCATATCTTAGATATTATCCCAGAAAGTCGCCGGATGACTACTTTAGGAATTCTTCTGAATACAAAAGACTGCTTGAGGATTTCATTCCTATATCTGAAGCATATAATGATTGGGCGTGTGAAGAGTATGAACGCAATCCGGAGTACCCGGAACGGCTGATTTATCCGACCATGAAAGGTGATATGGTCCGTTCAAAATCAGAAGCGATGATAGCCGATGAATTCTACAGGCGTGGGATTCCATACAGATATGAGTACAAGACTACAATTGGTGGATATGATGTGTATCCGGATTTTACTATCATTGACCCAGTGTCCGGAAAGACTTACATTTGGGAACATTTTGGCAAGATGGACGACGATGATTATGTTAACAAATGTATCTGGAAGCTGCGCTTGTACCTGAGCAATGGCTATATTCCGCAAGTCAGTCTGTTGACGACTTATGAAACCGGGATGGACCCACTCACCTCTGTCAGAGTAGTTGAGACAATAGACCAGTTTTTCTAGAGCGCAAAACAGGTCAAAATAGCTGGTGCAAGCACTTTGGGGGCCAATCTTAAAAAACACCTCTTACAGTTACAAAATCCACTGGAAAATACGAATTTATAATCCCTATGAATTGATTGTATGCAATGCAGTGTACTCCATAGGGATTTTTTTTGTAATGAGCCCCCAATTTGAAATCAATCAGAATTTTCTGCAGCATCTCCAGGACTAGACATTTTGGGGGCAAAGCGCTCTGAAACTATCTATATGGTACAAAAAGGATATGCGGACTATTAGATGGTGCGCAATATAAAATGACACCATCTAATATTTGTAACTGTACGAAGTCTTTTTTGAATTGAGCCCCCACAGGTATAAAAATAATACTGGTCCCCTATCATGTCAAAATCTGCTATATGGTACAAACCCCCGCTATCGTCTTACTTTTTGATCTCTGGCTGCCTGCGTCTGACAATAACCGACAGCCTAAGTCTGCCATTTCCCAGCGACTTACCTGCTGCTTTATCCAGCCACTGATCTTCTCATTCCATCTCCAGTATCTGCTTTCGCTGCTCAATAAGCTTGTCATAGAGAGCCCTGTAGTCTACGCTCTCCTTAGCACGCAGATGCTCTGTGATCTCACAGATTGTATTATAGAGCGGAGCGAGTGCAAGATTACCTATTACACCCTTTAGGGCATGAACGGTCTCAAAGGCCTCATCAAAATTACCTGAATCAAGGACATCGCCAAGGGTGTTAAATCTCTCATCCGAAAGGCCCAGCTCTACCATTTCAAGGTAGAAGTCCTCCATTCCCATGCATCTTTCAAGTCCCTCATCAACATTTGCACCAAATTGTCTCAGGGTATCTATAGTCATTTTCCGCTCCTTTCTCCAAATGTCTAACATCATAATTAACATCATAGCCGCTAATACAGAGCCGTACATCACATTACATTTATGCTGTCATCCTGTTATTTGAAGCATCCGAGATTCCTCTCGATAAGATGCCCAAATTCGCTGGAAGACACAGGCTTTGAGAAGTAGTAACCCTGTATGATATCACAGCCGGCCTTCTTCAAAAGCAGATACTGCTCTGCATTTTCAACGCCCTCAGCAATGACCGGAACTCCAAGAAACCTTGCGATCTCCAGAATGAATTCCACCATGCTCATTTCCTTGTTATTCTCAGCGATGTCCTTGATAAAGGCCATGTCGAGTTTGAGAGCATCAATCGGCAGGGAGGTGAGCATATTCAGGGATGAGTAGCCCTTGCCGAAATCATCCATCTCAACTTTAAAGCCTGCATCTCTCAGGCTCTTAACTACTTCGATCATGGTGTTTACGGAATCGGTATAAGCTGTCTCGGTAATCTCCAGATGAAGGTCCGCCGGATCAAGGTTATTATCGCTTATGACCTTCTTCAGGAACTCCAGAAGATCGGGATCAAATATATCAACCCTCGAGACATTGACAGACACCGGTACCTTCACGCCGTACATGTCATGCCAAATGCGCACCTGTCTGGCGGCCTCCTGCCACACGAATCTGTCCAACTCCTTGATGCGCCCGTTTTCCTCAAAAAGCGGAATAAAGAAGTCCGGTCTGACAAGCCCGTATTCAGGATGTTTCCAGCGAACAAGGACCTCGGCACTGCACAGTTCTGGCTGGTCTTCATGAATATCATATTTTGGCTGAAAGACAATCTTGAACTGATTTTCCAAAAGAGCTTTCTCAATATCTCCCAGAAGCTTGGCCTCGTAAATCTCCCTCTCATGCATCCGGTTGTCATAAACCGACAGCGTATCCTGTCCCGCATTCCTTGAAAGCAGGTTGCAGGCCTGAAGAGCCCTGTCAAACCGCTGCTCAAGATTCACCGAGTGGTAGATATCCGGGTATACTCCAATCCTTAGCCTTATATCCTGAACCTCCAGCATTTCAGCCAGTAAATTGGAAAGAGTTCTCATCAGAAAATCATAATTCTCCTGATGCTCGATATACATGTAGAAGCAGTCAGCATTGGTCCTGCAAGCAACTCCTCCGCACGCCCTCGAAGCATTTCTTACCCCCTCCGCGATCACCTTGATCACTCTGTCGCCAAAATTCCTTCCGTACAGCTCATTGATAAGATGGAACTTGCTGACATTGACTACAATGGCATCCACTTCCTGGTCCGGGTGGAACTTGTCATACTCCTGGGAATACCGGAAAAAGTATTCCTTAGTCATAAGCCCCGTCAGCTTATCCACTCCCGTTGCTCCGATGATGCTCCTGCCGATGGAAAGCTCAATGGATCGCCTGATCCTGGCCTTGATGACCTCCGGATTATCGTAAGGCTTGCTCAGAAAATCCACGGCCCCTCTGTGCAGACTCTCGACTTCAGCAGACTTATCGGATGTGAGCACAATTACCGGAATATCGCGCAGTTCCTCGTTTGTTCGCATCTCATCGAGTACTGCATAGCCGTTTCCGTCAGGCATGTAAAGGTCAAGAAGCACCAGTGACAGAAGATCCTTCTGCTTTTTGATCTCCGAAATCGCCTCCTTACCTGTCTGGGCGTAAGCTACGTCATATTCCTCGCCAAGTATGTTTCCAAGGAGCCTCAGATTCACAGGCTCATCATCCACAATGAGTATCGTGCGCCTGAAATCGCGTTCATACTTAGCCTCTATGTCCAGCTGACTGTTATCAAAGTTCATTTCCACTCCTTCTCTTGACTGCATTTTTCTAAAAAGAGCACAATTTCACTTATAATACCATTATAAATGTTTTTGAGGTTTATTTGCTCTTCTAATGATATATTTTCGCAAAATTACATACTTTATACAGAATATTTTTACAATTATTTAAGCAATATAACCCCCCGGCTGTGGTACGATTTTGTTAATAACGAGGTGAACCTATGGGTAAAAATCACAAGATTCTGATCGTAGACGATGAAAAAATTTCCCTCAGAATGACGGATCACATATTGTCAAGTGAGTACGATACCATCTGTGCCGCATCCGGAAAAGAAGCCATAGAGCTGTTCAAGGCAGAGCGTCCGGATCTTGTTCTCTCAGACCTGCGGATGCCTGAAATCGATGGATTTGAGCTGCAGAAAATGCTTCAGGATGAGATGGGGTTCCAGGTTCCTTTTATGTTCATGACCTCAGACAAAAAGGACGTGACTGAGAGTATCGGCTTCTCCATGGGAGCACTCGACTTTATCCGTAAGCCCTTCAGAGCAGATGTCCTTCTAAGGCGCGTCTCCAATATACTGACAACCGTGGAACAGATCCGCGGTCTCAAAAAAGCCGCTGTCACCGATCCCATGACAGGTCTTCTCAATAAGGCTTCTTCCCAGGAAGAGATTGATATTCTGGCAAAAGACAACATTGGCGCCCTGATGATGATCGACCTTGACAGCTTCAAGCCTGTCAACGACATCTACGGTCACGACATGGGCGATAAGATTCTGATAAGATTCTCTGAGATCATTCGCTCAGCCATACGCTCCACCGACCTTGCCGGCCGCATGGGAGGTGATGAATTCGTGGTATTCTGTAAGAATATCAACGACGAAGAAGTCATAGCAGACAAGACCAGATGGATCAATGAGCAGATCACGCTGTCAGCAAAAGAGCTGCTGGGCGAGGACATGACCATACCCCTTGGAGCATCTATCGGATGCTCATTTGCACCGGACAATGGCAAAGACTTCCTGACTCTTTTCAAAAAGGCAGACAAAGCCCTCTACGATGTTAAGCAAAACGGAAAGCATGGATACAAAATTTTCTCAGATCCAAAGAAAAGTGAGGAAAACGCATCTTCAGAACCCACTGCTCTGGCAACTGCCATGATGCTCATGGGCGAAAGAAGTCCCGGAAAGGGCGCCATGGTGCTGCCCACAGAACAGTACAAGATCATATATCAGTTTCTGTCAAGGGTTGTGGTCAACTATCAGAAAAACATCCACGTGATGCTCTTCTCAGTCAAGATCCACGGCGATCTTGATCCGGAAAAAGTCATGGAAGCCTTCGTAGAAGTGATGAAGAATTCTTTAAGACAGAGCGATGTCATTACTCCGTACGGACGAAACCAGGTCCTGCTGATACTTTTGAAGACCACGGCAATAGATATAGATGTGGTCTCAGAAAGGATAATGATGAACTGGGATGCCAGCAAATACAGCGATATGTGCAATGTTACTTTCGAAGTAAATACTATGTGACGATACGATGCCGGAGTCCCGTCATATGCATTCAAAAAAATAACTGTTGCGGAAAAAGCTTTTCCGCAACAGTTTTTTCATACATTCTCGTTGTGCTCAAGAAGATAGTCATTAAGTGCATCTGTGATCTCATCGCCGTCGATTCCGTGAACCGCACATGCCTCAGCCAGCGATTCCATCTGTGATGCGGGACAGGAGATGCAGCCCATGCCGCACTCCATAAGGAATCTCGCAGCGATCGGATGCTTGGAAATAATATCTCCAACAAGCATGCTTGAATCTATGATATCGCCGCCGGCGCCCTCTGTTTCCTTCCTGATCTCTTCGTTCTCCATATTACCTGCCTCTCTTTCTGTATCACTTCCAAAGAATAAATCCTTTAATGATCCCATTATTATACTCCTTTTATGTAAAGATAAAATGCAAAATTTAAATTGCGTAAAATCATTTTACCCCACACTCACTTCTCCTGCAAGTACCTTTTTGTAGTCCTCGTAGTTTTTCTTAAGAAGTTCCGGAGTGCTGAGCTCATATGGACACTTTGTAGTGCAGGCTCTGCAGTTTATGCAGGTATCGATCTTGGCCATCTCCTCCTGCCACTGCCTGCTAAGCCAGGACTCTGATGGAGCACGCCTTATCATAAGGGACATCCTTGCACAGTTGTTGATCTTGATTCCCATAGGACATGGCATACAGTAACCGCACCCCCTGCAGAAATCCCCTGCCAGTTCAGCTTTTTCTTTTTCAATAAAAGAACTGATCTCAGGAGTCATTTCAGGTGTGTTGTCCATATATGAAAGCCACTCATCAAGCTCTTTCTCGCGCTGGATACCCCAGATGGGCATAACGTTGTCAAATTCGTTCATAAACGCCATTGCAGCATCCGACCTGTTGATCAGACCTCCTGCAAGGCCCTTCATCGCAATATATCCCATGTTGTGTTCTTTGCAGAGGCTGACAAGTTCAAGTTCCTTGTCAGATGAAAGATAGCTCAGCGGGAACTGCAGCGTTTCGTACAGATCACTCTCAATCAGTTCCCTGGCCACCATAAGCTTGTGGGCAGTTACTCCTATGTGTATGATCTTCCCCTGCTCCTTAGCCTTTTGCATGCACTCATACATGCCAGTTCCGTCACCGGGTCTGTAACACTGCCCCACCATATGAAACTGATACAGATCAATGTGGTCTGTCTGCAGGTTATTAAGTGATGTATCCAGATCCTTCCAGAAGTCCTCAGGCGTTTTGGCTGCGGTCTTGGTTGCTATGAATATTCTGTCCCTGATGCCGGATTCGCCAAAGGCTTTTCCAAGCTTTTCCTCACTGTCTGTGTAGGCCCTTGCGGTATCAAAATAAGTCATGCCGCCTTCGTAAGCCTTTCTGAGTATCCTGACCGCCTCATCCATCGATACTCTCTGTATGGGAAGTGCACCAAAGCCGTTCTGAGGCGCTGTTATACCGGTTTTACCAAGCGTGATGTTCTTCATAAGAAATCCTCCTTAGTTTCATTGAAAGAATCGTATCTTAAGTCCGTCTGTCTCTTTTGCAGCACGCTGTGCCATTTTTCGAAGCTTACCTATATAATCAGAAAGCCGGCAATCAGCTGACGCAGCATTGTAAAAGATAATATTCCAGCCTTCACCGCATTCAGTCAGAATGTCGTAAAGCGCATCCAGATTCCGGCCGTAATAATCAGGAAGCGGAAGCTCTTTTGCAAGGAGCCCGTGGAGCTCTTCTTTTGTCGCAATACTTCTCAGATCAATGTAAAAAACTTTCTCCATATTTTCTCCATATTTCAAAGATCCTGTACAGCCTAAGAAACAAAACATTAAAGCTTACACTAATGCTCAGGGCTCATACAGAAGTTCAAACGACTCATAGTGGTCATCAGTGTAATAAATGTAGCCGTCATCGGAATAGATTATGCGCTTTGCCCCGCGCTTGCTTTTGCCAAGAGTATCTATATCGCACTCCCGGTATTCCCGATCTTCAGGCAAAAGCCCCTCATAGTTGCCAAAGTAATCGCCTCCAATGCACTTGCCCGGCGCGAATTCTTCCAGACCACCTCCGCTCCAGCCCAGCTTTTTGGCCTGTTTCTTGGTGATAAAATTAGAAGGAAGTCTGCCGTATGTGTGTATATAAAGAGCCACGTCTTCCTTGGTAGTGTAGGAGCCGCCCTCGTCAGGAACAGGCTCTTTGGCGGAAGTGCCATCCGAAAACGCAGAGTTCTTCGCATCCGCATAGCCTGACGCCGCATCCGCCTCCGACATGTTATTGTTTCCGGAATCAGTTGCATTGTTCTTCCCAGACCCTGACGTAGCTTGACTTCCCAGTTCTGCTGCACTGTCCTTTCCATACTCGGCCGAAGCTTCACTGCCGGGTTCTGCAGCACTTTCATCTGTGCCACCGGTATCAAGTTCGAACTCGAATGTGGACGATGCGCCTGCCGATTCTTCTGAAACAGACTGCACATTTAATGCAGCATCTGCAGCTATCTGCTCTGCGCTGTTCTTCCTTCCGCATCCGGAAAGTGAAATGCACAGCACCATAACAAGTACAAAGGGAAGCAGATTGCCTTTTATAACCCGCCCAATGGAGCCATCAAGCCTTATCCTTCGTCGTGTATTTTCAATTATTCCGCTCATGTCAATCATAATGTCTCTCTAAGTTATATTCCAAATCAGATCATATCCCAACATCCAAAAAAGACACATTCAGCCCAGTACAGCTCTTACAACCTCATCAGCCCGCGCAGACAGTTCTGAGGCAAGCTGTGCGTCAATGTCCCTGACCCATGGATTCTTATGTGAATCATCTAAAGCGTGAGCACTGCCGTCTTCAGATATTGTGCTGCAGGCGCCATCCCCGGAAGATAGAATTGTTGTTCCATATTCGCCGTAAAACGTTAAAGGCTCATCTTTGGTTATTCCGCCCCAGCCAGAAAACCGCTCAGGGGCTATACTTGCATCCATTTCGCAGTCAATGAAAACAGTCCTTGCCTCTTCCCTCCAGGGACGTCCCAAAAAGACGCTTCCATCCTCACAGCCCGGAGCGCCGTATATCCTGCAGTTCCTGAAAACAAAGCCGAGGTTTTCAGAAAGTCCGCAGGCCGCTGTTATATATCCGTTTATAAGCCGCTCGGTGACATCTATCTGATCCTTGTCAAGTCTGCCCTCATGCGCCCCTGAATCCTTCATTGTAAGATCACCGGTCTTTGAAGCTGATACCGCTTCATTACTGCTCTGTGAAATACTCTCTACGGCAGTCCTTCTCCGATCATGCATCCTGTCATTGCAGATGATCTCACATCCATCAAACACAGCGTCCGCGCCGCCAAAGATGAAGTCCACGTCCCCCGTAATATGGCAGTTCTTGTAGTACTGCTTCGTAAGGCGCCTTTCGGTCATAAGTCTGGGCCCCATAAAACCGTTCTTCTGCCTTGCACTCACAGGGAGCGGTGCACAGAAGAGCGTATCCTGGCAGCCTGTCATCTCAACATTCTCAAAAAGGCACAGATCCGCATCAGCATAGACAGCAACAGCCTGGCCCACAACCCTGCCGTCGCCTGCACTGTTTTTGATCGTCATGTTCCTGACACAGACTCTCCCGCCGCCAAAGAACGCAGTATAACTTCTGAAGGTCCCGCGCTTTGAGCCGTCCTCCATAACTTCGTTGGCATAGTCATCAAAATCTATCACGGTTTTGTCGATTCCTGCTCCAATAAAGGTAATATCTCTTTTTTCGCAAAAGAGCTTCTCTCTGAATACACCTTCTCCAATGATTATCTCAGCCTTCTCTTCATAAGGAACCGCATTGATTGCTTCCTGTACTGTAGAGAAATCTCCACCGCTCTTTTCAACCCGTATCTGCATATATTATCTACTCCGTTTGCATAAGGCTCTGGTTCTCGCCCTTGGAAAATCCGCCAATTAACCGCCGTCAGTTCATGTACTTCACATCAGTAAGTTCTGACTTCTCGACATTTATAAGCTCAGGAGCATCATCTGCGCTGCCCTTGATCTCAACGTTTTTCAGCACCAGTTCTCTGACATTCTTGGCGTAGATACTTCTCCCGCTCATCTTATCAAAATTGTCCATCATGACAGGTGTCTCCGGAACCCTCTCACCTTCAGGCAGGAACGAAAGCCTGATGTTTTCAAAAGAGAGCCTTCCGATAGGACTCTCCGGAAGCCCCACGCCGCAGAGCATGCAGGCACTTACACCGGTACACTCTATATTTCTTCCTGCTATTGTTCCTATAGAAGGGGTCATCTCATCAACAGGCGCAGGATTCTGATTCTGAACATAGTCGCTGTGCCCGTCCGGATCACAGAAATAGAACATATTCACAGTAAATGGCATATGCACGCCGTCCATAATGATGTTCTCAAAGAGGATGTCGTCGAGAACAGATCTCTCGCCTCTTCCCCGCCTCGTCTTTATACGAAGCCCTCTGTCAGTTCCGTCAAAGACGCACTTTGAAACCCTGACGTTTCTCACACCGCCTGCAGCCTCGGAGCCGACAGTGACGCTTCCGTGCCCTCTCTCAAATCTGCAGTTGCGGATATACACATCCTCCGTCACCTTATGATGCTTAAGACTCATGTAGTATTTGCCGCTCTTGATGGCCATGCAGTCATCACCCACTGAGATGACTGTTCCAAGCACAAGAACATTCCTGCAGCTCTCAGGGTCCAGACCGTCAGTATTGGGTGAATCCGACGGATTATTGATGTAGAGATTAAGAAAAGAAATGTCCTCACAATAGTAGGGATGCACAGTCCAGCAGGGTGAATTCATCACCTTGATATTCTGCAGTCTTACATTTCTGCATCTGGAAAGGAAAATGTCATTGGGCCTCCATGCACATCTCTTTACTTTGGGTTTGACCCACCAGTCAGAGTTCTGCGCATTTCCGTCTATAGTTCCCGGTCCGATGATATTGAGATTCTCAGCATCTATAGCCGTTATCAGCGATGCAAACATATCCAGGGGATTGCCTTCCCAGGTTCCAAGGTTGTATTCTCCCTTTTCATCTGTCGTCATGGTCATTCCCGGCAGCACCGGATAATGATTCCTGTCTGTATCTCCCAGGATACGAGCTCCTTCATCGATAAACAGCGTCATGTCGCTCTTTAGGAAAAGAGCTGCTGAGAGGTAATCTCCTGCCGGAAGGTATACTGTGCCCGCCTTGGGACAGCATGCAATTGCAGCCTGAATGGCCGCTGTGTCACTGGTGATGCCGTCTCCTTTGGCCCCAAATTTCCTTACATCAAGAAGCACAGACTCGTGCTCGGTCACAAACTCTTTTTCGCAGTCACCGATCCTGATCACATATTTTGTATCAGGCAAAAGACCTGCTACTGTCAGGACATTCCGGTCGGTACACAGGCTCTTTTGCCCGTTAATAAATACCTCAAACTCCTCGTCCTGTTTAAAAATGCTCTCTGAAACAAGCTCCACCGTCACACTTCTGTTAAATACTTCAACTATGTTAAACATCGCGCCCTCCAATAAAAAACTGTGCTATCATTAAAAAAATCATAGCACAGTTTATAGTAAAATCCTTGTAAAAAAATGAAGAAAAACTATGAGTTATTGGCATATCCATTCATCTATGATCCGGGCAGTTATATCAAGCTGTTCCTGGTTGGTTATAGCAGGCTCTCCATCATTCTCCTGTATACCGTAACTGCCGAAATATGAGTGGATCCCGCCTTCTATTACTTCCTCTCTGGCATCCCCGGGCCAGTAGGATCTGCTCTTCTCATAATTCTCCATATTGAGCACTCCGTCGTTGGATCCCCTGATCGATATAAACCTAAGTGTCGTACCAGACAGATCGTCTGCGGGATATGAAGCGCAGAGTATAAGCCCTTTAAAGCCGCCTACCAGGTCTCCCCTATCGTTTTTTGCTTTATCAGCAAGATAATTTGCAGCCGCGACGCCCCCAAGTGAATGTCCTGCCAGATACCAGTCAAGCCCGTTCACAAGAGCCATCTCATCTGCATATTTCCTGCGTATATCATCAATGGCATCAACGTTCAGAAACGCAAGATTGCCTCTCATCCTGGGGATCACACAGATATACCCCATATCCGACAGCTCATACATAAGGCTGCTGTAGGCCGAATACTCAACCTTGCCACCGGGATAGAAGACTACAACAGCCTTGACATCATGGTCTGCAGGAATAAATACCGTCCCGGTCTCGTCTGTATATGCAGTCACGCTATCACCGATCAGATCTGCAATTTCTTGAATTGTCCCTGTATCAGCAGCGTAATAATCACTCGTATATATCCTGAATGCTGCGAAAAGAGCTATAGCAACTACTATCAGCACAGCAAGTACAATACCAATGACTCTTTTTACACTTATCTTTTTTTTCAAAAGAGATATCACCAACCCTTATCCGGAAACAATCCTGTCAATTATTCTTATCAGTTCAAGAGCACTGTTAAAATCCAGCTGCTCATCCTTCTCTTTGATGATAACATGCCCCTGCCATGAAGCGTCCTGCCTGTACACGACCTGAACCACAAATGTTCCGAGTGCCCCCTTCTTATTCTGGACGTTTCGCACTCCGCACTTCTCTGCAATGATATCTATTGGAAGTTTGTCTCCATGAGCGGGTTTCTTTCTCTTTAATTCGTCTCTGTCCTTCTTGTCAAACTTTCGTGCAGCAAGTCCTCTCTGAGGAAAATCCCACTCATCAAAAAGAGCTTCCATCTTTACCATAAGATCGGCAGTCCCGTCAAAAGAAACAGGATCATCCGCATACTGATGATAAAGAAGGCCCTGATAGTCAGCATTCTGGTTGTCCTCTATACAGATGCAGATCAGATTTCTTGCAAATAACATGTGCTTGCTGTCACTCATAATTCTCGCCATATTCCTTTTTCTGAAAAATTCAATTATTTTGTCCATTACAGTATACCACAAGTGGGCATATTTCCCGCATTAAAATCAGAAAACACGGCAAGCCGCGTGACAAAAATCTACGCGGCTTGCCGTCCATCCTATATAAACCCAACACACTAAATCTGCTCCGACTCCGAACCAGCCTCCAGCGCCTCATCCATGTGCTTCAATAGCTCCAGTGGACTTCTGAAGGTCTCTGTGACTCCTTCGTCTGCCCAAGTCACCTTACCATTCCATGAAGCATCATCCGTGTTATCAACTTTAATAACGAAAGTGCCTTTCTTCCTGTTCATAGAATGTCCCTTTCCTTATAACAAAATGATACTCCGGGGCGCATCATATAAATAATCATAGCAGAGAATATTTTTGCAATTTTGTCTTAAAAAAAAATAAAATAAGGCGCCGGATCCATAATGCCGGTCCGGCGCCTTTGATTAACTATTCCGAGTACTGAGCATATAAGCTTTCTATATTACTCTTCCTCTTCCTTTTTCTTGCCTGTGAGCATGATAGTGATTGCTGCAGCTGCCGAAATAAGGATTGCAAATACTCTGGCTGAAGAATTAGTCTCATCCTCAGTTCTGCCTCTTCTTGCACCAAGTACAGCAGGCTCCTCAGCTTCCTCTCTTCTCGCACCGAGAACTGCTCCTGAAGGTGTTGTAGGAGTATCTCCTCCGTCAGGTGTAGGTGTAGGATCGGTCGGAGTAGGATCGTCAGGAATAGTACGGTTCCTGATAGTAAAGTTTCCGTCATTGGTCCGTACTATAAAGTTACCCTGAGGGTTCTTTGTATCAGTATCAACTTTCAGAACATACTTGCCTGCTCTCTCAGACTTATCTGTACGAACGACTTTGTAGACAACAGTCTTAAGCGCTTCAGGCAGAAGAGCCTTACGTGTCTCTTCATCAAGTCTTGTGTCTGTTACGACTACATCTGCATCAAATTCAGGATCTCTTGTACCGGACATCTTGTAGCGACCTGTTTCTGCAGAAACTGTTACCTCTGCAGGAACTATGTTGAGATAACCCAGCTGATCAGAATTGATCTTAAACTGCTTTGTTACATCTACGCCATCCTGATAAATAACAGGATTACTGTCCAGAGCGAACTTATAAGTATGCTCTGCAATATTGGTTCCTTTAGCTGTTACAGAAATGCCGCTCATGATGTACTCTGCATCAGACCCCTCTACCTTGAAGCTTATGCCCTCAGCTGCTCCTGCAGTGATAGTAAAGAAGTTGCCAATCATCTCTTTGAGCTTCTGTATTGTTCCTGCCACACCATTGGTATCCTGAACAACATCTGCACCAATTGTGTACTTCTGCTCCTTGCCATTGTATACAGACTCAACGTCCTTGCTTGTAAGCCTAACCTCATAAGGAGTCTTTCTGTCAGTAATAGTGATCTTACCAGGCTTTACAGTAATATCGTAGTTGTCAGTTACAGTCTCTGTGCCGGACTTAACAACAACTGAAGCCTTATCAATAATTACCTTCTGATCTCCGGGCAGTGTTCTAATGTTTGTTTCATCAACAAATTTGATATCTGACTTGCTTATCTTGTCTTCTCCAACAAGCTTATCAAGATAATCCTCTGTGATATCATCTGCAGTAACTTTCCAAGGATTTCCACTGTACTCAAATTCCTTCTCGGGAGCAGTTATCTCAATTTTAAGAGGTGTGATAGTTACTGTTCCTGTAGCCTTGGCTGTTTCATAGTTCTTGTGCTCAGCCATTACATGAATTGTAACCGGTTCCTTAGTTACATTGGTGTAAGTAGGAAGTGTATCACTCCAATTCTCTCCATCAAGACTGTACTTAAGTGTTGAGCCTTCTACCTTAGCCTTCGCGGTGATGCTGTGAGCATCTGCATCATAAGGCGCATTGTAATCAGTTACTGTGATCTCGTTAAACTCTTTGCCTGCTTTATGGATGTGCAGGTAATTAGGCACCTTACTTACCTTGTAATTGCCCTGTATCTCGTTTTCGATAGTAGCGTCGATGAGATAATCTCCTACGTCTTCACCATCCTGACGGTCAAGTGTGTAGCTGATGAGCTGCTTAGGATCTTCTCCCTCAACCATCTGCTCGGTAAGATCCTGTACAGTGAGCTCAGGATCATCTTCTCCGTAGAACTTCTCTTTCTCATCTACATATACTGTTACCGGCTTAGGTGTGATAGTTACTTTTCCGCTTGCTGTGGCATCCTCATAGTTGGGGTTAACTGCCTTAACATATACAGTGGTTCCATTTGTTACGTCTTTGTACTCAGGAGCAGATGTCTTCCACTCACCATTTTCGCTCTCACTGAAGTAAAGAGTTGTTCCCGCTGTTACTTTAGCAGCTGCTGTGATCGTATGGAATCCACCATCATATACGCCATTGTAATCTGTCACTGTAACAGAATTCGTTCCGGCTTTTCTGATCTCGAACTTTCCGTTCTGATAAGTTACCTTATAGTTACCCTGTATCTCATCTCCGCTTGGGATGATTCTGTAGTCTGAACCTACATCTTCACCGGGATCACGATTTACATCATAGCTGATAAGATCCTCGGATTCGCCGTTCACAAGTTCGGATACTTCTGCTTTCAGCTCAGGATCAGCTTCTCCATATGTCTTATCGTTATCCAGTGCAGTAACTTTTACCTCTGCATAATCGATCTTCATTGATCCGTCTTTTTTAAGCACGAATGTAACTGCTTTTGGATCAAATGCGCTGCCTGTATAAGAGAACTGTGAATCAGCCAGGTTCATGGGATAAGTGCCTACATTTATGCCTGATGCACCGCTGCCCGTGTAGGTAATGTCATTCTTAGTAACACTTACAGCCTCTTTGTCTTCATCAACAGCAGAAACTATTTCCCACTCATTGTATGTCTGAGTTAAACCATTGTATGTCTTAGATGTATCATCAAGTCCCTTAACGGTAACAGTTACTGTAATGGGCTCGTACTGAGCATAAAGGATGTTAGCCTTTGGATTAAATGTTCCGGCATCCTTGTTGTCAGCCGCAATGAATGTCTTGTTAAGATCAACTGTTAATCCTTTTCCATCAATCTCTGTATTCCAGGAAACCTGCTTGTATCCGGCCTTGGTGTATGTCTTGCCAAGAGCTGTTACTTTATAGTTGACCGGAAGCGGTGAAGGAGTACTAACAGTTATCTGTGCCTGACCGGCATCTCCACGACCGGGGTCATAGGTGATGTGTGTTTCTTCATTAACTATTTCTGATTTCTCATATTTAGCTTTCAAAACCACAGCCTTTACAGTGCTTCCATCTGTCTCTGTGTAATCCTGAAGTATGTCGCCTGTAATCTTAAATGTATTATTGGGAAGGAGAACTGCTCCGTCTCCGCCTTCAACAACCCATCCCATGAATACATGCTTGCTGTCGGGCCTTGCAGGCTGTCCAACAACAACAGAGGAACTGGTCGCATAGCTGTAGTTATCAAAAGGTGCATCGGTTCCAAATTCGCCGGCATCGTATTTTACTTTTACTACTCCGGGATATCTCCACTTAGCTTCGAGGTGAATTTCAGTCTCGCTACCTGTGGGCTGTCCGTATGAATAAGGTGTATTTGTGCCCTGCACAAACCATCCTACAAGCTGCCAGTCGCCATGTGATACATTCGCATCAAGACTTCCTCTTTCAACAGTCTCGAACTGTCCCAGCTCTTCGATATACTTAAGGGTAAATTTCATTCCGTCAGGTTTTTCAACTTTGGCACCCTCGCCCTCATGTAAAATCACAGTATAGAGGATAGGTTTCCAATAGCCGTAGAGTACAAAGTTGTTGGGCGGCATAGTCTCTGAATCCCAGTCAAACTTTGCTGTGCCATTCTTGTCTTTGTACCAGCCCTCGAATGTAAATCCGTTCTTGTTACTGGTATTAACTTCAGGTGTCTTATCGCTGTAAGCGCCAAGAGTTTCCTCGAAAAGGATTCCCTTTATACTGCCAACTTCTGTTGTACTGCCCTTATAGTTTTCAACAAAGGTTATGTTGCCTGCATTTCTCTTGTGACGGATATACAGGTTGTTATTCTCACCGTATACCACAATAGGATTGCCCTGGTATACATCAGCATCTGCAACCTTCTTCCAGGCTGACTCATCAGTCGGGTATGAAGTTCCTACATAGTATTCATATACCGTGAATCCTTCATATTTATCGGAGAAGTAGAAGTATGCATCTACATATCCCGTTTTGCTGTTGTTTTTACCGTATTTGTAATATCTTGCCGGATAGGTATTGGTGTTATCAGGGTTCTCAGGATTGTATGTGTGGTCTACATTCTCTTTGTAGTGATAAATGGAATGTGGATGCTCTGTGTCATACTGAACCAGAACGTTACCAATATTGTCAATTTTAGTGTAGTATGGAGTATATTCAGGAGTAACTGCATATAATGTCGTATCATAAAGGAAAGATGCCAGGAATGTGTAGTGAGTTCCGGCTACAGTTCCATCTTCCTTTAATTCATCATACCACTCGTATTCTGTGGGCCATTCAGCATCTTTAACCTGGCTGAAGTTCTGCTCATACAACCCGGTTACGACTTTATAAGTGTTCTGAACAATTTTGTTATTTCTCTTCGTTACTGTCACAAATTTCACAGTAATCTCGTCTCTGTCATAGTAAACATTAACTACTGAATTACCGGCAATATCAAGATCCACATTCTTATCGCTCTTGGATACATTCTTGGTAAAGTGATCAAGACTGAAGTTTGCTGTAGAATTCTTGATTGTCTCAACATTTCCAGCAATGATGCTCTCTGTAAGAGTGGCATCAGAAGAAATAGTAAATTCCTTACTTGCACCAAAGTCATACTTCTTATCTGCATCAGAGGCCTCAACAGAATCTGATACCTGCTGTTTCCAGACAATAACTGTATATTTGATGCTATCATTTTCTTTCCAATGAGCATATACTTTCACATCACTTGAAAGTGCGCTGTTCCAGTCAAATTCAGCGCCACCCTCAGCCTCTGTAAACCAGCCGAGGAACTCATAGCCTGAACGAATAGGATCATCCGGCTTGGAAGCAGAAGGTTTCTTGCCATACTCAACAAAAACAGGTGCTGTATATGTTGCTCCCTTGCCATTCTTATCAAAAGTGATCCAGTGCGCATTGACAACTATAGGATATACTTCATCAACCTGGCTTACATCAACTTCTGTCACCTTGTCAGCAGAAGTTGTGGAACCCTCTGATATCGACCATCCCATAAATGCCTGCACGTCGCTCTTAGGTGTAACAGTCTCATCATCAAGAGCAACCATTGTGCTCTCACCTTCGTTGATGGCAGCTCTCTGAACATGGACAATTTCTCTGTCAACGCCGTCGCCGTTAACACCCATTCCACGGAATGTTATATAGTATGTAACTCTGATCTTGGCATATACATTGACGATATCATTAGCTGTAACATCACCGACTGTTCCGAATGTTACCTGCTTATCAAATTTGTCATCAGCTGTCTTGGTATACCAGCCCTCGAACTCCTTACGTCCCTTTTCACCTGCACCGTAAGAGAGGTCAGGAACTCCGGGATCAACAAGTGTATCGCCTTTTTTGACAAGCTGAGTATTGATAAGCTTATCTCCATCATAGAAGTTATAGGTGGCAACACTGTGATATTCACCATTAATATCATCAGAGGAACTACCATCATTGGCAACGATGAAGATTGAGAACTGTTCAACGTCAAACTCAACTGCTTCAGCGTTACCTGCAGCATCCTTGGATACAGCTGCACTGATCTCCTCAACATTGTCGCCGTGGTCGTGAAGAACTGTAAGATTGTCAGTCTCCATTGCCTCTTCAAGAGCAAGCGTTACGTGTACATATGTCTGATCAGCAGGCTGGATCTCTTCATTATTATTCCAGAAAGTAATATCGACACCTTTTGCTTCTGTTACGCCATCGCCCAGCTCATCTTTGGCTGTCTCAAGAGCTTTATCCTCAGAGATGCCTTTAATGGAAACTGTTGTACCCTCAGGGAATACACCTGATTCTGCATTCACAGAAACGATCATTCCGCCTGCGTGTACATTCTCTTTTACAATTGAAGGCATCCTGACTTCAACGTCTTCATTGGCCTTGAAGGTAGCTGTGAATGTCGCATCCTCTGTAAGACCGGAAGGAACGATTGTATTGCCCTCTTCTACTACTGTTCCCTGCGCATCAACCCATCCTGTAAACTCGTACTCGTCGTTCCAGGCTGTAACTGTTGCGCCCTCAAAAGAAGCAGCTTCATCATTAACATCTACAGTCTCAGACTTGCGAGAAAGTGTTCCACCTTTCTGGGTCTTATATGTTACTGTAACAAGCTTCTTCTCAGCCTCTGCTTCAACAGCTATTTCTGTCTCGGCAGTTGTAACTGCTTCAGCAGCCTCTGCAGGAACTTCTGCAGTTGCTTCTGCATTCTCATCTGTTGCGGCCTCTGCAGCTGCTTCAGTAGTACATTCTGTAGCTGCTTCCGCATTATCTTCTGCAGCTGCTTCTGTTGCAGCATCTACTGCAGCTGCATCCTCTGCGCTCTCTTCCTCAGAATCTTCCTCAGCAGCTTCTGAGCTGTCTTCTGAGGCATCATTTTCCTCCACATTTTCAGCTATAGAAAGACTTCCAAGGCCATCGCCTTCATCGGAGTCTTCTGTTGCCGCTTCGATTTCTTCAGCGTAAACTCTTGCTGTAGCGAAGTCACTGCCAAAGGTAGTGGTCACAAGAGCTACAGAAAGCAGAAACGAAAGCACTCTGTTCCATTTTCTTAACATGGTTTATCCTCCTCAAATCTTGTTTTTTCTATATTAATAAAGGAAATGTATTCCCATTTATAAAAAGAGAGTTATTATACCGCTGAGGTCTTATCGGCAAAAGAAGCGGCCTCAGCACTCTTGTTCATCGCTTCATCCATAAGTTTGATGAGTTCCAGCGCACTTCTGAACCTCTCGGTCCTGTTTTCATCAGCCCAGACCACTTCTCCCTGCCAGGTGTCCCTCTGGCGGTTGTCCAGCTTGACTATAAACGTATTTTTATCTTTGTAGCTGTGTTTTGACTTGTTCATGGTAATAATCCTTTTCCTACGGGTTACTTACTTAAATCCGGTTTATATTTTATAATTTTGTCAATCATATTACCCATCATATTTATATCTATTTTTGTAAAAAATAAAAATTATCTAAAAAAAGCCGGAAGCCCTTAATTGTTTCTTTAGGTTTCCGGCTTTTTCTTTTATATGATTTTATTATTTCTTTATCTGATAATACTTCTCTTCTTCCTTAGGATATCTTCCTCAGGATACTGAGTTTTCAAGATCCAAGCATGACTCCTGCTGACTGTTCATGGCTTCGTCCATGAGCTTTAAAAGCTCAAGAGCGCTTCTGAAGCGGGCCTGTCTGCCTTCTTCGGCCCAGATCACCCGGCCCTGCCAGGATCTGTTCTGACTGTATTCGACCTTTACAATGAAGGTCTCTTTTTTATTAGTCACATTTCTTTCCATGCCCACAGTCTTCCTTTCATATTATGATTATAAAGAACAGTCAATCATACAAGTCATCATAAACACCTGTATTCATGCGACATTCACATTAAAGCTTTGTAAAGAGTTTATATACAAAAATATGTAGAAAATTAATTAGAAATAAAAGAATTGTATAGAATGTATGAAGTCTGATTTGGAAATCCGACATATAAGGGGTAAAATGGGGATTGGATATGACTTTTGACTGCGGATAAAAGATTGCCGCACCAACATAGGAATGATCAATGGATTCAAACAGATTGTACTTAATCAATACCGACTCGCTTTCAGACAAAAGAGCTTTTGACAAGTGGTATCCACTAATGCCCGCGGAGCGCAGAAAAAAACTAGACGCATTTAAGGTCGACAGCGCAAAGCGCCTTTGTCTTGGTGCAGGAATTCTTTTACACACTGCTATGGCAGATCTTGGAATGGCAGATTACCGGGTCGGGGCCGGAGCGCACGGCAAGCCATACCTGATTGAGTCTGATGGCAATTCTTCTGCCCCAAAAGCACAGAAGACAGATAACACTGATATGAAGAACATCTTTTTCAATATCTCCCACTCAGGCTCCATGGCGGTTCTGGCTCTGTCCGGCAGCGAAGTAGGCGTGGATATTGAAGAAGTGCGTCACTTCAATGACAATCTTGTAAATTACGCTTTTAATGATGAAGAAACGGAACTTGCAGCAAAGATGAGCACCTGCATCAATATTGAGATAAGCAGCAATTCTCATAGCAATGACGAAAGAAACGATCCGGAGCGCGACCTTGCTTTCACAAGGCTCTGGACCTTCAAGGAGAGCGTCATGAAATATACCGGAATAGGGATTGCCATGGGAGCCAGGAACATCCGGCTAAAAAGAAGCAGCTCTGCATCTCTTTTACCCGAAGAGGTCTCAGGATCTTATCCGGTCAGATACCGGATTTCAGATATTTCAGCCTCATGCGACTCTTTTGACCTTTCCGGTATTTCTTTTACCGAATATTTTGTTCAGGGATATGCACTGACAGTATGCTCAAAATGGGCGCCATTCTGCGATGAGGTGAAATTTACAGAAGTATGAAATTTCCGCTTTACATTGTCATACTGCTATGATATAATTTCCTTCGTCGGCGCGACAGGGAGAAGTTGTCCCGTCTTTGCGCCGTTCACATATAAATATAGGGGAATCATACAATGGCTAGTATCACGGTCTCCAAAACCGTTCATGCGGGTTCGAATCCTGCTTCCCCTGCTACAAAGACCTGCAATATAGCGATCGCTAAATTGCAGGCCCTTTTTATGTCACCATATCTGATTGATATAGCTGATAGCATTCGTCAGATCCATACCCGTTCCGTCTGTGCACCTGTCTTTGAATTTACTGCCGGTTTCCCAGGACTCCGTTATTACCTCAATAAGGCTGTCCTTGGTCTTGCCCATTCTTTTGGCCACAAGAACAGCTGATGAAAGTACTAAATATCCCGAGGCACTTATCTTGCCGCCGGCGACATCTTCAAGTTCATCCAGGGAAAGCTCCTGCATGGCGGCATCACTCATAATCTTTTCTTCGTTACTCATATGACATGTCCCTCCTTTGTTACACGTTTATACGAACCATAATGGATTTGGTCAAAAAGCATTGTTCTTATTAAATATTATCGCATATTTCATCATCTTATCAACGTCGATGTTTTCGGTGTATAATAAATATTATGATCAATTTAGCAATTGTAGAAGACGAAGATACATATGCAGCCCAGCTCACTGAGTTTGTGGAGAAATACCAGACCGAGAGCGGCAACTATTTCAAGATAACCAGGTTCAGGGATGGGGATGAGATTACAAACGGCTACAAGTCACAGTTCGACATCATACTCATGGACATTGAGATGAAACTGATGGATGGCATGACTGCCGCAGAGGAGATACGGCGCCTTGACCAGGATGTGGTCATTATGTTCATCACCAATATGACCAGCTATGCCATCAGAGGCTATCAGGTTGATGCACTGGACTATGTTGTTAAACCCGTCAGCTACTTTGCCTTTTCTCAGAAACTTGACAGAGCTATCGGCAGGATCAGGAAATCAAGTTCCAATATCATTTCCATTGATATGCCCACAGGGGTCAAGAAACTGGATATAGACAATATCTTTTATATTGAGAGCGAGGGACACAACCTTAATTTCTATACAAGTGGCGGCCAGTTCACCATAAGAGCCAAGCTCTCAGACTTTGAACAGCAGCTCTCCCCCTACAACTTTTTCAGGAGCAACAAGGGATACCTGGTGAACCTCAAATACGTCGACGGAGTCGAGAACGGCGCCTGCCTCATAGCGGGCAGGCAGCTTCTCATCAGCCGCGCCAGGAAAAACGACTTCATGAGCGCTCTCACAGACTACATGGCAGGTCTGTGATGAGCAGCACAACATCACGGGACATTTAACTCTATGGAAAATATTTATCAGGACATACCAAGACTATACACTGCCCTGGCCGAATGGCTCTCCTGCATAACCTACTGCCTTGTCCTTAAGCAGAAGGTTTCAAGAAAGATGTTTGTCATAATCTCGGCTGCTGCACTACTGATTCAGGGTTCCTTTCTTCAGACGACCAGGAATCTTCCCATATACTTCTGGTTTCCCTGTATGCTCATGGCAGTGATCTTTATGTACTTCTTCATGTACATTGTGTGCGATGACACCAGACATGTCATAGGCTATTACTGCGCCAGGGCTTTTCTTCTGGCTGAGCTGGCAGCTTCCCTGGAGTGGCAGCTGGCCTGCTTTTTCAGGACGATCAATCCATCACCCGCAGCTCAGATCATCATTCTCATCGCAACTTATTCCATTGTGTTCATCTGGGCCTATTACATGGAAAAGAGCATTACCAGGGGTATATTTCAGCTGGAGATCAACACCAAAGAACTCATTGCAGCAATTCTCATCGCACTTGCGATATTTGCCTTCAGCAATCTGAGCTTTATCTTCTCCAACACGCCATTTTCTGCCGGTGTCACCCAAGATGTGTTCTATGTAAGAACTCTTGTTGATATCGCAGGTATCATGATCCTGTATGTGTATCAGAGCCGTATCTGTGAACTCCTTGCGGAAAAAGAGCTCAACAACATCAATTCAATGCTCAAGGCGCAGTATGACAAGTACAGGAATTATCAGACCACATTCGATCTGATCAACATGAAGTATCACGACCTGAAGCACCAGATTGCGGGGCTTCGCGCCGAGATGAGCGACGAGCAGCGAAGCAAATGGATCGACTCCCTCGAGCAGGAACTCGAATCCTACCGCCCTGAATTGGAGACCGGTAACAGCGTCCTCGACACACTGATATCCGGTAAGATGATGAACTGCCGCGCCAATAACATCAAGATCACCTGCGTGGCCGACGGCAATACTCTCGATTTCATGCATGTTGCAGACATATGCACAATATTCGGAAATGCACTGGATAATGCCATCGAGAGTGTTACGCTCATAGAAGATCCCGAGAAGAGACTTATACATCTTTCGGTATCTTCCAGAAAGAATTTCGTACTTATTCAGATAAACAACTACTGTGAAAATACGATCAACCTCAAAAACGGCTACCCTGTTACAACAAAAGCCGACAAGGAAAGTCATGGTTTCGGACTAAAGAGTATACGATATACTGCCGAAAAATATCATGGAACTGTGACCTTTGACATCAATAAAAACTGGTTTGAACTCAAAATACTAATTCCTCAGGGAGGAGTATCATGAACATAATCGCAGTTGCAACATCAGATTTTACGGGCTTCATACTGATTGCCGCCATGCTCTATTCGAGCCGCATCAGAAGATCTGACACGGGGCACGAAGAATTCAGGATCTTTTCCGCCATGGCAATCCTTGCAATGATAGCCTGTGTTGTAGACTTTCTCATGTTCTACAGCGACGGAAAAAGCGGAATTCTGATGAGGATCATCGCGATGTTCGGCAATACCTATTGTTTTGTTGCCAACCCGCTCTTCATCTCATCGTGGTGCCTATATGAGGATTTAAAGCTCTATCACTCAATGAAGAGAGTCCGCAAAATATATACCTACGCCTTCATTCCGGCGATTCTGCTTGCTATCGTCGCCCTGGTCAACAACATTTTCCCGATCATCTACACCATAGATGAGAATAACGTCTACCACAGGCTGCCTTTCAGCTATGCGTTCTACGTTGTGGACGGATGTTATATCCTATTCAGCATATACATACTTCGCAAGTACGAGGAGCGGTATGACAAAGTCAGGTTCTTCCCCCTGCATCTGATGGTGGGGCCGGTGGTACTTGGCTGCATAATCCAGGCAGTTTTCTATGGGGTGTCGCTGATCTGGGTATCCCTCGCGATCGGACTGACTGCAATATATATGTCGGAACAAAACGAGTTCTCCTACCTTGATAAACTGACCGGTCTGTACAACAGGGCTTACCTCGACTACCTGCTGGAAAGCGTCGGAAAGCAGCGCGGCAAGCTCGGCGGTATCATGATAGATGTGGATTATTTCAAAAAGATTAACGACACCTTCGGTCATTCAGTTGGTGATGAAGCTCTTATTGATGTAGCAAGGGTGATAGTTTTCTCAAAGTCTGACAAAGCCATCGCCACGAGGTTTGCCGGGGATGAGTTCATCATCATCGTCAGAAACACTTCTGATAAGGAACTGCAGAATATTATCAAAAATATCCACGACGAAGTGGCCCTCTTTAACGAGACAGAGAATCGTCAGTATAAGCTCTCACTTTCCATCGGATACAGCATTTACGATCCAGAGACCGAAAGCCTTGATGATTTCCTCAAGCACATGGATGACAACATGTATGAGGAAAAGGAAAAGAATCACAGCCAGAGGCAGGCATAAGCCCTACTTGCAGCAGGATAATACCAATGAAAAGAAAATCCCCGGTTCCATGGATATCATGAAATCGGGGATTTCTTATTTTTTGTATTCAGAGTTTATGAAGATTACTCTTCTGCGCTCTTTTCTGCTACAGGTGTCTCCTTCTTCTGAGCGAGGTACTTCTTAATTGCCCTGAACTCAAGGAAGGCGATGAGTGCGATGAGAAGTGCATCTACACAGTAGAGGAGCTTAACCCATCCGGGAAGTCCTGTGTTAACGTTCTTGTCGTAAGCACGGCTGTTAACAACGGTGTAGAGGATGTTCTTGGAAGCCTGTCTCATTGCAATTACAGATGTTGCAGAAGTCTGGTCTGTAACTGTGGACTGAGGTGTCTCGTAGGTTGCAAGCATCAGATCACAGCCGTTTCTGATCATTCTGTCTGAATCCTGATAGCCGTAACCACCGAAGTAGTCAGTCTCTGCAAGACCTCTGAAGCCCCACTCACCGCGAAGGACGGTGTTAAGAAGCTCTGAGCATGCCTCAGCAGGAACTGTTCCGATGTTGTTGAAGGCAACCATTGTTGCTGCAGGATTGGCCTTCTTGAAGGCGATCTCGAAGGACTTAAGGTATACCTCACGAAGTGACTGCTCATTGAGCCATGTGCACAAAAAGCCTGTTCTGTTGGTCTCCTGGTCGTTGGTTGCAAAGTGCTTAACATATGAGTATACGCCGTGAGCTCTTGCTCCGTTTACAGCGTTTGCGCACATCCAGCCTGCAAGAGCGCCATCCTCTGAGTAGTACTCGAAGTTACGTCCGGCAAAGGCGCTTCTGTGGGTGTTGGTAGCAGGAGCATACCATCCGGATACATCCATCTCATCTGCCATTGTTCCGATGGAATCACCGAAGGCATAGGCAAGATCCTTGTTCCAGGTGCAGGCGATCATAACTGCTGCAGGGAAGCCGATGGAACCCTGGCCTGTAAAGTTGTTGTTAATAGAAGCAGGGCCGTCACAGTCATAGGTCATAACCTTGCCGATGGAATCAACTGCTGAAGTCTCATATCCGCCAAGGGCAATAAGTGTGTTCATCTCAGAAACAGTAAGCTCATCCAAAAGGCTGTCCCACTTGGGATCATCGTAGTCCACGTCACGAAGGTCAGAGAGCTTAACGCCGTTCTTGGCACCTGTTACAGGCATTACGTCTTCGTCGCTGTTGTAAGCTGTAGGATCATAGTTGGTCTCGTTGAAATATGTTACCTTGTAAGCATCTGACATCTCAGTTGTTGCAGGTGCAGCTGTGGCCTCTGCAAAGTTAGCAAAGCCGTCTTTTCTTGAAAGGTATGTGAAGGAATCACCCTCAGCAAATCCGAACTGATTGGTTGCTGCTACAAAGTCTGACTCACGTTTGTTGGACTCGTCGTAAACAACCTTTGAGCCTACGTTTACAGTCTCTGAAGCGATCTTGTTGTGTGCGTCTGTGTTGATTGAGATCTCGTAATCTCCTGCGTCAAGGACGTAGCAGCCCTCGCCGTATGTGTCATAGGAAGCCATATCTTCCAGGGCAAAAGAGATCTTAACTGTCTCTGAAGCTCCTGCCTCAAGAAGGGATGTCTTTTCAAAGGCAACAAGGTTTGCAGCTGACTTCTCGATTCCGCCGTTCTCATAAGGAGGATTGTAGTAAACCTCAACCACGTCCTTACCGGGTACATTTCCCGTGTTGGTTACAGTTACATCAAAAGAGATCTCTTTTCCGTCGTTATTAACAGGACCCATCTCCTGTGTGAAAGTTGTGTATGAAAGTCCGTATCCGAAAGGATATACAACTGCGCTGTCATAGTCAAAGTCCATGTTGCCGGCCTGAGCTTCAGCGTAAGCTGTCTCGTAGAATCTGTATCCAACGTAGATGCCCTCTACGTAGTTGACGAAGGTAGGATAAGCCATGCCGCCCTCAGCGAACATGTTCTCATATCCGAACTCAGTCATGTTGGTGTAATCAAAGTCACCAAAGTTGTTGGCTGTAGGTGTTGCATGAAGATCAGCAACGAAGGTATCAGCAGTCTTACCTGAAGGGTTAACTGTACCTGCAAGGATCTCACCAAGTCCGTCAAAACCTGTCTGGCCTGTGCCGGGGCAGTAAAGAACTGACTTGATCTGTGAATAGTCATTTACAAAACCAAGCTCCATGGCATTGGCTGAGTTAACAACAACGATAACCTTGCTGTAGTCTGATGTAACCTTGTCCAGAAGAGCCTTCTCTCTGTTTGAGAGCTCAAGATAGGACTTGCTTGCATCAAGGTCATCAGCCTGCTCGGAGTAGCGTGTACCTGTGCCGCCAAACCAGCTGTTAGGATCAAAGTTGTAAGTATCAACGCCGTCATAGTTGACAGGAAGATCGGCGCCCTCACCGCCTGAACGTGCGATGAAGAAGATTGCTGTATCTGAATAGTCTTTTGCTGAAGTAAAGAGATCACCATACTCGTCGATGGTAGGCTCAGGTATAGTCCAGTCCTGACCCATCATGCCGACTGAAGGTCTTGAATCTCTCCATCCCTTGTAGAAGTCAACCAGCTCCTGGTTGTACTCGATTCCCGCATCAGAAAGCCCCTGAAGGAAATCTACTGTGGGATAAGCTGCAGAAAGCGCACCTGAACCGGTTCCACCGTAGATAGGATTGGTTGAAGACCAACCGAATACGTTAACTTTGGTTCCTGATGCAAGAGGAAGAGCAGCATCATCGTTCTTAAGAAGAACTATGCCCTCCTCTGCGATCTCTGTGCAGAGTTCTTTGGCATTGTTGGAGGATTCCTCAGAAATCTTGCCTCCGCCCATGGCCATGTTCACCATTGAGTAAACAGGTCCGAGCAAGATGTTTGTTACGACAATTACCAGTGTCAGAAGAAATGCAAGCCAGGCCTGCTTTCTTACAAAGCCCTTTAAAGGCTTTTTGATCGCAATTGCTGCAATGGTGCAGATGATTGCTAATGCGAGTACCACGCCGATTATTACCAGCTGTGGGATCATTGTTTGAAGTACGGCAATGACGTCCGCGATGTTGATAGATAACATTTCTTTTTCTCCTTCCCTTTATAAAACGTTGTGTTTTATTTATCTAAAAGAGTGGTCAGCTCTTTTTGATCTGTGTGAAACCCCGGGTGTCTCCCGGGGACGTAGTCAACAGGACATTTTTGTGAATCAGTTCTTTGGTGTCTCCGGGAAAATGATCTTGTTCACAAAGAAGAACACGATCATGGAGACCCCTCCGTTGAGCACTGTGGTTCCGATATTGTAGAGCCATGCAGGAACGAACATTCCCGCTACAGCAACCCATATGCAGTTGATTGAGTTAACGATGCATGTGATCAGGATGAAGGCCAGCACATACCATGCGATCTGTTTGCCGGGCTTGTCATGGTTCCTGAACACGAACAGCTTCTGGATGGGGAAGTTGATGCACTCACCGATGATCATGGCGATCATGTATGCCGTGAAATATGCAAGTCCCCCGTGGGCCTGGTCATAACCAAGGATGTTCCACTCAAAGGTCTCTCCGAAAAGAGTGACCGGAATCCCGGGCCATCCAAAGCTCCTGTCCCCCATAAAGGCAAAAGCCGCAGGGAGAAAAGTAAGGAGCAGATACTTGAACACTGTTATGGCGTTACTTACTATCACGAAGAGTCCGCCTTCTCTCACCCACTTGGCTACAGCGGGATGTTTTTCTGCAAAATCATTCCAAAATTTCATTTTTCAATCCTCACTCGTATAATATGTACCGGCGCAATCACTTTCGCAATGATGGTTCCGCCCTTTACTTATGAAGTCCGGCTTCATAGGCCTTGTTCTTCTTGCTGTTTCTGAAGTAGCCGCCTATTATTGTGCCCAGGCCCTTGAAGAAGTGCCCGTTCACAAGATTCACAATGCCATCCACCATCTCCATGCTGACAGCGCCGCCGGTCATCTTGGCCATAGCCCTGAAGGGCATGTTGTAGATGAAAAGAATATTCAGATCAGGCGTACCCTTGTCGTCAGCTTTTTTCTTCATGGCCGTGAGGCGGTTATAGGCAAATCTTGCAAGTCCGCTCTTTGCGTAGTACATCTGGCAGATAGCGTCGTTCTTATTAAGAAGTCCTGACCACTTGCCGTCAGGGATCGGCCTTCCAAGGAGTTTTTCAAACTCTTTATCAGAGACGTTCTCAATCTTTCCTGAGTAGTAGGCCAGCATTTCAGTCCTGTCATAAGGGTAAAGATCTGTGGTCTCCCCCTTCATTATCTCGGAGGTGAGGTTGATCCTGGCGCTGCTTGATCCGATCATGATCTGATAGCTTCCATCCTCGATCTCCCACTTGTTTGTCTTAACATTAAAGTATCTGAAGGTCTTGTCATCGAAGGGGATGGTGACCTGTTTGCTCTCTCCTGCCTTAAGGAACACCTTGGCAAAGCCCTTGAGTTCCTTGGCAGGTCTGTAGACCTTGCCACCGGGGAGTGATACATAGAGCTGTGCAACTTCTGCTCCGTCGCGGTCGCCTGTGTTCGTAATTGTGAAGGTGGCACCCTCATCATTAACAGCAAGGCCGCTGTACTCAAAGGTTGTATAGGACAGTCCGAATCCAAAGGGATAAAGAACCGGTACTCCTGCTGTGTCATAATATCTGTAGCCCACGTAAGGTCCTTCCCTGTACTCGGAAGTGCGCTCGCGGCTTGGGTAGTAGCGGTAAGCCGGTGTATCCTCAAGACGCCTTGGGATGGTCTCAGAAAGCTTGCCCGAGGGATTGACCCTGCCGGTTAAGATGTCCAGTGCTGCTCCTGCTCCCGCCTGTCCGTTTAAGTAGCAGTGAAGAAGCGCCTTGAAGTAGTGGTGCCATGGCATCTCGATGGCAGAGCCTGCGCTTATGATGCCCACCAGATTGCTGTTGGCACCGCCAAGCTCCTGTAAGAGCTCGATCTGGTTCTGAGGTATTCTCATGTGCGTCCTGTCCATTCCCTCAGACTCGGAATCCTCATTAAGTCCAAAGAAGTACAGCACGATATCCGCCTTCTGAGCAAGATCCAGTGCTTCTTTCCTGGTCTCTGCATCTGCCTGGCCGTTTCTGGAATAGCCCCTGCTCATTCCCACAACCTGAAGGTCGTAGCCGTTTACAAGCTCTGAAACAGTCTCTATTTTAGTGGGATTGACCAGTGATGAACCGGCTCCCTGATACCTTGGTACAAAGGCAAAGTCTCCGATAATGGCAACCTTTGCTCCGGGTTTAAGAGGAAGAATATTCTCCTCATTCTTTAAAAGAATTGTGCTCTCAGCCGCAGCCTGTCTTGCTATGGCGTGATGCGCATTCTTGTCAAAGTCGTCCTTTTTGTTCTGTGCATTCACATAGAGTGTCATGACTGCGTCAAGAAGCTCGTCAACTCTCTCGTCCAGATCCTTCATTGTGATCTTGCCAGAGTTCACCGCATCCACCAGCTCTCTTGCCGAGTCAAGTCCGGGATTGGGCATCTCAAGGTTTGAACCTGCCGCAACACCGAGGGCGTGGTCGTTACTTGCGCCCCAGTCGGTGATCACGATTCCATCGAATCCCCACTCGTCCCTGAGGATCTCTTTTAACAGATGCTTATTCTCATTGGCATAGGTGCCGTTGACCTCGTTGTAGGCGCTCATGATGGTCTTGGCCTTGCCCTCTTTGACTGCGATCTCAAATCCTGTAAGGTAGATCTCGCGCAGTGTCCTCTCATCAACCACTGAGTTCATGGCCATTCTGCGAAGCTCCTGGGAGTTCACCGCAAAGTGCTTGGGGCAGGCGTACACGCCCTGTGACTGGATGCCTCTTACATATGAAGCTGCCATCTTACCTGCAAGGTATGGGTCCTCTGAGAAGTATTCGAAATTCCTTCCGCAGAGAGGACTTCTCTTAATATTGAGTCCCGGTCCAAGGAGCACGTTGACGCCCTCCGCCATGGCCTCCTCACCAAGAGTCTCTCCGAGTTTCTCGCCCAGTTCCTCGTTCCAGCTGTTGGCAACAGTTGCCGCTGTCGGGAAGCAGGTTGCGGGAAGTGAAGCATTGAGCCCCAGGTGATCCCCTGCTCCTGCCTGCTTTCTGATGCCGTGAGGGCCGTCAGAGCAGAAGATTGAAGGGATCCCAAGTCTCTCAAAATCCCTGGTCTGCCACTCTCCCTTTCCGCTTAGGAATGCTGCTTTTTCTTCGATTGTCATCTTCGAGATAATGTCCTGATACTTCACAATGTCACCTCTTATCAATATTCTGAATGCTGAATTTACCAAATGCGTCAGGCTGCGAATCGCTCTGCAGCGCTGAGCATGTCATTACCTTTCGACTTTATGCTATCACAATAAAAAAATCGTGCCGTTTTTGTCACAAAAGGTACGATTTTTGTCATGAACTGCAAATTTATTCATTTAGATTCAAGTCACAGGTATTTCTCAGGCTCATTCAGGAAGACATCCGTGATCCCCATGGACTCATATCTGAAGATATCAAGTTTGCTTCCCGTAGGCTTCTCAGGGTAGAGATGACCTGTGAACCAGGCTCTTACCGTACGCCCTGAGTACATATAGTTTTCGATATCCATCATCTTGCCGCAGGGATGAAGCGCAAAGCTAAAGGGCCTTGTAATCATATCTGACAGGCACGATCCTTCTGTCTTCTCTGACAGATCCAAAGCCTCCCGGACAGCTCCATCCTCTTTATCCCTTTCGCTCTCACTGCGCTCTGTAAAGTACCTCTCAAGTCCCATGGCCTTATACAGGCAGTCGCTCACCTTGTCGTCCAGAACTCCCAGCTCTGCCTTGGGATCAAGTTCATGCACTCTTATCAGCGAGTCCGCATAAAATGTGGAATACACGATCGCATCCTGCACCTCAAACTCATGGACCATGTCTACAATCCTGGTCTCCATGCCCGGATACGGGAATATGCTGTTCTTAAGTTCGATGTTGAGGCGGATTCCTCCGCTTGCAGCGGGATCCTCGCCTTTTCTGTATTTCCTGAGCACAGGTGAAAGAAGTTCAAACACCTCTCTCATTGTGGGAATATGCTCCACCTTGTCTGTGCCTGTGTAAATATGAAGGTTTTTCAGCTCAGCAAGGGTATAATCCCTGACATAGCCGTAACCGTCAGTAGTCCTGTCAACTCTTTCATCATGTATGACTACCAGCTCTCCGTCCCTGGTCAGCTGGATGTCCAGTTCAATTCCTGCAAGATGCGGGATGTTCATTGCCTTCTCAAAGGCCGTCAAAGTGTTCTCAGGATACATCTGACTGCATCCCCTGTGTGCCCAGATATTCATTGCAAGCTCCTTTATTCTACAACTCGTTCTTCTATATAAGTGGCTGAACCGTAAGCCTTGATTGGATTGCCGTTCTCGTCAAATTCAGTGGTATAGCGCACGATAAACGGCACGCGCTCTCTGGTTAGCGGGATCACAGCTTCAAGGAAAGGTTCTCCCTCTTCAAGTCTGCGGTGCCATTCCCTGTACATATCCGCGTAGTCCGGCGGGAAAATACCCATAGATATTGCCGGCTCCGGATAGTCCTTCAGAAGCGGAGGAAGCCCCAGATCTCTGATGCACCTGAAGCATGGTCTCATCTCCCTGGTCGCTATATCATACTCCCATGCGTAGATGTTGGCATGCTCGCTGGCATGTCTGAACCGCCTCTCACTCTCTGCCACTTCTTCGTAGTTCATCTTCTCTTTGGTCACATTGTGCACCAGCGCATAAATAATGTACTGATCCTCTGCCCTTCCGATGACCCTCATAAATGTCCTGATGCAGACCCTGTCCTCCCCGCAGCACTTGGAATTGAGAACTCTCCAGGTGTCACAGCGCTCTTCCTCTCCGGACTCGATCGCTCTTGTTATCGTCTGCTCGTAAATGGTCCTGCTCTGAGGATCAAAATATTTCCAGGGATTCTTGTCGATGAAATCCTTCTCGGAAATATTCATTCCAATCTCAGTGACATACTTGTGATTGACCCTTATGAGCTCCATCTCGCCGCGCTTATAGAAAAAGATGGCGGCGCCCCCTACAAACTGATTGAAGATCAGGGTCTCCAATGATTCCGGATCCCAGAATTTTTCGGCGTCAAATGTGTCCACCAGCTTCAGGGAGGCAGCTGTGGCCTCGTGCTGGGTTGCGATAAGCTTCTCCATAAACTCTTTTTCCGGAACAGGCTTGGAATACAGGTAGCCCTGAACATAGTTGCTGCCAATGCTCTTCATGAACTCCGCCTGCTCGATGGTCTCAACGCCCTCAGCGATAATGGGGGTCCTGAGCCACTTGGTCATCTGCACGATGGAGCGCAGGATTATGCCTCCGCGTCCGCCGATATCGCCATTGATGAACTTAAGGTCAAGCTTGATGACGTCCACATCAAGGTCTTTCAATATATTCAAAGAAGAATAGCCGCTGCCAAAATCGTCCATCTCCACCACATAGCCGTAGTCGTGGAACTTCTTAATGACGGAGCTTACCAGCTCCATTCCGCCGATGGCAGAAGTCTCCGTCAGCTCCACCCTTATGAGCCTTACAGGCACTTCATACTCCTGCCTTATTCTCTCCACCTCTTCCACATAGTCATGCTTGTAGATGTCATTTCTGGACATATTAAAAGAAATGGGAACCGTGGGGATGCCATTGTCCATGCAATAGCGCTGGAACTTACAGGCAATGCGGGCCATCTGAATGTCGGCCCTGTAGAGAATGTCGTTCTCCTCAAGAACGGGAATAAAATCGGAAGGATACTGCAAGCCGTCCACCGGATCCTGCCAGCGCATCAGAGCCTCAGCACCGGTCATCCTGCCGGTGGCGTGATTGTACTGAGGCTGGTAATAGGCAAAGATATAGCCATTGGATAAAGCATCGTCGAATCTCTCTAAAAACTCCTTGGCCGTTAATCTTCTTGACATAGGCACCTCCGGAAAAGACAACAGACCGGGCAGTCAGACGCTAGCCCGAACATGAACAAAAAGCCTCCCACCCCTATTTTACGGGATTGGGAAGGCTTTTACAACCGTATAAATTCAGTATTTTTCTGCATTTGCGGGATTCTTTCTTGATAAAACAAAGGCCCCTATATATAGGGTTTTATTATGATTTATTTAGATTCGGTAATTGTTTCTTTTCAGAGATTTTAATCTTTCTTAATCGTTTTCGTGACTTTTTTGTTCTATACTACATCTTGTGCATAGATGAATTCAAATTAGTCAGAAATGATCCGGACAGCGGATCAGGAGGGATAAAAAGGTATGAAAAACACAAAGAAATAAGCGGCTCAAAACGTTAATTCGTTGAGCCGCCGTCTGACTAAAATAACCCTACACCAAAGAGCTCTCCCAGATCCTCTGCGATTATGCGATCACTTTTACAGTCAGCATTCTGAAGCATCTGTTCCACCTTGTTCTCCAGTGCCACACTGATGAACCTGTCCACATCGATTCCCCGAAGATTAAAGAAATAGAATGGGTTCTCATCAAAACGTATCCCAATGGCATACATTACTGCAGCCACATGCTTGCACATAACTGCCCAGTCCGGACAGCTGCATCCAAAGCTTATCTGCCTTGGATTTGGGAAAAGGCCTCCCTCCTCAGTAAAGATATCCTTCAGTTCCTCAGGGAACTCACCACTCACCAGCTTTTCCATGCTGTCGATCCTGGCGCTGCATCTACTTATTATATTCTGAACCGTATCTTCGGAAAGCCTGCCTATCCTGATCTCAACATTGTAGGGAGTCTTGCGCCTGCCCTGAACCTTGGCGCTCACATGGCCGTCATGAATCTGCAGATCTACCACTGCTCCGGATCTGACATACCCTTTTCCCCTGTCAAGCCGGCTTGCATAGTCAGCATACCTCTCCAGGTTACTGCACCAGGCCTTCCCCCACCAGCTCGTACATATATCGCCACGCTTAGTTTTTGCTACAACAGGCTCATATTTTCTTCCACGTTTTTTCGCTGCTGACAGGCTCTCCTTGGCCCTTCTTTTGAGCTCTGCTACAGAGGGCTGGCTATAAACCGTCTCGTCATTCCAATACTTTGCCATTTTAAATCTCCAGTCTCATCATATCCAGGATAGCTGCATCACTCATCTCCGTGATCCACTTCTCGCCACCTGATCCGATGACGTTTTCAGCAAGCTCTACTTTGTCCTTTATCATTGCGTCTATTTTTTCCTCGATGGTTCCGGAATCTACAAATTTGTGCACGATAACACTCCTGTTCTGTCCTATCCTGTAAGCCCTGTCAGTTGCCTGATTCTCCACTGCAGGGTTCCACCATCTGTCAAAGTGTATGACATGATTGGCACTTGTAAGATTGAGTCCCGTTCCACCTGCCTTGAGAGAGAGTATCATGTAGGGAACATAATCTTCTCCGTTAAATTCATCAACCAATGTCTGTCTCTTTTTGGGCGCAACTCCACCATGGATCACAAGGCCATCACATCCAAAGATACCCTTAAGAAATCTGTCGAGGTATGGAATAATCTCTTTATACTGAGTAAATACCAGCACACGCTCCCTTTTTTCATAAATTGTCTCACAAAGGGTCTTAAGCAGTTCAAACTTGCCGCTTTCTTTTGCAAGATAATTCTCCTGCCCAAGGAACTGATCGGGATGATTACATATCTGCTTGAGCTTTGTGATAGTAGAAAGAACCATTCCCTTCCTCTTCATGCCCTTAGCCATGGCAAGCTCTTTTTCCAGTTCTGAAACCTGCTTTCTGTAAAGCACGATCTGCTTCTGAGAAAGAGATACATATTCAATCTTCTCAACTTTGTCAGGAAGATCTGCGATTATCTTTTTATCGCTCTTAAGTCTTCTCAAAATAAAAGGCGAGATCATGTTCCTGAGTTTCTGATAACCTTCCGAGTGACCGGAGAGACTTTTTGCAAAGTCGTCGAATTCTTTGGAAGAACCAAGAAGCCCCTTATTAAGGAAGTCAAACAAGGACCAGAGGTTGGCAAGCTCATTCTCTATGGGGGTTCCGGTCATGGCTATCCTCTGGACTGCGGGAATCTTCTTGATAGCCCGAGTCTGCTTCGTGCCAGGATTCTTAATGGCCTGGGCCTCATCAAGGATAAGACAGTCTACTTTTCTTTCGGAAAGAGATTCCATCCTTAAAACCATCTGATAGGTGGTAATGTTGAGAAAGATTTCTTTGGCGCGATACTCAGCATCATGGGTCTCACTTCCTTTCCCATGAAGTATCCTATAGGGAAGTCCGGGAGAAAACTTATCAATTTCCTTGGCCCAGTTGCCAAGAAGAGATGCCGGAACTATTAATAGCACATTTGCAGTTTTATTCTTTTTGAAGAGCCACGTAAGGAATGCGATGACTTGCAGCGTCTTACCAAGTCCCATGTCATCGGCAAGGCACGATCCAAAGCCGAGCTTACTCATGTAGCACAGCCACTGGAATCCGGTCTGCTGATAGGATCTTAGATCCGCATTAAGCCCAGACGGCACCTTCTCTTTTTTCATGGTTCCGGGCTGCCTGAGGTTCTTTAACAGAGTCCCAAGCCATTTGCCATTACTGATAATAGGGCCGACATCTATATCAATATCCTGCACTTCAAGCCCGGCCTCCAGCTTCATGGCATCTTTAAGAGACAGCTCGCCATCATACTGTTCCATCACCTCAAGCAGTCTTTCAAGCCTGGAATGATTAACCTCAACCCACTTGCCCTTAAGGAGCGCCAGACCTTCTGTCTGGTCAAGAAGCTTTCTGATCTCTTTTTCTGTAAGTTCAACTCCGCCCACAGAAAGAGCAGGTTTCATTGATACCAGAGCGTCAAAGCCCAACATAGCCGGTTTCTCTTCTCCAAGCTTGACCTGCATTTTGATGCTGCTCTGGGAGCTCTTCCACCAGTAAGGCACTCTGCAGACAATACCGCACTCCTCGATTTTGGGTACAGCCTTCAGAAACTCGTACGCTTCATCACTGCTCATCCTTAGCGGATGAAACATCTCTCCCGAAGTGATAAACCCAGAGAGCATAGGAGAAATCTCCGCCACCTTATCAAGACATGAAAGAAGTGCCATGAGCTTTTCTCTGTCCTGCTTGTACTCCTCAAGGGCATAGGACAGTGGCATGTGCCTGACTCCGCCCTGCTCATCCTTAGTGGCGTACGTCGCCAGAAAGGCAAACGGTGCATACTCGTCTTTGCGGTTTTCTACCAGATGGAAAAAGATCCTCTCGGGAACCCGGAGATCCTGTGAAAGCTCAGCCAGAAAAGCTACAGCGTTGCCGCCATATTCGGCAAGCTGCAGATTAAAGATATTGCAAAGCTTCATGAACTGAAGACTTATCCATGCCCTGCTGATATACTCTGCTCCAAGGCAAAAGGGAATGACCGATGAAAGTACATCATAAGCATCATCCGTCAGCTCTATGTTCAGACTGCTCCCCGCCACAGACAGCTCCGGAGTGTTCTGAACCTCGTCAATAAACGTAAGCGAAAGCCTCCTTAGAAAACTCAGCGAGGGGCTCTCACTCTTTAAAGGGCTCTTAAGGCCAAGGCGAAGAAGCGCCTTGTACCTGTTGGTCAAAAACTCATCCCTGAGCTCCAGTTCTTCCGCATTTAGTTCCTCCCCTACCTGATCAACCCTAAAACTCTCTTCCGTAAAAACAAATGATAACATGGCACATTCCCCAATAAGCTTTTTACTCATTATAAAGCAGACGTCGGGGATACGTCAAAAACAAGTTCCGGCTTCTCGTATATCATGATCAAGGTCATAACTCCCCCCGATAATCTCTCCGGAGGAATAGGTCCAAGAACAGGGCTGTCTATCACAAGCCCGTCAACATAAGTGGAATTGTCCACAGCTTTATCTATGTCTGCGGATTCTCTGTATTTTAAATTGTATCAACCGGCTTTAGCACCGGAAGTTCTGTCTCTTCACGAACAAACATAACCATGTAAACCGGCATATACAAATACTTTCCCGAAAAACTGATATCACAGTTGGCAAATATATATGCTTTTTCTACTTCATACTCATCGTTCTCGACGACTTTATTTAATGCAGAGTGCTTAGTATAGTCTTTGCCGCTTTTTACCTCTATCGGTACAACATGAAGATTTTCTTCTATAAGGAAATCCAATTCTCCAATGCTATGGCTGTTGTAATAATAGCTGGAAAACCCATGGGTGTTCAATTCCTGCGCTATCGCATTCTCATATATACCGCCAAGATTAATCTTGTTATCATCTGCCAATATGCCAGCTTTCATAGCCTGTCCGTACTGGCATGTCAATAACCCTACATCAGAGGAATACATTTTAAAAAAAGAGCTCTTTTCATTTTGCCTAAGTGACACTCTGGGCTCGGTGGCTTTACAGGTGGTTATAACCACTCCCGCTGCTTTCAGCCACAAAAAACTACTTTCGATCCTCTCAAACTTTAAGCCTTTCTGTATGTCAGCATAATTGAATCTCTTGTTTTGTCTGAGCAATTCCGTTGGCATCAGATCATATAACGATACAAGATTCAATTTCTTTTCCTGCTTCTCATACTTAGTAAAGTCCTTTTTGTACAGATCAATTATGTCTCTCTGTATTTGTGAAACAGCAGTGATGTTTCCACTGGATATATACTCTTTTACAGCATCAGGCATTCCTCCAACAACAAGGAACCTGCGAAAGTGCTCCATCATCTTGGAATTGACAACATCTCCCACTTGTTCACGGAGCTGAAAACACTTATGCAGATACTCAATTGTCTGCGCAGTAACACCTGAAGCCCATAAGAATTCCTCAAAATCCAATGGATACATGGTAATCTCTGTAAGATATCCAACCGGTGCAGAGCGGATGTTTTTCAGCTCTATTCCAAGCAAAGAGCCACTGAGAACAAATTTAAACCTTCCATCATCCACCCAAAACTTAATTCGGGTAATAATATCAATCACTTCCTGAACTTCGTCAATGAATATCACCGATTCACCGGCAACAAACGTATAATTAGTGATTGCCGAAATGTTCACAATGAAATCATCGACACTCATAGACTTCTCGAGTAAAGGGATGATCGCAGGATTTTCAATCAGATTGATTTCAAGATAATTCTTACCCTCGTCTTTCAGGCACTTCCTGATAGTATAAGTCTTGCCCACCTGTCTCGCACCGCTTACAAGAAGGGTTTTATCAGAATGATGTATCCAATTCTTAATGGCTTCCTCTGCCTTTCTAGCAATCATTTTAGTA
>CAMNOS010000004.1 GCA_946546925.1 uncultured Butyrivibrio sp.
AGGTAATTCAAAATAATTCAGCAACTGCCCAGGAATCAAGTGCTGTATCCAGTGAGCTTTCTGATCAGTCTAACCAGCTGCATAAACTTATGTCACAGTTCCAGGTAAAACTGGTATAAATATATATTACATGAAAAGAGGGAGCACCTTGCTCCCTCTTTTCATATCTACAGTCTGAGCCTCCGGATTATCCGGAGGCTTTTTTGACGTTCACGGTATTGTTTAATTACCCGCTTTGTTTCTAAGCATTTCTTCAAGCTTTTTATGAGCAATGTAGATATCCTTGTTCTTCTCCATATCCTGCTCGATCAGGTTTCTTATGTACTTCGTAGCAGACATATTTGCAGCTTTTGCTATGTGTTCAATATAATCCCTGTATCCTCTGATGTCCAGCAAGAGGAACTTGTCTTTTTCATAACGGCTGTTTTGCTTGCGTGCAGGCCTTGATACCTTAGTCTCCTCAGTATTAATTCCACCTTTAATATTCTCGGTTAATACTGATAACTCTTCATCATCTTCAGTTGCATTATCCGTATTTACCCTAAAATCAGTGCTATCTTCCAGGGCCGTTTCCGCTCTATGATCTTCGACAGCATTCTTTTCTTCGACCGGTTCAGTCACTCCCTTTAATATCTCCTGAAGCACTTCGGATTCTACTGCTTTTTCTTCAGTTTTCTCAATTTTGATATCTTCGTCTGGTCTTCTTGATTTTGAGTCATCGTCTGTATATATAGTTGGTTCTTTTTTGTTTTCTACCGGTGCTGTTGCAACTACAGTCTGTGTTTCAGCGGAATCCGCTTCAGAATTATCATCATCAATTTCATTGACTTCTTCAGTCATGATTGGGTTTTCATCAATATCAGATGTTACTGATTCTTCCTGCTCTTCCGCTTCTACTGCACTGTTCAGCCTTTCCATATCCTTAAAAAGGCCTCTTCCTGTCTTTCTTGCCCCCTGTTTAAGCTTTTCTGCTTTACTTGCCATTACTCATCCTCCTCAAGAAACTCGTCAATAAAGTCATCATAATCCCTTGCCGCAGCAGAACTTCCTGAATACTGGAAAATGTCCATATTCATAGTCTGCGCCTCTTCTACTGATACATTGAGCCTTATTCTCGACTTATATACCTTAGTCCCGAGCAATTCTGCCTTTTCCTGAATATCATTGATCCAGATCTTAGAATTGGCTGTATTTCTGACTTTTGTAACCAGAATTCCATTAACCTTGAGCTTGTCGTTGGTATAGTCATGAATATCATCGATAAAGCCGTAAAGCCTTGAAAGTCCCTGCAGCGAATATGCCCCGGGCTCCAGCGGAATTATTACCTCATCAGCCACCGTAAGGATATTCATAAGTACAACTCCCAGCGCGGGGCTGCAATCAATTATGCAGAAATCATAGTCTTTCTTAAGTTTCTTAAATGCTTTTTTAATAAGTTGTTCTCTCTTAATCCCCGTAAAGGTCATGTCTGCAGAAGCAAGGTCGATTCCGCCAACAATCAGGTCAAGGTTATCAGCAATAGGTATTATTGCCTTATTTATATCCTTTTCGCCCTTCATGACCTCAAAAAGCTTAGCCGGTACATTTTCCAGGAAATATCTCCTCTGTTCAGGAGTGAGCTTGTCAATGTCCTCCGGATCAGGATCAACATCATTCAGATCGATTCCTGCAGTCATTGATAAATTCTCCTGTGGATCGGCATCTATAACAAGAACCTTGTAATCTCTTCTTGCAAGTCCCACAGCCATGGCATAACTGGATGTCGTCTTAGCTACGCCACCTTTTTGATTACTAAAAGCCACAATACGCATTTTCACACTTCCCCTTTTTCTAATTATTCCGTGAATATTATACCCCTGTTACTATTTATTATCAATATATAATATGAAAAATATATTAAATATACGAGTTATATTTTAAATATGTTATATATCATTATAACCGACAGATAAACGCTACTAAATAAAACGTATTTCACATTTATATATGATATATATGTAACATATCTTCAGTTTCTTTTTAATGTCACTTTTTTGAAACATACAAACTCAAATCAGGTATATATAACTTACATATCATACATATCATATACCTATATTTTTATTTCTTTTAAAATGAACTACTGTATTATTAATCTTCCTGCCAGGTTAATATCAATCAGATCAAAGATGTTTAAATATATATATCATATAAAATATATATTAAATACTTAGTTTACATTTTCACAGCATTTATATTTTTTCACTGGTCAAGTTCCATCCGGACACCTGATTTCTAGAACATTTTCTTCATACAAGCACAAATATTATATATCATATATATCAATATATCATATATTTTATGACTCTAATTATTATCTATAAATCTATTCTGGTCAGATTCACCTTTATTTACTTAACTTATATATTGATCGACTGTTTTCAATGATCTATAACAAGCTTTCTTACATATATCGAATATATGTTATATATATACTAAGTACTATCACATTCATTTTACGTGCACTCACTAATTTTATAACATATTTTATATATATCATATATATTATGCTCTTGTTTTTTATCATTATATTCCCTTGTTTATTGTCATAAAAATGTGAAGCGCTTTGAATAGTTTAGCCTTTACACAAAAGAATTACTGATACATTCGAATTCTTGCGCCATTTTCCCGTTTTAGTCGCAAACACCAGTATATTAACAATCATTCACTTATTTCTGCTTTTATCGCTCCAAATACCCAGATCCGTGCCTTTAACCACAGCTTTAAACAGGCCAGGCTAAAGCAGCACAATATTTGCATTTAGAGCATTCTAAGCACCTGGTTAAGCAAGAGCATTATTCAAAAATAGTTATATATCATATATAACTATCAAAAATTGTCCTTTTATCGCTCTAGTACTCTTCCTTTATAGCAACGACCTGTCACTTATTTCTCCTTAAGCATGTTGTATATTGCCAATATTCAATCTATCAACAACGACATAATTCCATTATGTTTTCAAGCTATTTCTTCATTATGATTTATATAACATTTTGATGTTATATATCTTATATCTCACAAATTTTCTTATGATTATTTTGCAAATACTTTGATATGTTATATATATTATCTTGCACATATATTGTATATTTGGTATATCTCTTATTAATTTTATTTCCTTACTGCTTTTAAATATAAATGTTATTATAGCTATTATAGTTATAAATGTTATTTTTTATATAGAAATTACATGTGTGCTATATGTTATATATGTCATGTCTTTTATAATCACATATATGTTATATATCATATAGATTTATTTATGTTATATATATTATTTCTGATATTTAACCGCGATAACAGTTACAGGTAAGCTTTGAATTTGTATATATATTATATATCTTTTATTTCATATATTGTTCATTTATTAATAATGTTTTATTTATTTAATATTATGTGTATATCTTTATAATCATATTTATGTATTATATTTTTTATGTTCTATATTATGTATATTTATTATTTTACAATTATATGCTATAGATTTAGTATATATTAGATGCCTTTTATATTGAATATATCCATTATATGGTGTATAATTTCTATATCTGAATTATTTATTTGCAGCGAAGAAGATAGTAGTGTTCCAGATGATTTCATTTTGGGTAGAATTATAACGGCCATATAACCTCTACTATTCCTGTTTTTTTCTGCCTGATCCGGAAACCTGGGCCTCTTGGCAGATTAAGGTATAAAAATATATATTTTCATTAATTTTGGTCAAGATTTGTATTGTATTTAATCGATATCGCTCAGAATGAGTTTTAATTGCTCTTACGCGGGTAGATTATAGTTTGAGACACATTTAATCAGATGCAGAAAAGCAGCCATTTACGGAATTTCATGTATCAGGCAGATGCAATTCTTAATTATTTATTTATACTTAATTTATCCCTTGTTTATTGGGCAATTATAAATTTATTTTGGGATTCATGCATTTTAGAATCATATTATTGCAAGTTTTCGTGCATTTTTGCATTCAAATAATGTGATATAACAATATATATCGCTTGTTATCAAAGCGTCAGCATCGAACCGCTAGTAATTTATTAATGTTAGATTATATTTATTGCCTTTATATCATTATTATTATTTTACTTGCAAATTTATGATAACCAATTCAGTCAAGGATTGCTGGCTCATCTTTCAAACCACCGGGACTCATTCAGGATCAACTTTTGTATTGGTTTGAGATTATTTATATTCTGTTATTTTTTATATCTTTACGTATCATTTGATATGTTATTACAATTCTGCAATTATAGTAATATAATGTCTTTATTAATATATGATTTTATTTTGTTGATATTGATATAGCGCGCGTTATTGTTTATTATATCGATTATATTCTCTCGTTCTTTCTTTTGCAGCATATTCTTAATTAACACATCTCAGGTATTTTTCTTGAATATCAAGTTGAGTAGAACTCTTATTTATCAGATACTTCTCCGGTAGCTGATTATTTTCTTTACGTTTTATGTCTATGTTCTATCTTTCCTGTTTTACCTTTCTTGTCTGATCTTTCCAGTTAAATCTTTTTTTCCCTTTATATCCTATTTTTAGCATTAAACGATAATAACCAAATATCATCGCTATAAATAGCCAATATGCATCAGAGTGTTAAAATCTATTGGAATAGGGTGATAATCACCTGGTATCAACGCGATAAATAGCCAGCATGCATCGGAATGTAATAATCTATTGACAATGGTTGATAATCAACTAATATCATCTGGGGAAATTAGGCTGTAAGTATCAGAATGAAATGATCATTCTAATTCAGCCGATTTTGATCACTGCGATAGCATTATATGAATTAGAGCTATTAGTGCTCATTACTAGTAACCAGATGCATTTCAAGGCCTTTATAATTTGCATCCCCTGATATTTGGGAATCGACTTGGATCAGGTACTTTCAAGTAAAGGAGCTTGTCCTGCTTTCCGAAGGATTCTGAAACGCATTTTCCGGTTTTAGTTATGGAATTTTTACATTTTATTTTGAACACCACGAAGTGTTTAATTTTTTTAATATAAACAGACAGTTATTAATTAATTACTGATCTTTGTTATGCCCATAAACACAGGCTTTAATGTATTTAAAGTGCCTTTATTGGGGATAGCCGGTGACGGTAAAGGGATTGTAAAGTGTATATAAAAGGCACGAAAAGGGTACACAAAAGGAAGATTTGTGAATCTGCTAAAGTGAGCGGAATAAGTACATAATGTGCAGTAAAAGGTAAGTATGGTGACTAAAAAGGGAATAGCGATATCTTTCCGGAAATGCAGGTTGAAAGTGCAGTAAACAGGCCTGTTTTTTTAATTGTCTGAATTAAAGGTGACCAAAAAGGGAATGCTGAGGTGTATAAAAAGGGCTTGTAGATTTCCGAATCCATAGAAACGCATGGTAAGACCACTAAAATCATTGTTCTCGGCCGGTTTCTAAGTGGCAAAGTGCTTCTAAGGTGACTAAAAAGGGAATGAATATGATTGATAAGTGACATAAAAGGGGATGAAAGGCAATAGTGAATACCGGATCAGTTAATTGTAATATTCAGGTTCATTAGGGGGGGCAAATAAAGGACATAAATTTGACTTTCCGGGCTGAAAAAAAGTAGAAGCAGAGTAATATTATTGCGTAAAGACCCTTTCAAACCCAGTAAATATCTAAAAGAGCACAAAAAAGAACGAAAAGTGATATAAAAGGGAATATGTATGACCGAATTGGATTAATGATATTGGTCAAAGGTGTAATAAATGGGAATAAGTATGTGTGAGAGTGACTAAAAAGGGAATAAAATTGCCGACTGACATAGTCAATATAAATTGTGGTAAAAATCGGTGTTTACCACTAAATCTTGTGAAAAATAGCTTGTAAGTGACAAAAAAGGGAATATAATATACTTAAGGTGGATAAAAAAGGAAGATATTTACAGAATTCAGATTTAAAAGTGACTGAAAAAGGAATTCTATATAATTTCCAAAAGTGACCAAAAAAGGAATAATTCATTATGAAAAAGGATAACAAGGACCAGCTTATAATAGCCAATAAAAGTTATAAGAAGTCCAATGAACTAATTAATGCCATGGGTAAGGGCACCGCTCTCAGTCAGAAGCTGTTTGCCATAGGCATGCAGCATATTCAGATTGATCCTACCAAGAATGTTGTGGCCACTATATATGGTGCAGATCTGCGCAAGATGTTCAATTCGAACTCCGGATCGCTCTATGAGCACATAGAGGAGCTTTGTGATCCTCAGGTTCATGACAGATCCACAATCTTTGACTGGAGCATCATGATGAAGGACAAAGAGAATGGCAGGATCGAGGTCCACCAGGTTGTCACCGATGCAGAGTTCAAGAATGGCACGCTTAAACTGCGATACAACAACTCTCTGACTGATAAGATAGTCAACCTTCAGAAAGATTATACTGTATTAAGCCTTGCTGAGACAATAAGCTTAAAGAGCGTTTATTCCCTCAGACTATATGAAATGCTCAATTCGGCGTATGATTACCAGAAGGCTGTAACCAAAAAGCCGGGCCCGTACGCTTTTGAGTACATGCTTACCGAGCTTAAGCTTGAACTTGGCATTATCAATTCCGGCGGTGCCAAGGAGATTAAATCAGAACTGGAAAAAGAGTATCCCGACTATGACAGGATAGAAGAGCTTGCTGAAAAGAGCGGCCAGAACAAGTATAAAGAGTACAAGATTTTTAACAGGAATGTGCTGTGCAGGGTCAAGGAAGAACTCAATTCCAAGACCAGCCTGAAGGTGGATTATGAACCTATCAAGGCGGGAAGAAAGACTGTCGGTATCCGGTTTTATGTTGAGAAGAAGGATATAGCCAGGGAAAAAGCAGAAAAAAGCACTGAGATCAACAAGGAAGAGATTCTTGATGAGCTTATGGATCTCATGCACAGTGATTTCAGGTTTAAAGAAGTGAGAGAGATAGCTGAGGCTGCCGATTATGATGTTGAACGGATAGAGAAGTCCTATGAATACATGAATAATTACAGCTCTACAGTTGATGTTCCCATTGCTTTTATGAAAGACTGTATTAAGAATGAGTATTATAACAATAAGCAGGGACAAAAACCGCCTAAAAAGAACTCCTTTAACAACTTTGAGCAGCGGCAGGGAGAGGATTTTGAAGAACTGGAGAGGAGACTGCTCGAAAACTAGATATATTTATGTTATATAACATAAATGGCACATATAATGTATATTGGAGGGTTTATGGAGAGAATTGTTGCCAAGCTACTTATCTACGGTGATTTGCCTGATGACTCCATTTTACATCAGCTTGCAACTGTTTACAGGGATTTTCACAAGGGGGACTATGATAAAGAGGATCTGATCACCCGCTGTTACCGTCAGGTAAAGCGACTTTTGGAGATGGGCACTGCTTATGCCTTCGACAAGAATCTCTGGCACAATTATCTTACGTATCTGCTGATAATGGATGAGAATCCATTCAGTCTTACATGTGAGAAAGTGGGCAGCAAGGATGGAAGTGTAAACCACTTTGCTACCAACGATTTTTCTGCATTCATGAAGCTGTTTTCCTTTGATTTTTCTGAGCTTGAATCTGAACTTGGAATCGATTGCTTCAGCTGCATTACGAATTACAGGGCAATTGACAAGCCCAAACTTATGTACAACGGCAATGTGAGCGCCAAGGTAAGAGGCCTTAGTGAAAGTCTGGAGAAGGCATCGACAGAAGATGAGTTTTTTGAGAAAGTAACAGATTTTTACAGGAAAATTGGTGTAGGTGCATTCGGACTCAATAAGGCATTCAGGATCCATGAACTTCAAAGCGGACGTGTGGAGTTTAATGCTATAAACAATATGGATACGGTCCTTTTGGATGATCTTGTGGGTTATGAGATACAGAAGAATAAGCTGGTGGCAAATACCAAAGCATTCGTGAGAGGCCAGAGGGCTAACAATGTGCTTTTATTCGGGGATAGCGGCACCGGTAAATCGACCAGTATCAAGGCCATTGTAAACGAATTCTACAACGACGGCCTGAGGATGATTGAGATTTACAAGTATCAGTTCAGGTATCTTTCACAGGTGATCGCGCAGATCAAGAACAGAAATTATAAGTTTATCATTTATATGGACGACCTTTCTTTTGAGGAGGATGAGTCTGATTATAAATTCCTTAAGGCGCTCATAGAGGGCGGAGTTGAGACCAAACCGGACAATATTCTGATATATGCAACTTCCAACAGGCGGCATCTTATAAGAGAGACCTGGAAGGACAGATCAGATATGGAACAGAATGGGGATATACACAGGTCTGATACAGTAGAAGAGAAGCTCTCCCTTGCATACAGGTTCGGAGTTACGATCGGTTATTACAAACCGTCGAGACAGGAATTCCATGAGATCGTCAAAGAGCTTGCAGTAAGAAATGGCATTGAGATTGAGGAAGATGTACTGAATCTTGAAGCTGACAGATGGGAGATGAGCCACGGCGGCATCTCCGGAAGAACAGCGCAGCAGTTTATCGATCATCTTATGGGGACAAAAGAGATATAAGATAGATAGAACATATAAGATATAAAAGTTATATAACATATATTCGGATGGCCATATTTATGGACTCCATTTCAGATTTGGGCAGTCGTATGCGCAGCCCTGCAGCGAATTGTTGCGGACTTCGCAGCTTGCGTTGCGGCATTCACGGCATTTAAAAGTATAGTGATATGAGTAGCGGATCTTGCAGGCCTTACAGCAGAAGGGATTGCCGGAATTTCGTGCTGTGAATGATCTTCCACATCCTACACAGGTAATAACAACATTGTGAGCCATAATTCACCTCCATACTACTATTATTGCAAAAAAATACCCACAATCAATAAAAATGTAATAAAATGACAATAAAATAAATGAAATAACGAATATACAGGGAGCGTTTATGCATGAGATGAGCTACATTGCCAGCATGGTCAATATGGCCTTGGAAGTAGTGAAAGAGAACAATGCCGGCAGAGTCAGGCAGATAGTCGTTGATATCGGAAAGACAAGCGGAGTAATGCCATATTATATGCACAAGTATTATCCTGATGCAGTGAAGGGGACAGTGCTGGAAGGAGCAGAACTGATCTGCAATGAGATAGATGTAAAGGCATTGTGCGAAGAATGCGGTGCCGAGTATTATCCCAAAAGAGAAAACAATTATCTTTGCCCGGAGTGTGGAGGCCGAAAGGCACATATAATCGAGGGAAAAGGTGTGGTATTATCAAATGTAGTCTTAGAAGATTAGAGAGGAGTTTAGTCTGTGAAAATTCTGTATCTTGAATGTAAGATGGGTATTGCCGGAGATATGCTTTCATCAGCGCTGCTGGGGCTTTTTGATGACAAGGAAAAGTGTCTGGAGCGCCTCAACTTGATGAAGGTTCCCAAGGTGACATTTAAGCTTGAAAGAGCAGAGAAATGCGGGATTATGGGGGACCATCTTGAGGTTTTGATAGACGGGGTCGAAGAGGAGAGTTTTGATGTTCATGATGCCGTAACTTCGAATGAAAGTGACGCTGATGATCACCATCATGACCACGATGATCATCATCATGAACATCATCATCACCACGGGCATACTCTGTATGACATAGAAGACATTATCGAGAATCTTGATGTATCGAAGGAGATAAGAAGTGACATAAGGGAAGTGTATGAGCTGTTGGCAGAGGCCGAGAGCAAAGTACATGGCGTTGCGGTGTCAGAGATTCATTTCCATGAAGTGGGCAATCTTGACGCGGTTGCAGATATTGCGGCGGCCTGCTATCTCATGCATGAACTTGACCCGGACAAGGTTATTGTATCGCCTATCAACGTGGGGAGCGGTCAGGTAAAGTGCGCACACGGCATTCTGCCGGTTCCGACTCCCGCAGCAGCTCTTCTTCTTACGGATATTCCAAGTTATTCAAGTGAACGCATTAAGGGTGAGCTGTGCACGCCCACCGGTGCGGCGCTTGTGAAGTATTTCGCTTTTGAGTTTGGACCTCAGCCTGTCATGGCAGTCAATAAGATTGGCTATGGAATGGGAAAGAAGGATTTTGAACAGGCAAACTGTGTGCGTGCTATCCTGGGTACTGCCAACGAGGATGCAGACAGGGTGGTTGAGCTGTCATGTAATGTGGATGACATGACCTCCGAAGAGATTGGATTTGCTACAGAAATGCTCATGGAGGCAGGCGCACTTGAGGTTTATACAATACCAATTGGTATGAAAAAGAACCGCCCGGGATTCCTCATAACCTGTATGTGCAGAGAGGACAGAAAAGAGAATCTGATCAAAGAGATTTTTAAACATACTACCACAATTGGAATCCGTGAAAATACCAGCAACAGATTTGTGCTCTCAAGAGAGATTGTAAAGTCCGATACTCCCTACGGCGAGGTCAGGATAAAGAAATCATCGGGTTTTGATGTGCACCGGAGCAAGCTTGAGTATGAAGATCTTGCAGGTATCGCACGAAGGACAGGAAAATCTCTTTTGTCTCTGAAAAAAGAACTGTCTGAGCTGATGAAAGATGAAATAGACCACTGATCAGGATGATATGTTTCAGGGCGGGATATATCACCTGATCAGTGATGCAATAGCTTCAGATGCGTTTTTGATGGTTGTATCGGCAGACTGCTCTTTGTTTATGAACCTGATAAGTTCTGCCCCGAATATTTCTTCGATTTCGGACCATTTTGCAGTCCTGGGGCGGACTCTCGAATTGTTTGTACCTGCGTATATCTGCGCAAAATATGGATACTGTGATAAGACTTCCTGGTCTCTGAATATGCTCTTTCGAGTGGGTACGCCGCCATACTTAATGGCCTGTCTCTGAACTTCCTGACTTGTAAGGTAAACAGCGAGGCTTAGAGCAAGTGCGGGATTTGTTGAATTAGAGGTGACGCCAAGCAGCCAGTTACCGATCTCACCTGTAGCAAGTACTTCAGAGGAAGCAGTTTTCTTGCCGGGGATTGGCGCTATAGATGCGCTGCTTCCGTTTCCTGTAATGAACCAGGAGGGCCATCCGAGCGCAATGCCTGCTTTACCGGTTGAAACGGCTTCTACCAGTTCGTCTTTTTCGTAATTACCGCCGGTCTCATAGAGTTTGTAATAAAAGTCAAGGGCGTCGCGGCTTTCTTTTGAGTCAAGGATAACGTTACCAGCATCGTCAAAAAGATCTCCGCCGAAAGCCCACAAAATAGGCAAAAAGTCCGATACAACAGGGTTGCCGGACTGTCCGCGTATAGCATATCCACCCAGTCCCCGGCTATTGGCCTGCTGACAGCTTATAAGAATATCGTTCCAGTTCTCAAGGCAGGAAGCATCTGAAATGATATCGGGATTATAAAAAATGAGCTGCACATTGCCGGAGAAGGGAAGTGCATAAGTTGCACCCAAAGGATACGGATCCTTGCCGAGAAGCTGTGATTTTTCAACAAAATCATCATCATCAAGATACCCAAGCTGAGTTAGATTCAGGATGATCTTCTTATCGAGATATTCCGGCATCAGTGGATCGTCGATCATTATCAGGTCATATTTTCCACGGGGATTTGCTGAATCTTCAATGCATTTCGTGCGTATGTCGTTCGCACTCATGGATTCAACAATTACCGTGCAATTATTTTCATCTTCAAACTTTTTCTTAACAGCTTCAATGACATCTGTATGAGAGCCGTCCCTGGCTGCGATGGTTATCACGTCCTTATTTGAGGCTACACCGGAGCCCGGTGCCTGAAAAGAGCAGCTGCAAAGAATAAAGCAGGCCATAAGCATGCATAAAACAGAACGTACAGTTCCATGTATTTTGATCATCTTTATTCCTCCCGATTATAAATATTTTATCATATTTCGCGATTTAATATGTGAAAATATAGTTATTAAAGACGCTCGGTAGTGTATAATTAAATTGTTAAGCGTGCAGTTTAGACATAAAAAGGAGAATGACTATGCAGATAGTAAGCAGTGATGGGAAAATAGGATATTCATCTTCAGTTGAGTTCGCTCCAAATGATATTCTGTATATGCTTAAGGACCTTCCTGATGCATGCTGTATTTTTAAGGTTCTTACAGATCCCTTCGGAACTGTGAAAGATATGCTCTTTTTGTTTGTTAATGAGAAATATGCCCAGCTGACAGGCAAACACAGTGCGGAGCTTATAGGCACGACATTTTATTCATCTGTGACCAATCAGGACGAGGACTGGATCAAATTCAGCTATCAGGCTGCGATCCTTCGACAGTCTTCAATAAACAGGACCTATAACAGTACTTTTGACAAATGGTTTGAATTCTGGGCGGTACCCGTTTACCAGAAAGGCTTCTGCGCGTATATCATTCATGATGTCACGGCAGATAAAAGAGATGAGGACGTAAGGCGGTTCCAGACCAACACCAATAATCTTGTAATAGAATGTGCAAAAGCGGCTTCAACTCCTGATTTTAACAGAGGCATAAAGAGAGTGCTCAGAAAGATCGGGCAGACTATAGAAGCTGATAAGGTCTATGTGATCAGGAATGAAGGTGATAAGATCAAGGAGCGCTACGACTGGTTCAGCAAGACATGTGCGGCTGAGCTTCCTTCCAAGAAGATCTTTGAAAAATATGACCTCATTTCCATCTGGACCAATCTTTTGCAGGGGAAACCTTTCTTTTACATGAATGATATCTCGGCGGCTGCAGAGAAGTATCCGGAGTTATACAGCGAATATATTGCTGGTAAGTGCTCGAGATTTGCTGTTGTTGAGCTCAAGGATAAGGATGGGCACATTGGATTTCTTGTGGCAGACAATTATCAGCTGGAACTCAATGTTAACATTGGTGAAGTGATGGAGACGGTGGCTGCTTTTATAACCTATCAGATCAGGAACCATGAGCTTACAGAGGAGCTTATGTATCTGGGCGGCCATGATGCTCTTACGGGACTGGGCAACAGATATGCCCTGAATCAGGATACCAGTCTTTTGTCGAAGACTTCATGCCCTGTAGGAGTCTGCTACACAGATATCAACGGGTTAAAGGCCATTAACGACGAGAAAGGCCACGAGGCCGGTGACAGGATCATTGTCGATACAGCTAACTCCTTCAGCAGCGTTTTTAAGAAGAAAAACTGCTACAGGATAGGCGGAGATGAATTCGTGGCTGTTGTTCCGGATGTGGATAAGGACAAATTCACGGAACTGGTTGAAAAGTTCAGGTCCAAATCCAAGGATGTCGCCATAGCTGTAGGCTACGAGTGGGCTGAACATTCCAAAGACATAAAGAGTGTCATCAAGAAGGCTGATGAAGCGATGTACCGCAATAAGGCCCAGTATTATAAGAATCATGAGAGACGGCACGCAAATAATATTTGATCGGAATTATAGTTCTTTGCATAAAAAGAGAGCAGCTCATATCGGCTGCTCTCTTTAAAAATTTCAAAAATAATATATAACATATGTATCACATATAGCATTATGCTAAGGATGCTGTGATTATTGACATTGAATATACTTCGATAGCGTTGCATCCGCGGGACAGATCGTTGATAGGTGCGTTGAGGCCAAGAAGAATAGGGCCATAAGCCTCAAAGTTACCCATCCTCTGAGCAATCTTGTATCCAAGGTTTCCTGCGTTGATATCAGGGAAAATAAATGTATTGGCATGACCTGCTACAGGTGAACCGGGAGCCTTCTGCTTGGCTACACGGGGAGATACGGCTGCATCGAACTGAAGTTCACCATCGATGGGAACTTCAGGGTATTTCTCCTGGGCCTTTTTGGTAGCGTTCTGCATCTTGGTGACAGTATCGTCCTTGGCTGAACCCTTTGTTGAGAATGAAAGGAATGCAACTTTGGGCTGAACTCCGAATCTCTGAGCACAGTTAACGGTCTCGCCGCAGATCTCTACAAGCTCATCTTCATTGGGGTTGATATTGATTCCACAGTCAGCCATGGCGATTACTTCATTGTCACCTGTTGCTGAGGGGCGTACCAGTATGAAGCATGAGGAAACGATGGTATTTTCAGGCTTGGTCTTGATGATCTGAAGTGCAGGACGAACTGTGTCTGCTGTTGAATATGTGGCACCTCCGAGGAGACAGTCGCCAAGACCCATCTTAACAAGCATCGTGCCGAAGTAGTTGGTCTGCTTGAGGATTGGGATGGCTTTTTCGGGAGTCATTCCCTTGCTCTTTCTAAGTTCGCAGAACTGCTCAACCATCTCATCAAATCTGTCGTAGTTCTCAGGGTCTATAATTTCAGCGCCGCGGATATTGTAACCTGCGTCCTCTGCGGCAGAATTGATTTCTTCTACGTTTCCTAATAAAATAGGTCTGAGGAAGTTTCCTGCAAGAAGGCGGGATGCTGCCTCAAGAATACGGGGGTCTGAACCTTCCGGGAAAACAATGGTCTTAGGGTCTTTTTTGAGCTTCTGGATCATATCACCAAATCCGTACATCTTTTTTCCTCCTTAATATGTAATATGTACTTTATTTATCAGTTTTGTAAGCGCATACATTTTCAGTTGCAAGCGTATTATAGAACATTGTATTTAAAAAAAGTTTGATTTCACTCAAGTTTCATATTAAAATCTATGAACAAAGAAAGGGGTAAGATAATGAACATGAATCCTATGATGCTGATGCAGCTTCAGCAAAGAATACAGACCTTCCAGCAGGATCATCCCAAGGTGATGCCGTTTATGATGGCCGTTAAGGACAACGCTCTGACGGAAGGATCTGTTATTGCCATGAAAGTAACAACTCCGGACGGAAAGACTCTGGAGTCCAACATCAAGCTTACTGCCAATGACATTGAAACAATCCGCATGATGACGGACCCGTCAATACAAAATTAAAGCATCTTTAAATAACAGTTGCCACTTTTGGTGAAGCCGTTCTTTTCAAGATATTCCCTGTGATTGCTGTCGGGGCCGCTGAATGTGAGAGAAGTGACACCTTCGTTTCTGAGCTGTGTAAATAGGTATTGTCCTATGGAGAAGTCCCTGTACTCCGGGGTACAGTAATCTAACAGGATATCAATGACGCCATCCTCTTTTTTGCTGCCGATGAATACACCTGCCGGAGCGCCTTTGTGACATACAAGGTATGCGACGTTTGCATCCTTAAAGTCAAGGGTTGTTCCCGGGAAGCATTTCTCTATGTCGTCTTTTTGTCTTTCTATGGTGTAACGGAGCATGGGATCGTCTTTGGATGACTTTACGAGGTCATATTCTCTGGCATTGTCGCCGGTGTTGCTCATTTTTATCAGATAATAGATGTTGATGAGCACAAGGCACAGATTCATGATTGCTGTGGGATATGAGTGGATTATGAAGGCATAGATCGTGAAAATGATGCTTCCTATAGAGTTGACAATTCTTAATTTGACCACAGATACCATCAGGAACGATACAAGTACCAGGGCCGATCCTGTGTAACCAATAGCTTCGATCAATATTTTACTGTTCATACTGTCCCCCTCTGTGTTTTGTTTTTTTCTTTATTCTAGTATAATTGTCTTAAATGTTTTTGCCAAATCTTCTTTGGGTTCGTATAAATAAATGTAATTCCAATATGAATAATAATTTGGCCAGGAGGTGTTTATAATGGGAAATGAAGAAAGACTTAACGATGAGGCTTTACAGAACGTGACAGGAGGCAAGGGTGCTTCACCTGATAAGAAGTCACAGTTTGAGGCTGCCTGGAGAATGCTTGGAATGACACAGAAGGGTTATTCGGGAATGAGCATGGCTGAGATATATGATGACTGGGAATTCGCAGGCTTTACACCTGATGCGGTTACTTTTCTTTCATCATACAACTGATAAGACAGGTCTGAAAAGCAACAAGGAGATACCGATGGTATCTCCTTGTTTTGTCCATGAAAGATAAGAAAGGGTCAGAAAAGCAAAAGCCCGATAAATGTGCCAAAAGCCAGAATGAATGCTGAAGCTGCGGAAATTGTCAGGATTTTTGACTTAAGATCCGATGAATTGATGTATTTGCCGTTAAAGTTTATCGTATCGATCGTTTTAGGCTCTGAAACTCTGTTATATGTATTTATATCCATAGGATTGCCTCCGTAATTTTCCACTTTTACAATTTGTTTTTTTACATAGTAAACCATAATTGTGTAATTTTGCTTATCACGGGCTTAAGATTTTATTAAAAGACTATTAAGAGTAAAATTAACAAAATTTATGAAATTTTATTACTTGAGGCAAAACAAAGCTTGAAATATGTTTTATAATATACATATAGGGGGTATTGGCTTATGAAGAAAAGATGCATTATAGGAATACTTCTAACAGCTATGCTTCTTACGGCGGTGGGCTGCAGCACGGTTGGAGCGGCTGGAGAAGTCGAGGAGCCGGTAGATCTGAAACCGGTCATCTATCTTTATCCTGAGGAGGACGGACAGGAGATTTCTGTCAGTCTTGATTACGATGGGGAGATAACAGAACTGATTCCGGAATTCAACGCCGAGAATACGTGGAATGTGACAGCAGCCAGGGACGGGACCATCACTTTTGAGGGCACGGAATATGATTATCTGTTCTGGGAGGGTGTTCCCAAATATTCATACGACTTTTTTACCGGGTATTGTATAAAAGGCAATGAGACTGAGGCGTTCCTTAAGATCATGCTTCCAAGGCTCGGACTTAATGACGCTGAGACCGAGGAATTCCTTAAATTCTGGGTTCCTGATATGGAAAAAAATCCTTATAATATGATAAGCTTCCAGGACAAGGCATACAAAAAGGGTGCCAGGCTTTCTGTTACACCACAGCCGGATACTCTGATAAGGGTGTTTATGGCATGGTATCCTTCGGACAGTTACATTAATATAAGCCCGCAGATCATTGATACTCCGGACAGGAGCGGATTTACTGTGGTGGAATGGGGCGGTAACAGGATCAAATGAAGCTCATAAGAAAGTTTATACCTTACTACAAGCCATATATCGGCGTGTTCCTGCTTGATCTTGTATGTGCTTCCATCCTTTCTGTAATAGATTTGGCGTTTCCGCAATTTTTGAGGGTCTTGAGACAGACCCTCTTTCTTGAGTCTCCGGAAATTATACTGAAAAGGCTCGGGGCAGTTGCGGCGCTATTGATATCAATGTATGTGCTGAGATTTTTTTGCAGGTTTTATGTGACCTATCAGGGCCACATGATGGGAGCCCGCATGGAATCAGGCATGAGGCGTGATCTCTTTGAGAGATTTGAAGCGTTTTCTTTTTCTTATTACGACACCCACAATACGGGTGAAATGATGTCAAAGCTTGTCTCAGACCTGTTTGATATCTCTGAACTTGCCCATCATGGGCCTGAGAACATCTTTATATCTGTAGTTAAGATAGTCGGATCATTTATCCTTTTGATGCGCATTAATATTCCCATGACACTCTGCCTGGTGGCGGTAGTCCTCTGTATGGCTGTCTTTTCTGTGAGCCAGAACAGAAAGATGAGAAGAACCTTTTCCGATAACCGTAAAAAGATTGCCATGATCAACTCGTCGCTTCAGGACACGCTCGGAGGCATCAGGGTTGTAAAGTCTTTTACCGGTGAGGAAATCGAGCAGAATAAGTTTGACAGATCAAATCTTGCTTTTCTGGATTCAAAGCAGGCCAACTACAGGCAGATGGCGCTGTTTCACTCAGGGAATAACCTCTTTGAGGGATTCATGTTTATTACGGTCCTTGTGGCAGGCGGGTATTTTATTGCCAAGGGTCAGATGACGGGTGAAGATCTCGCGATATATGCACTTTATATCAACATTTTTATCAATCCCGTCAATGTACTGGTGGAGTTTACGGAGCAGCTCCAGAAGGGCCTCGCCGGATTTGAGAGATTCACGGAAGTCATGGATACCATGCCGGAGATCCTGGATAAACCTGATGCACGGGAGCTTACAGATGTGAAGGGCAATATAGATTATAAGAATGTTTCTTTTTCCTATGGCGATGAGGAGGCTGTCCTTAAGGATATAAATCTCCATGTGGAAGCGGGGAAGTCAATTGCCATTGTCGGTCCGTCAGGAGGCGGGAAAACAACGCTCTGTTCACTGCTTCCCAGGTTTTATGACGTAAGTGGTGGCGCGGTGCTGATTGATGGAACCGATATCAGGGATGTAACCCAGAAATCATTGAGATCATTCATTGGAATCGTACAGCAGGATGTTTACCTGTTTAACGGCACGGTAAAAGAGAATATAGCTTACGGTAAGCCTGATGCGACGATGGAAGAAATAATAGAGGCGGCTAAAAACGCTGATCTTCTGGGATTTATCGAGACGCTGCCCAAAGGCTTTGATACTGAAGTGGGCGAGCGGGGAGCAAGGCTCTCGGGAGGACAGAAGCAGAGGATAGCCATTGCGAGGGTGTTCCTTAAGAACCCGCCAATCCTAATCCTGGATGAGGCGACGAGTGCTCTTGACAACGAGAGCGAGCGGTATATTCAGGAGAGTCTTGACAGGCTGGCAATCGGAAGAACGACGATCACCATTGCCCACAGGCTCTCTACGATCCTGGGGGCTGATGAGATCATTGTTCTTGATGAAGACGGAATAAGGGAGAGAGGACGGCATAAAGACCTGATCAAAAAGGGCGGTCTTTATGAGAAATACTACAGAATGCAGCTCGGAACGGTATAAGGCGCAAGTGATGTTGCTCACCGCAAAATGCGGTGAGCAATGTTTATTAATAGGTGAATTATGATTCCGTAATCTCTGCGCAGGGACTGAGGCAGAGTCGGTACTCTGTCATAAAGGATCTGCTGATACTCTTTTTCTGTGCCAAGATAATCCAGAATCTCTACGCTGAAGACTGCAGAGACTCCTGTTCTGGACGGAGTTATGCCTGTAATGACACAGTCAAGCTTGGTTGGTATCTCTTCCATGCCGACGGATACCAGGACTTTGTCACCAATCTCGAGATCGGCTGCTTCGTCAAGATAGATCTTCAGGCTGTGATCAGTGAGGAAGGTGGTGATTCCGTCCTGCATGGAGTTGTCGGACTTTCTCGTCATTGTGACCATTTCTGCGTCCACAACATGAACTTCATCACTGTCAAGGTCGCGCCCGTCAACAAGGAACAGCGACATGATGAGGAAGTAGAGGTTTCTTATCATCCAGAGCATAAGAATGAAAAGACCAAGTGACTGCAGGCCTCTGATTATTGTTATGGTCCTTATTATTCCGAACACAGACAGAACTATCAGCACAATATAAGGGATCGTGCTCTTGTAATCTCTGGCACGTTTGCCTTTTTTGGCGGATTTGTCTGTAACTGCGAACTTCTTCGTCGTGATTCCAAAGAATTCCTTCAGGATCGGGATAAGAAGAAATGGCATTACACTGGTTTCATAAATGCCGCTCCACTTCAGCGATACGGCGTTTTTACTGTAAGCTCTCAGGCACTGATCCTGCATTATATACATCGGAAGCCAGAAGATCAGAAGGTCGGACCAGCTGCAGGCGAAAACAGGAATAGCAAATACGGCAAACATCAGTGGTGACAGTATGTAGATCAGGTTCTTGATCGGTGAGTACCAGTAAACAACAGAGCTCCAGTAGCTTAAGCGCTGGGCTGCAGACAGACCTTTGCGCCTGAAGAGGTGCAGCTGCCTGGCGGTACTGATGACGCCTCTGCCCCAGCGGATCCTCTGTTTGATGTGTTCCTTGAAGGTGTCTGGAGTCTTGCCGCTTGCAAGAGGCTCAGGCAAAGCAAGGCTCACAAAGCCGTTTGACTCGATGAGAAGGCCGGTGGCGAAATCTTCAGTGATGGTTTCGGTGTAGAATCCGCCAATTGCTTCAAGTGCCTTTCGGGCAATAACGGTGTTGGAACCTCCATAAATTACGCTGTTTGAAGAAGTCTTTGCAACTTCGATGGTGCGATAGAAGAAATCCTGCTCGTTGGGAGCGGTTTTTTCTGAGTACAGAGCGTGCTGAAAAACATCGGGTTCGTAGAAGCACTGTGGGGTCTGTAAAATACCGAGTGATATTTTTTGCCCTTCGGGAGCATCTTTGCTCTTTTTCTCTGCATCCACAAAGTATGGAATGGTCTTTAGAAGAAAATCGCTTTTAACAAGCATGTCAGCATCCAGAGTTACAACGTATGGAGACTTGGTCCGCCCAAGGGCGTTGTTCAGGTTGCCGGCCTTGGCGCCTTTGTTATCCGGACGGTCAAAATAGCCTATTCCCATAGACTCTGCCAGCTCTCTCATCTCTTTTCTGCGATTGTCATCGCAGAGCCATACATGCACCTTGGACTTGTCCGGGTATTTGAGGTGGTTACATGCATTTATAGTCTTTTCCAGAAGATCGGCAGGCTCGTTGTAGGTTGCAATAAAGATATCTACATCGGGGAACTCCTCATCAGCTATTTTGGGAAGCGGATATTCCTTGAGTGACAGGAGGTTGTAGTAGAGGACGAGGGATTCGACAAAACCAAATACTTCCACTACCAGAAGGATAAGATTGGCGCCGATTGCTATAGGACCAAAACTGGTCGGCACGGAGTACAGAATACGCCAGGACAGATAAACCAGTGTGAAAAAGACGCTTAGAAGCAAACTGAGCAATCTGATGACAGCAAAGAATTTCTCTGTGGGAGTAGCCGTTTTGCCGTTATCAGGTGTTGCGATGTTGTCATAAGTCTTATGGATTTTCTGGGAAATGCGTCTGCTTATAAAATAAAGTACAAGTACAACCAGCTCTGTAAGCAGGACGATCAGCGCAGTTTTTGGCCATGACCTGGCGACAAGAATGTCCCGTGGCGAAAGGGATTTGAGAAGCCATGCAGGAAGGATGCTTTTGCTCTGTACTTCTTTATGAACGGTTATTGAAGACGGTGACTGGCCCTGGAGAAGAGCTTTTGTCCATGCGCCGACAGGGGTGAGGTCTTCATCTGTGATCGGCTTACTGGTGTCGTAAGAAGACTTTAGCATGGCGGAGGACTCATCCTTGTTGGAGAGGCTCCAGATGGAGAAACTGATCCTGTGTTCATTGAGCAGTTCGAACCACTTAGCAGCTGCATTAAAATCTACGGCACCGTCACCGGATGATTCGGACAGTCCGCATTCTGATACGAAAATGGGCAGACCGCGCTCAAGTGCCTCTTTTAATTCTCCCTGCAGGTCGACGCCGTGAGTTGTGGCATAGAAGTGCAGTACATACATCAGATTATCGTAAGGGAGAGGATTTCTGGCAGCCATGACAAGATCCCTGTCGTAGGTGGTCGTGCCGACAAGAATCACTGCAGATGGGCTGTTTGCCCTTATTATGGGGATTATCTTTGTGGAATATGAATATACATCGGACCAGGTGGTCTCTTTATTTGGTTCGTTACAGATCTCATAAATGATATTCGGAACATTGGAATATTCTTTTGAAATCATGTCAAAAAAGGCTGTGGCCTCAGAAATATGCATATTGGGGTTACTGTCATTGAGAATGTGCCAGTCGGCTATTACATACATGTCATTTTCGATGGCATAGTTAATTCCTGATCTCAGCAGGGTAAGACTGGGCTCTGCGCCCTCTTCGCAGTAGATTTCCGAATACACGGGCAACCTTACCAGGTTACAGTTCCACTCCTCTGAAATCTGTTTAAAGATATTCCTGTTCACAAAGTCGGGATACCAGGGAAGTCCGTGGGAGCTCACTCCGCGAAGCTGAACCGGATTGCCGCTTTCATCGACGAGGTCCGTGCCTGAAACTGACAGCTGACCGTTTATGGAAGGCCTTGCCGGTGTGTACTGATTGTCGGCGGCGGCAACAGAAGTCCCGGCTGATGCCATGATGCCGAGAAACAGCGTAAGAGTGATGATGGCAGTAAATAATCCAATTATTTTTTTCATTTTGTGCCACGCCTCCGAGTGCTTCGTATAAAGATATATAATAAAAAATACAAAAGAGAGGTATCTACTATGTCAAACTACAAAACATTTTTTACAGACTGCTACAACAATGTTGTTTTTGCTATTGCCATGGCCAGGGATGTAAGAAAATACCTCCGGGAAGAAAAGAATAACAACGGACTTTGGCTTGAACTGAACTGATTGTAATCCGAATTAAGTTATACTATTATTATTATATCGTATAATTTACATGATGTGACAACAATAATGGTAGTTATGGCTGAAAAATGGAAAAAATTGTGCTTTTAAATGAATATTTACGTGAGAGATTCGGGTGCAAGGTATATAAAATTGCTTTAAACGGAGGGTTTACCTGTCCCAACAGGGATGGAAAGATTGATACTAAAGGCTGTATTTTCTGTTCTGCCGGCGGAAGCGGCGAATTTGCAGAAAATGCAGCTCTTTCTGTTTATGAGCAGATTGAGAGGGGAAAAGAAAGGGTTGCCGGGAAGATAAGAAATGGCAAATATATTGCGTACTTTCAGGCCTACACGGGTACATACGGACCTGTTGAGAAGCTGAGGGCGCTTTTTACAGAGGCGATAGAGCATCCTGATATAGTTGTTTTGTCGGTGGCTACAAGGCCTGACTGCCTTCCTCCTGAAGTGCTGGAACTTTTGTCTGAACTAAACCAAATAAAACCTGTATGGATCGAACTGGGGCTTCAGACGATCGGTAAGGAGACTGCAGAATATATAAGGCGCGGGTATGAGCTTGAGGTATATGACCGGGCGGTTCAAATGCTCAAAAGCTGTGGCATTGAGGTTATAACACATCTTATAATCGGGCTGCCGGGGGAGAGCCGGGAAGATATATTAAGATCCGTGAAATATGTATGTGATTCGGGTGCGGACGGGATAAAGCTACAGCTGCTTCATGTTCTGAAGGGAACAGATTTGGAGAAAGATTACCGGGAGGGCAGATTTGAAGTGCTCTCTGAGGATGAATACATTGATATACTAAAGGAATGCGTTTTGATAATACCGCGGAACGTGGTTGTGCACAGACTTACAGGAGACGGCGATAAAAAACTTCTTGTTGCACCTCTCTGGAGCGGCAACAAGAAGCATGTCTGGAATCGTATACAAAAAGAAGTATTAGATATATAAAAAGGAACTGCATGATTACAGTTCCTTTCACGATATCAGGGCATTATTAATTGCTGAATTAACTCTCTCGTTCATCTCGTCTGAAAGCTGAAGATGGAGCATGTCAATGACTCTGTTGTCAATAGAGTAACCAAGTCTGTCAGCAGCGACCTTAAAATCGTTCTGATGAGCAGCTGTGTAACTTTGCCTCATAGTGGCGTTAACGGCTCTCGTTGCCATCATGGAATCATAAGCCTCACTGAACTCTTCGCCAAACTGTTTTCTGGCTGAGTCCTCAAGTCCACCCATGCCTCTTACAACGTGCAGGGATGATTCCTGATTAAGATATTTACTTGTTATACTATTGGCGGCAGCTAAGAAGTTAAAATCCATTTCACACCTCTCTCAAACCATTGTCGAAATATATATCGGAAGTGGGACAATTTTCTGTAGAGGTAAAAATGCACAAAAAAATCAGTTGCCTACGAAGACATTTTCTATGTGCCTGAGGGCGATGTTTTTAAGCCTTGCCATTTCCTCATAGGTGGGGGCAGGTATATCCGTGAGCTTAAAGCGTGGGAAATATCTGTTGAGATGCAGGGCTATGGTGGTCTTACCGAGTCCGCCGTTAAGAGATGCAATAAAGCCTGCAATTTCTTCTATTTCTCTTTCGCTGTCGTTGTGCGTGGGAACGATAAGAGTGGTAACTTCCATGTGGCAGCTCTTGGAAGCTCTGGCAATGAAATCCATGACCATCTGCCTGTTTCCCCCAAGAAAAGAGCTGTAATACTCGTCGGAAAAGCCTTTTAAGTCAATATTCATGGCATCGATGCAGGGAATCACTTTTTTGGCGACTTCTTCGGTCACACATCCGTTTGAGACAAGAACGGTTTTCAAACCTCTCTTGTGGACCTCCCTGCTGGCATCACAGACGTATTCGTACCCGACGAGCGGCTCATTATAGGTGAATGCTACTCCTATATTGCCCTGTGGCACATATTCCGCAGCGATATCCGCCAGCTCTTCGGGAGAAATGTATCTGTAACCGTAGTCATAGCTTTTCCCAAATCCGTATGATATCTCGTGATTCTGACAGAAGGGGCATCTGAGGTTGCAGCCGTAACTGCCGACCGAGATGATCCTGGATCCCGGGTAAAAGAGGTACAGCGGTTTTTTCTCTATGGGATCAAGGGCGATGGATGTGATGTGCCCGTAGTTTATACTGACAAATTCTCCGCCGCGGTAACTTCTGGCGCGACAAAGTCCGATATCGCCCTCGTTTAAATCACATCTGTTATGGCAAACATTACATTTTGGCATGGCAGCCTCCCGGTTAAAGGTGTTTTAAATGTGCCTGATAACTTCAAATCTTTCGAGGCTGTAGTCTTCATCCTCATAGATGCCTGCTTTCTGGCGGGCAATGTCGATCTGCTCCGAAATTGTATCAACCCCGTCGAGATTAGGTAAAAGCAGTCCTCTTTTTCTTCCGCTTGTGACGATGACGCCATATCTCTTAACATCCAGCTGATCGGGGCTTTCAATCGGCTCCGGTTCATCGAGTACATCCACGCTCATCTCCAGGCTCTCAAGCTCATCTTCCCTTATCATAGGAAAGCGTGGGTCATTTATCCCGGCACTGATAGCGTTCTGCATGATCTCATCCGCCACACATCTGCAGGTGGGAAGAATGGTTCCGATGCATCCGCGAAGAGCACCGTCCTTGTGTATGGAGACAAATGCGCCTGCTTTATCACTGAACATCTCCGGAGGAAGGTCTGACCACCTTTGACCAATCAGGTCAGTCTGTTTTATTCGCTTGCCCATAGTGATATAACTTTCGAGAGAAAATCTGGCAAGCCTGACGTAAGGGTCTTCATCCATGCGCTTTTGTTTGATAGCATTCGTTTTCTTATTGCGCCATTTATCAAGTAAGCGGCGGGACTCATCCTTCCCTGTCACTTCATAGGTACAGATCCCATAGCCCACACCGAAAGTGGCTTCGTGTGAGAGCTTGTGGGATGTGACGCTTAAGCCGTCCAGGGCACCGGCCATCATCACAAAAGACCTGTGGCCGCATTCAGCCGCTTTTTCGCAGAAATGCTCGTCAAAATCAAGGAGCCTGTCAAACTCTGCGCTCTCACAGGCTGCCATGAGCCTTTCGTCATATTCCGGGCCCTCTTTGGCATAGCCGTAAGGACCTTCTGCTTTCATTTTGTGTGACAGGTCGCCGCTGGCAATATACACAACCCTGCGCCCGATGTTGTTTACTGCTTTTTGTATCAGCTGTCCCATCTCGTAGTGCATGGGCAGAGACAGCCCGGAAAGGCCGATTCTGACAATTTTAAAATCGTGATATAATTTCTCAATGAAGTATAGAGGAATCATGGTTCCGTGGTCTAATGAGGCATCTCTTTCTCCCAAAGTGCCTGTTGGAAAATCCGTAATCCCACCGGAAGAAAGTGAACCGTTGCCTTGATCTGACTGAGCAAGGTAGCAGATCTCATTTACAAGTTCCGTGTCATATTTTTCATCAAATCTGACATTTGAGGCATTGAAACGGGACATGCTTCCCACTGCACCTTTTCCGGGAGAAATGTGAAAATAGTCCTGGTACATGATACTGTGAGGACTTGAAATGATTATGGTCTCGGGTTGCAGCTTTGCGATCGTTTCTGCGACTTTGTTGTAAGCATCAGTCGTGGCCTTTATTTCTTTTTCCTCACCATGACCCACTTCGGGAAGGATGATAGGCGGATGAGGCACCACAAAAGCTCCAAGGATAGGCATGATAACTCTCCTTTCTTATGTTTGATATTATGGCTCTCATTCTAGTATACTATTATATTGTAAACTTGATATAGCTGAGGGGAAATTGGGTACTGAAAAGCAGGTTTTGAAAACAGCAGACTAAGAGGAAGGGGGCAAAAAAATGCCAAGAGTATCTACCAAGGAGAATAAGAACGCTTATTTCAGGCGCAGGGAAGAGCTTAAGCTTACCAGGGAGCAGGCCAGTGAACTTTTAGAGTCGATTCCTCCGGAGAGAATAGAGAAGATTGAAAATGAGAGGGCAGAACCGCACCCGGATGAGATAATGATAATGGCAGAGAAGTACAGGTCGCCGGAACTATGCAACTATTACTGTTCCAAGCAGTGCCCCATCGGCCAGAGATATGTACCTGAGATAAGGATGCAGGATCTGTCGCAGATAGTGCTCAGCACTGTAGATTCTTTAAATACGGTGCAGGATAAGCAAAAGAGATTCATCAACATAACTGCAGACGGCGTTATAGATGATGCAGAGGTGGATGATTTTGTAGACATTCAGATGGAGCTTGAGAAGATATCGGTTGCTGTAGAGACTCTGCAGCTGTGGTCAGAGCAGATGCTTGCAAACGGCATGATCAACGTTGAAAAGTATGAGGCCAGGAAAAAAGAGAGACAGAAATAATGAAAACAAGCCATCGGAGGGAAATAGCTTCCTTCGGTGGCTTTTCTTTTTATTCAATATATTCCAGATATCTTGCGTGAACTTCCGGGGGCAGATAGGCTTTAATGACTATGCCATCTTCCTCATAGGATACAGAAAGGACCTGAGAAGTGCTTCGAAGCTGGCTCTCGATGCCTGATCTGTCATAGGGGACTTTAAGGCTGCACGGAATAAGGCGCTCGTTCAGCTTTTTCTCGATCATTCCGATCAGCTCAGATATGCCATCGCCGCTTTTGGCAGAAATATATATCTTATCATCTCTGACTTCGGGGACTTTTATATAATCCAGCTTCTCGGCTTTATTCATGACTGTTATTCGGGGGATTCCCCCTGCCCCCAGCTGACTTAAGGTTCTGGCGGTGACGAGAGAGTGCATGGCGTGATTTTGATCGGATGAGTCAACCACCTCCACGATGAGATCTGCGTACAGAGCCTCCTCAAGTGTGGAGTGGAAGGCATTGACCAAATCAGTCGGGAGGTCGTTGATGAATCCTACCGTATCGGACAAGAGAAATGTCCGTCCGCCTGTGGTCTCAAGCTTTCGCACTGTGGTATCGAGTGTGGCAAAAAGCATGTCCTGAACGAATACCTTCTGACCGGCGTCGACTCCGCAGGTGTCGATGAGTTTGTTCATAAGAGTGGATTTTCCCGCATTGGTATAGCCCACGAGGGCAACCAGCGGAATCCCGGCTGTGGAGCGCCTGTTTCTCTGAAGCTGCCTTGTTTTTTCGACTTCTGCAAGCTCTCTTCTGAGGACGGCCATCTCCTTTTCAATCTTTCTGCGGTCGAGCTCTATCTGTTTTTCTCCGGAGCCCTTGTTGGACAGAGATCCGCCTGTGCCGCCCTGCCTGGACAGGTTGGCTCTCAGCCCCACAAGTCTTGGCAGCATGTATTTGAGCTGCGCATAGTCGACCTGGAGCCGAGCCTCTCTGGTTCTAGCCCGCTCTGCAAATATGATAAGGATAAGACCGGTCCGGTCAATAACCTCTACATTCAGCGCTTTGGACAGATTCCCCAGCTGGGATGGTGAGAGGGTGTTGTTAAAGATGGCGGTATCAATGTCGTACATCTCGATGACACCCCGGATCTCGTCTATTTTGCCCGATCCGATATATGTGGCGGCATCCTCTGATGAAAGATTCTGTGTTACTGTGAATACGGGTTCGATGTCGCAGGCTTTGGTAAGACCACGCAGTTCTTCCATTCCGGTGTCAAAATCGTCCTGATTTTCCCGGGCGCATCTGGCTCCGACGAGGACGGCTCTTTTTATCTTGTCGCTGCCGGTCTCGAATACTTCCTTATTTCCCAATTATTTCTACCTCTGTGTCAGTTCTTTGTTGATTAACAGAATGATGATATCACGTACAAGGCAAAATGTTGATGGTTTATTAATATTTTATTATTAATTCGCTTCAGGCAGTGCATTTGCGGGCGGGCTGAATTATAATCTGATGTAGGAAGCAAGGATGTTAAAAAATTTTGCCACAAAACCTATATGTTCGTATAAATGCATAGATGATCATGCAAAAGGAGGTCTGGTGACTATGGATAAAGAATTAAAGAATGCGGAACTTGAGATGGATGAGCTTGACAGTGTCAGTGGAGGACTGCAGGCAGGAAACCTTCTTTTTACAGGAAAAGAGGTTAAGACAACCACTAATACGGTTTTCACAGGCAAGAAAAAGAAAGCCGGAAGCCTTGTCTACAAAGAAGAGAGCAAGGTAAAAGGTGAAACACTTCTTTCCGGAGACGTTATAGAAAAGAGCACATACTGCTGATGGAATGAGCTGTAAGCGTTTTTGGATCAGTAACTGTTGTTTGAGTGTGGAATTTTATCCACACTCTTTTTTTACATATAAATATGTGGGACATGATATAATGATGCCTGAATAAAAGATTGAGGCAGTAAATACCAATGAAAAAAAAAGACAGAAACAGGCGCTTTTCTTCGAGAAAGGCACAGCTTAAATCGGACGTGGAGAGGGCTGAAAAACTCTTCCCGCGAAAAGAATTTGATGAATACTGGAAAAAGAATTCAAAGGAAGTCTCGGGGGCGGTCTATGAGGCTTTATTGGATGTGCTTTCCAGTGAAAAAATATATGCCCAGGGCAGGACAGCTTTCGGATATGTGCAAAAACAGGAGCTTCACAGGGGAAATGTAGGAAACTACTGTGAAACTCTTCCGGATAAGATAAACGGCAATATCTTAAGGGAGATGCTGCCGGGTATTGGGCATATCATATACGGTGCGATACTTGGAAGTGACAACATCCCCGTGGTGGAGTTTGCCGCCCAGACCAGAGAAAAAGCCGCTACCAAGGTTATCATGGCGCATCTTCGTGAGACAAAAAGGACTAGGGACATAGTAAGCTATGTCAGGAACAACCTGACTGAACTGGTGGTGTTCGAACAGCTCCTTGAAAACCCTCATTATACGCATGTTGCAGAAAGGCTTAAGAGCACAATGGCTGCAAAGCAGCTCCTTTTGGAGAATCTTCAGACTTCTACCCCTGATGACTACACGCAGCTCTTTCCTGATGCAAGAAAGATGAAGAGGCACTTCATTCTGCATATAGGTCCCACCAATTCAGGCAAGACCTATCAGGCCATGGAGGACCTCAGAGGGGCAGAGAGCGGAATATATCTGGCACCCTTAAGGCTTCTTGCTTACGAGCAGTATGAGAAGATGAACCGGGAGGGATGCCCGTGCTCTATGATAACAGGAGAAGAGCAGATCTTCGAAGCGGGCTCTTTTCACCAGTCATCGACCATCGAGATGCTCAATCTCGAGGATGAGTGGGACATGGCGGTAATTGACGAAGCCCAGATGGTGTCGGATGAACAAAGGGGCGGCTCATGGACCAGCGCGATCCTGGGGCTTAGAGCGCCTGTCATACATATATGCGCATCACCCGATGCACAGAAGATCCTGATCAAGATGATCGAATCCTGCAAGGACAGCTATGAAGTGCAGTATCATGAGCGAAAGACGCCGCTTGTGATGGATGAAAACGCCATGGACTTCAGGTTTCCCGAGGATGTGCAAAAGGGCGATGCCCTTATAGTGTTTACAAGAAAAGATGTGCACAGTGTGGCTGCCGAGCTTCAGGCTGCGGGAACAAAGTGCAGTATTATCTATGGCTCACTTCCGTATGATGTCCGTCACAGGGAAGCAGGGAAGTTTGCAGACGGCGAGACTGACGTGGTAGTGGCAACGGATGCGATCGGAATGGGCATGAATCTGCCAATCAGAAGGATTGTGTTCCTTCAGACGATCAAATTTGACGGGGTAAAAGAGAGGTCTCTGAGCGCGTCTGAGGTCAGACAGATAGCGGGAAGAGCCGGAAGATACGGCCTGTACGACACAGGGCTTGTGACTTCTTACTATGATTACTGGCTTATTGAGAATCTTCTGTCTCAGAGAGTCCCAAGTATTAAGAAGGCGATGATAAGCATCCCCACCGAGTTTCTTGAAAAAGACGGGAAAGTCTCCACGATCCTTGAGCTGTGGAACCAGATCCCGGCGGCCAATTTCTATGACAAAGGCGATATTTCCGAGAAGATCAAGGTGGCGAAGGCTCTGGAGAATATAGGCGACAACAGGGAGATCATAAGGCAGTTTATAAGGATACCCGTTAATCCCGACAACAAAGAGATATTTGATATTTTTCTGGATTTTTACAGGGCACTGTACAGAGGAAAAGAGCCTCATCTCTACGATGTAATGAACAGATACAGGTGTGAAGATATAAGCGGAGAGGAAAAGAGCGATCTTCAGAGACTTGAGATGAGCAGCGCCGTCTATGACATGCTGTATTCATTTACCAGATTCTTCGGCAATGAGGAGGACCTTCGGGACATAATCGAGATAAAGAGATCCATATCCGCCAAGATCTTTGTGATCCTGGATAAGCAGAAACTAAGCCTCAGGACCTGCCCGAACTGTGGCAAAAAGCTTAAATGGTCCTATAAGTTCAATATCTGTCAGGAGTGTTATAGACGAGGTAGAACAGCCCGTTTTATCCCTGAGAATTAGCAGGTTTTCTGTATTTGAGATAGAAATAGAAAACTTCAAATATACAGCAGCACACCCACCCGACAGGATAGCCAAAGCCCACGAGCAGAGGCGTATTGTCGACGAAACGGGTCACGATAAACAGATATATCTGCCGTATGACGACAAAAGATGCCAGCATGATGACCATAGGTGCCCTGGCGTCGCCTCTTCCGCGCAAAGCGCCGGCAAGGGTGTGATTTACACAGTTGAACAGCAAAAAGAATACATTGGCATGGATAAACAGAGAGCCATACTCAATCACGGATTCATCTCCGGAGAAGAGTCGTATGGCGGGCCTTGCAAAAATAAACAGAACAAGAGCGATCAGGAATGTGGTGGCAAGCGCCATTAAAATGGCGGTAACAGTACCCTGATCCGCTCTTTTTTTTCTGCCTGCGCCTATGTTCTGACTGACAAAAGTGGTGGCGGCCATGGCCATGCTCTGCATGGGCAGCATGATGAAGGAGTCAAGCTTGTTGTAGCTGCTCCAACCGGCCATGCAGCCTGAACCGAAATGGTTTATGTATGACTGGACAAATACGTTGGAAAAAGCTGTGATAACCGACTGAATGCCAGCGGGAAGTCCCACTGTGACTATCATTTTGATTGTATCGGTATCCAGACCAAGATCCTTCCAGGACAGCTTATAAATATCATTTGTTCTCAATAGAAGCGCAAGAATAAGGACTGCGGAGACAGCCTGAGAAATGATGGTGGCATATGCTACACCCTCGATGCCCATATGGATGACCACGACAAAAAGAAGGTCGAGTACGATGTTCAAAAGGCTTGTAAGGATAAGGAAATAAAGGGGCCTTAATGTGTCGCCCACAGCGCGGAGTATTCCGCTTCCCATGTTGTAGATAAGAAGACCGGAAAATCCCAGAAAGTAAATTGTCAGATAGGTCGTAGCATCCGGAAAAACGTCTTCGGGTGTCGCCATGAATCTGAGCATGGGCTTTACGCCAATGGTCCCGAGCAGTGTGAGAACAGCGCAGAAGATAAAGGTGACGGTCATTGTCGTTTCGATGGCTGTATGAAGGCGCCCGTGTTCCTTTGAGCCGAAGAACCGTGATATTACAACACTTGCGCCAATAGAAAAACCGTTAAAAAAGAACACCATCATATTTGTTATCATGGTGGTGGACCCTACGGCAGCCAGGGCCTCTTTTCCCACAAAATTGCCCACAACAATGGAATCCACTGTGTTGTAGAGCATCTGGAAGATGTTCCCCAGCATCAGAGGCAGGGAGAACGAGATGATCTGCATAGCGATGGATCCGGTTGTCATATCTTTGGTTGTGGTTGCGGTTTTTGAAACTGCCAAAATACTCTCCAAAATCTCAATGTTACAAACTGTTTATCGAAATATCATTATATAACATAATATCAGAATCAGCGAAGGGGCGGGATGTATTTTTTGAACGGACACCTGCGCATATTGACTAATTAATCCCGATTTGCTATTGTTGTCATTGGTAAAAGGGAGTAGTTGGCATACGCTTTGGCTGTATGTAACATGGTCCGTCAGTACGGGTTCGCCCCGGGCATGTTGTAATTAGCGAGACTTTTGCTGCTTTTTGCAGTAGAAGTCTCTTTTTTTATAAATCAATGAGAGAAGAGGAAGGAAAACTAAATGAAAACTCTGGCAATAATTCTTTTTATCGCGATGTACGTGGGGCTGATCGCATTCCCCAAAAAGAGAGCACAGATAGCTCTTTTAGTAGCAGCGATCTTTGTTGTGACAGGCATTCTGCCATATACTCAGATCATTGAGGCGGTCGACTGGAACGTTCTTCTGATGATCTTCGGCACACTGCTTCTTGTGGATTATTTCATAGAATCCAAGATGCCGAATCTGATAGCCGACAAACTGCTTAATCTGGCGCCCAACGTAATGTGGGTGACCATCCTTATGTCGCTCTTTTCAGGAATAATTTCAGCCTTTATCGATAATGTGGCAACACTTCTGATGGTTGCGCCGGTTGGTCTTGCTATCTGCAAAAAACTCAAGATCAACCCTGTTCCCATGATCATAAGTATTGCGGTTTCTTCAAACCTTCAGGGAGCTGCAACACTGGTGGGCGATACCACATCGATCATGCTCGGCGCATACGCAGGAATGGACTTTATGGATTTCTTCTGGATGGACGGGAGACTCAGTATCTTTTTTGCAGTTGAGCTTGGTGCGCTTCTTACTATCCCGATCATGATGGTTCTTTTCCGCAAGGACAAGTACCCTGTATCATCAAATGAGACAACCAGGGTAACCGATTATGTACCTACCATTATGATGGTAGCTCACGTTGTGCTCCTCATGCTGGCTTCCTTTATTCCCAACAAGCCCGAGCTCACAAACGGTATGATCTGTCTTGTGTGCAGCCTTGTGGGCATGGTATGGGAATACTTCAAGGACCACGATCTGGACAGGGTAAAGAGAGTAATGAAGAATGTGGACTACGACACAGTGCTCCTTCTTACAGGTCTCTTCATGGTTATCGGCGGTATAACCAACATGGGAGTTGTGGATGACCTCGCCGGATTTATCGTAAGAACAGGCGGAAACAACCTGTTTCTTCTGTTTACTATAGTTGTCTGGGGATCCGTACTTGTATCTGCGTTTATAGACAACATTCCATATGTGGCAACAATGCTTCCGGTGCTTCAGGGAGTAACGCTTTCTCTTGGCATATCTCCAAACCTTCTGTATTTCGGTCTTTTGTGCGGAGCAACGCTCGGCGGAAACATAACACCCGTAGGTGCAAGCTGCAATATTGCAGGCGTAGGCATGCTTAGAAAAGAGGGCTATGAGGTAAGCTTTAAGGATTTTGTGAGGATAGGAATTCCTTTCACTCTTGCTGCGGTCATCGGCGGATATGTATTTTTATGGCTTGTATGGAGTAAATAAGTGTTGTAAGGCGGGGGACTGAAATGGGGAAAAAGAGGAGTCTGTTTGTCAACGGTTCGGGGGAAAAGATCTGGTCGGTGATCATCGCTGTGTCGCTGGTCATACTTGCAGGAATAGCGCTGATATCAGTGCTTTTATGGCAGTCTGTCAGTCTCAGGGAATTCAAGGTGGACGTATTTGTTCTGTGCAGTGAGTCGGATATCTGTGTGGCTACAGGTTCCGAAGGAAAGGTCAAGATAAACGACGGAAACCTTTCGGCAATTTACGCACTGATCAGAAAGGCTCACGGAAGAATTTATAACAAGACTGCGGAGCCACTCGATTCTGTGAGTTTTGCGTTTGATTGTCACGACAACAAATGGGATATGCAGATTGACAAGATGAGCGACGAGATCCTGAGGATAAAACTGACAGGTCCAAGGGATTATGAGCTGTACATCGCCAACAGACAGAGCTTTGAGGAATTTGCCAAAGTTGCTTCCGTGAAGGGATACAATGTAGCTAACAAGCTCATCGGTGCAAAGAAAGATGGCTGATTTACGCACTAATATAACGCATATATAACACATATGTTATATAACAATTATTTATAAAAGGTATAATAAATGAGTATTTTAAATGTTGAGCATCTTACTCACGGCTTTGGAGACAGAGCCATTTTTGATGACGTGTCCTTCAGGCTTTTGAAGGGTGAACACATAGGACTTGTTGGCGCCAACGGCGAGGGCAAGTCCACATTTATGAACATAATAACGGGAAAGCTCATGCCTGACGCAGGCAATATTGAGTGGGCTAAGAATGTAAAGGCCGGGTATCTTGACCAGCATGCGGTTCTGAAAGAGGGTATGACCATAAGAGATGTACTGGCGTCTGCTTATGAGGAACTCTTTGACATGGAAAAGAGGATGAACGAGATCTGCGATGCCATGGCAGAGGCCGATGAAAAACAGCTTGAGGAATATATGGAGGAACTGGGGACCATCCAGGATCTTCTCACCAACCATGACTTCTACCTGATCGATTCTAAGATAGATGAGGTTTCAAGAGCGCTGGGCTTTTTGGAGCTTGGGCTGGACAGGGATGTCACAGAGCTGTCGGGAGGTCAGAGAACCAAGATCCTTCTGGCCAAGCTTCTTTTGCAGAAGCCAGATATTCTGCTTCTGGATGAGCCGACCAACTATCTGGATGCGGAACACATAGTCTGGCTCACCAGATATCTTCAGGAGTATGAGAATGCCTTTATTCTCATTTCCCATGATATTCCGTTCCTCAACAGTGTGGTTAACATCATATACCACATGGACGGGCAGACCCACAGTCTTGACAGGTATGTTGGGGACTATGACAAATTCATGGAGGTGTATGAGGCCAAAAAGGCCCAGAGAGAGGCGGCTTACAACAGACAACAGCAGGAGATAGCGGATCTCAAGGACTTTGTGGCAAGAAATAAGGCAAGGATAGCCACAAGGAACATGGCAATGGCCAGGCAGAAGAAACTTGACAGCATGGAGATAATTGAGAAGGTCCAGGAAAAGCCCAAGCCTGAGTTCAATTTCAAGACTGCGCGCACTCCCGGCAAATTCCTGTTTGAGATAAAGGATCTTGTGATCGGCTATAACGAGCCTCTTTCAAAACCCATCAATCTCTTTATCGAGAGAAACTCCTTTACTGTGCTCACAGGAGCCAACGGAATAGGAAAGACAACTCTTTTAAAGAGTATTCTCGGGCTTATCCCGGCGCTTTCAGGCAGTGTTCAGAGGGGCGAGAATGTAGAGATAGGATATTTTGAGCAGGAGATGCCGCCGAATACGGAGACAACATGCCTTGAGGAGATCTGGAATGAATTCCCCTCATTTTCACAGTATGAGGTGCGCTCGGCTCTTGCCAAATGCGGCCTTACAACCAAGCATATAGAGAGTAAGTGCAGGGTCCTCTCCGGAGGCGAGCAGGCAAAAGTAAGGCTCTGCAAGCTCATAAACAGGGAGTCCAACATCCTGGTTCTGGACGAGCCTACGAACCATCTGGATGTCGACGCCAAAGAGGAGCTTCACAGAGCCTTAAAAGAGTACAGGGGAACTGTTGTTATGGTATGTCACGAACCTGATTTTTATCAGGACCTTGCTACAGAAGTAATGGACTGCACCAAGTGGACCACGAAGGTGTGACAGTTCCTGCAGTCTTATTTCTTTTTGAGCAGTTCTTTTGCAAAATCAATATAGTCAAGACAGGTGTTGCACCTGGGGGCGTAGTCGATCAGAAGCTTTTTTGATTCCTGCGCCTCTTTTGTTTTGATACACTCTCTTATCACGGTCTTAAAGAGTTTTGTATCCATCTGTTTTGCTGTTTTGGCGATTTCATCTCTTGTCTCGCGCTCAAGGTTAGATCTTCCGGAATACCTTACAAGGAGAAGTCCGGCAATTGTAAGATCGCGGTTCTGTCTGCGCTTTACTGACATGATCGTGTCATAGAGCTGCTGAATTCCCTGCATCGCATAGGGGTCTGCCGTAACCGGGATGATGACTTTATCTGCGGCGATAAGGCAGTTGTACAGGATGATATTGAGTGATGGTGCAGTATCGATCACGATGTATTCGTAACCATCAAGGTTATCAAGAGCATCTTTTAACCTGTAAAAGCCCTCCAGATCTCCGTCAAGCATTTTCTCTGCCTTGACAAGAAGCGGGTCGGAAGCAACGATATCTCCGTTTTCGGTGTGCTGGATCGCTTCACTGATAGGGAGCTTGTCTGAGTCAATGATAACGTCGTAAAGAGTTGCAACGTCTTCAATTTTGGCGTCGTATGTACTGGTGCTGTTCCCCTGGGGATCGGCATCTATTAAGAGAGTTTTGGCCTTCTGTCCAAGAATACCGGCCAGATTTGTGGCGGTGGTACTTTTTCCGATTCCGCCCTTCTGATTGGCTACTACAAATACTGTTGACATTTTGACCTCCTCCTTAGAAATCGATGCTTCCGTTTAATTTGTCGTTGACCACATAGAAAATCTTGTTGTCTTCAGGCTTGATATAGACATCAATCTTGGCAAAGTCCGCCTCGGAAAAGCCCTTGGAGAGAGCATCTTCCTTGATCTGAAGAAGGATCTCGTCGGTTTTTTTGTCCCTGTTCTGGTACTGAACTACAATATTCTTCTGTGCTGTCGCAAAGCTTCCCGTTGCCTCGATAGCTCTTTTTACACTGCTTTGTCTGGCCATTTTAATTCCCCCTTTTTAACTTATAAAAATTCACAAACTCTATTGTACCAAATTGACAGTACAATGACTATTATATACGACAGAGAAATGTTTTTCACAGATGATTGAATACTTCAGTTAAGTCATGTAAAGTTAAAAGGTGAAAGGGCACTGATATGGAAGATAAACATATATTCAGCAACAAAAAACTGCTTCTTTTGCTGATTCCGATAATTGCAGAACAGTTCCTTAATTCTCTGATGGGAATGGCGGATTCCATGATGGTCAGCAATGTGGGTGCTGCAGCACTCTCTGGGGTGTCACTCGTAGACTCCATCAATATCCTGGTGGTTCAGGCCTTCAATGCCATGGCTACGGGAGGTGTGATCATCTGCTCCACCTGCATTGGCCAGAGGGACCTGATAAGAGCCAATGAGTCGGCAAGGCAGGTACTTCTTGTCTCCACAGCAATCTCTGTAACAATGATGGTGATCGGCCTGCTTTTTCGAAATGGTATTCTGTCACTGGTGTTTGGAAGGGTTGACGCAGATGTTATGAATGCGGCAGGGATATATTTTCTCCTGACGATACTGTCATATCCTGCAGTTGCAATTGCTGCGGCAGCAAGCGCGATATTCAGGGCGCAGGCAAACACAAGGCTTCCCATGAACGTGGCCATTGTATCCAACCTCCTGAATGTGGTCGGTAATGCCCTCCTGATATGGGGATTTGGTATGGGTGTCACAGGAGCTGCCACAGCGACGCTCCTGTCAAGGGTGTTTTCGGCAGTGGTACTCATGTTCATGCTAAGGAGCGACAAAAATGAGATTTACATTCGCGACTATCTGTCAATAAGACCCAACGCAAAAAAGATAAAAAAGATACTGTCCATGGGCGTTCCCAACGGAATAGAGAATTCCATGTTTCAGTTTGGCAAACTGGCAATTCAGTCCTCGGTTTCAACTCTCGGAACAGTTGCAATAGCAGCTCAGGCAATGGCAAATATCTTCGAAAATGTCAATGGCGTAGCAGGCGTGGGTGTGGGCATCGGCCTTATGACAATTGTGGGGCAGTGCCTGGGTGCAGGCAGGAAGGACGAGGCAGTCTATTACACCAAAAAGATGATCGTCTGGGGATACATTGCTATTCTGTCGAGCTGTCTTTTCACTTATGCGATAGCAAGACCCGTTACGACACTTGCCGGGATGGTGCCGGAAAGCGCAGCCCTGTGCATATATATGCTTGGCTGGATAACGATAGCTAAGCCGGTTCTCTGGTCACCGTCGTTTGTGACAGCGTATGCCATGAGGGCAGCGGGTGATGTGAAGTTCTCCATGATAGTTGCGACCCTCACCATGTGGCTTTGCAGGGTAACGCTGGCAGTATTCCTCATAAGAGTGGTGAAGATCGGAGCTATGGGCGTGTGGATCGGAATGTTCTGCGACTGGGGTATCCGGGGAATAATCTTTACCATAAGGTTTAAGAGCGGAAAATGGATACATAATGTAATCAGCCGCTGATAAAAATAATGGTATAATAATATTAAGAAAGGGAGGTGCATTCACATGGTAAAAAACGAAAAAGAACTTCTTGAAGCGATCAAACATGAGCATCATATTACAAAAGAGATCACCGATACCCTGATCGAGCTTGATCAGCTTCCGAGCACAGGAACGCAGGTATTTCTCAACGATCTTGTTGTGGAGCTTTATAAGAGGGTTGTCGATGTGAATGATGACATAACAGTTGATATTTTTGCGGATAAGGTTATTTCGCCTGCGGAATTTACCAAATGGGTCGAGGATAATTTTACCGAGTATTCAGCGAATCTTTTTAAAAAGAGCGTTGAGTAAATTCCTGTAAGCAGAGGGAGCAGATAATGAGTCTTTTCTTTAATGCAGACAAGTACATCACCAGGGTTGAGAGTCCCAGGGTTGACAGGACACTGGGAAGGAAAGCTCAGGTACTTGCGTATATAGAGAAATATTTTGAAATGTACAGTCATGAGTACCTTGGAGACGTTAAGTCTGCATGTATAGCATACATTGAAGATACTCTTGAGGAGCAGGAAGAGGATGCAAAGAGTGTGACGAGCCCGGAAGTACAGGCGGTCACAACGATCATTAAGGGACTTCAGGATTTTGTCGCGAAGGGCAAACTGGAGATGCTGCAGTATATGAAGATACTTGCCGGTAAGGAAGCGTTCAAGATATACTGCGCAATGATATCCAAAGTTCTGGAATTTGATATTATTGACAAAAAGCAGGCAAAAAGAAGAATTTCCAGATTTTACAAGCAATGTGGCCTTGACTGAACGAAGCGGAGGAGTACATGAGAAAGATACTTGTTGTCATAGATATGCAGAATGACTTTATAGACGGCGCGCTGGGCACAGCAGAGGCGGTTGCCATTGTGCCGAAGGTCATCTCCAAGATAAAAGAGTATGATGTCGGGAATGTATTTGCGACCCGGGATACCCACAAACCTGAGTATATGACAACTCAGGAGGGCAAATATCTGCCTGTTGAGCACTGCATTGAAGGAACCAAAGGGTGGGAGATCGAGAGCAGGATACAGGAGCTTTTAAAGGATGCTGTCATCATCAATAAACCGACCTTCGGCTCTACGGAGTTGGCAGAGAGATTAAGAGAAATATCGGAAAAAGAAGACATAGAAATTGAACTTATAGGCCTTTGTACCGATATCTGTGTGGTGTCAAACGCACTTATCCTTAAGGCTTATATGCCTGAGGTGAAGATCTCGGTTGATGCGGCATGCTGTGCGGGAGTTACGCCTGATAAGCATCTGGCTGCAATTGAGACCATGCGCTCCTGCCAGATTCAGATTGCATAAGTAAAAGACTGCAGTTTGCAGGATGTTTTTTTCTGAAATGAGAGTATAAGACGCAATAATACGCTTATAAATTCGTGTATTTAATAGTTTTTTTGCCATATAATGTTTTTATAACAAAGAACCAACCACAAGCTAGTGCAGAGCAAGTTATGAAAACAGTAGACCGTCCTAAGGAATCCATTGCAAGCGGTACCCCTTAGGACCATAGAGGAGGGATTGATATATGGAAAAGAAACTGTACAGAAGTAACAACAGAAAGATCTTTGGCGTATGTGGAGGCGTTGCAGAGTACTTCGGATGGGACCCCACGGTAGTAAGGATTCTCTGGGTGGTATTCTCAATTTCCGGTGGAGCCGGAGCAGCTATTTATCTGATCGCTGCACTTCTTATGGAGAATCGTCCCGATTACGTCAGCAGATATGACGATGACCGCAGAGATGGCGGGAGTTTTTAAATGAATAGCAAATGATAACAAAAGCCCATGGGAAATGTGCATCCCATGGGCTTTTGATGTAGAGAAAGCTAATTAGTCTGCACAGAGTGTTATTGTGGCATCTTTTAGCCCGTCACCGGTTATCTTAAGTGTGCATGTGCCGCTTTCGTATCCGCTTCTGATTATGGCAGTTGCACGGCCACGGTATGCTTTGAAGTCGCCGGAAGTGTAGTTTTCGTCAGTCACCGGATTTGCTGATCCGAAAGCTGCAAGAGTGCAGGGGCCGTTAAATGTCGCATGGAGCATGTTGTCTGCATCCGGAACAATATTTCCCCGGTCATCAAGAAGCTCTGCCAGGACATAGATGACACTGTGACCATCTGCATTCATCACCTGTTTTTCTGCTGTCAGCCTGATTGATGTGGCGGTTCCGGTTGTTGAGAGAATGTCTCTGGAAATGATCTCGCCGTCTTTGTAGCTTACCGCTTCCAGAGTACCCGGAACGTAAGTTGTATCAAAAAGGAATGAATTTGGAAGATCGCTGACAAGTCTTTGACCACAGCTGCAGACACCTATGGATTTGCCGTTTAAAAACAGCTCGACCTTGTGGGCATTTGAAAAGACAGCCACCTGTACCGGCTTGTTTTCTGAATCCTTCCAATTCCAGTTCTTTCTTATGTCTGTGAATCCCCAGTTACTTATCAGCTCTTTTTTTCCGTAAACTGCAGGGTCATAGGAGTAGAGATGGGTTTTTGTGCTTCCCCAGACTACAGAGCGGTATTCGCCCTGTGGGCGAATATGGCCGTTTATATCAATATCTGCGTCATTGGCAAGGCGCCATGGGTAGGGCGAACCGTGGGACATGAGAGCAAAAGGTCCGATCTTGTGAAGAGGATTATCTTCTTTGAGAAATACGGATTTTCCGATACCGGCTTCGCCGATGTAGTCAAATGCAGTCCATGTGAAATCTCCGATAACGTAAGGAGTTGATTCGACCATAGGCCACCTTATTCCAATCTCTTTAGAATAGTTCTCTGAGCCAAGTATCACTCGCTCCGGGAACATTTCATGGTCAAGGGGATATTTGTCTTCCATGTAATTGTAGCCAACTATATCAAGGGAATTGGTGAAGGCCTCCGAGTACTCCTCCCAGCTGGTGTCGTTTTTGCCGCCGTCGGCATTCTGCAGGGGAGCGTTATCGGATGCTGCATTACCCATGATTTTTTTCGTGTTTTCCAGGGTCAGTTCATCGTCCAGTCCGCTCCAATATGAACAGATAGCGTTGGAGATCGGGCGACTGGGATCCAGACTGCGGGCCTTTTCGGCAATTCTTGTGGCAAGGGTATAGCCGTTTCCGAGTCCGCCTCTTTCCGGAATCTCGTTTCCTGTTGACCAGATGGTGACACAGGGGTGACTTCGGTCTCGCAACATGAAGGCAGTGAGGTCTTTTTCCCAGTCTGAATCAAAGAACTGGTTGTAGTCACCTGGCTGTTTCATTATCCCCCATGCGTCAAAAGCTTCATCAAACACATACATTCCAATGCGGTCGCAGGCTTCCAAAAGAGCGGAAGAAGGCGGATTGTGAGTGGTCCTGACAGCGTTAAAGCCGATCTTCTTCATGATGGAAAGCTTTCGGTATTCCGAGTCATATAAAGAAACTGCTCCGAGCATTCCGTTGTCATGATGAAGGCATCCGCCCTTTAGCTTTATGGTCCTGCCGTTTATCCTAAGGCCGTGTACTGTATCGGCAGTTACGGTTTTGATGCCGAACAGAACTGATGCTTCGTCGCAGGTTGTATTGTCGGTGGGGATAAAGTGCGTTCTAAAGCTGCCAAGGTCGGTCACAGAGGCATGAAGCCTATAGAGGTTTGGATTCTCTGCATCCCAAAGCCGGGGCTCATCAAGCGTTATGTTTATGTAAGCAGTCTCTGTTGTCACCGGATTGACCTGAATCTTCTGACTGCGGCTTATTATCACTTCATCGCTGTCTTCTCCGGTAAGAAATACGGTGATATTTGCGATCTTGTTGTCCAAAGTGCTGTTCTGCACCTGAATCTCTGTGTGCAGATACGCCCTGATGGCGTTTCCGCTGTTGTCATACTCGATATTCCTGGTGTATCCGAAAATGCCATCGTCTGCGATGTGGAGCTTGGGGAAGTGAATGAGCTCTACACTTCTGAAGATGCCAGCACCGGTATACCAGCGGGAGTTGGGCTGCATGCTGGGATTGACCGTTATGGTCACACTGTTTTCCCTGCCAAAATACACCAATCCGGTTATATCAACGGCAAATGGGATGTAACCATTGTGCTGCAGCGTGGCTTTACATCCGTTAATATCTACTGTGGCGTTCATCATTACGCCATCAAACTTAAGATATACATCATCATTCTCCCATTCGGAGGAAATCATGATCTTTCTGGTGTAGTAGGCGACACCTTCTGTGTAGAAACCGCTTGAAGCCCGTGCTGGGGCATCTTCTCTGACAGTGCTCTCTATCATATAATCGTGTGGAAGATTAACTTCGCGTGTGGTATTTTCTTTGGAGGGGTCGGGGAATCCGCCGGGGATTCCGTAATTAAACTGCCATCCTCTGTCTAAATTCTGACTGCGCATATGAACACTCCTTTGTTTTTTCTAAATCATATCTGTCACAGGGATGAATAACAAGGTCTAATATTTATTGTACTTACTTATCTGATCCTTTTTATTTCGGCGAAGCGTATTTCCAAAGGCTCAAGGACAGGAGAGTACTCATAGGATCCGGTGTCTATGAGCCTGTACTGCTTGTGCATTCCGGGGACACAGTAGCCCTTTATGATCTCTACATCACTTGGATCCAGGGGGACCGCCCCCATTTTTAGCCAGATGTCGTAGGCGCTTCCGTGTTCTCTGTTTACAAACAGCTCTTTGATGCAGTAGTTGCCGTTGTCCAGGTCCGTAAGTCTGATCTGGAGCTGCAGGCGGTTTGACATATCAAAGGGCGTATATCTGTTGGTTTCCGTCATATCAAACAGCTCGCCTGAAGCGAAAAGATTGCCGTAGTGCACATAATTATAGGTAATGATCTGGTATGCATCTATGCTCTTTGTGATAAAGTACCCCTCACCTGAGTCAATAAGCTCATCCCCAAGGAGGCTTGCGAAATAAAAGCTGTAATAAACGCTCTTTCTGATGCCGTTAGTGGTGTATATGCCAAGGCCTCCGTGGAAAAGGGTGTCAGGAAGGGCATTTTCTTCTAAGAGATCCGTAAGAGACCAGTATCCGAAACTGTCCAGCCTGTCGTAGTTTCGCAGCAGGTTTTTTAATATGTAACAGGACTTAAAGCACGTGTCGCTGGCCAGGTTCCTGTGGGATAGTGTGAAATTCCATTCGGTCATATATATAGGGGCGGAGCCAAATCCGGCGGAAGAGAAGATCTTTTTGATACTTCCGATCCACAGTGAGAAATCATCGGTTCTCTTGGGAAAAGAGAATGAGACGCTTCCTATGGTTATATTCTGTTTGGCAGTTGGCGGAACAATGTCGGAATAGTAATGTACGTTAAGAAATTCCGGTTCGCAGTTGTTCTTTTTGGAATAAGCCAGAAAGTCCTTTATCCATTTATCGGTTCCCAGATTTTCCATATAAAGCATCGACGGAGAACCAAACACAAGCTTGTCATCAACTCTTTTAACGGCGCGGTACGAAGCTTCATAGAAGCGCAGAAAGAGTTCGTCGTCTCCAAACCCGAACATGGATTTCGGGGTCACGGGTTCGTTCCATACGCAAAAGAGCCATGATCTGACGGTGTTGGTTCCATAGCGCTCGATGAGATGCCTTGTAAAATTGTCGATGAGCTGCTCCCACTCTGACATGTGCTTTGGAGGACTGGTGATCATCGGCGAATAAAAGATGGTCTTATCAGGGTCCGCGGCCAGGTCTTTGGGCATGAAGGAGAGCTGGATAAGGGGCTTTAAGCCGATGGATATGAGGAAATCCAGGGCCATGTCAACAAGCGTATAGTGGAAGGTTAGTCTTCCGTTTGTTCTTGAGACCACCATCATGTCATCGGAAAGAAGGCCATGGAATTTGATGTATTCATAACCGATGTTATTCTGAAGGTCCATGAGCATATTCTGGATGTCTCTGTTTAAGAGCTCCTTTGCCCTTCCCACAGTAATAAATTTTTTGAAGGTGTGCCTTAAGTGCCTTGTACTACTGATCGCGGACGCTGTAATCTCATCTGACTTTACCGTATTTCTGCTGGAGATGCTGTGAGGTCTGTCTTTGATACTCCCCAGATATTTTGTAAGAAGATGAAGGTAATTGCTGGGCTCCATCTCCAGGTAGTTTAGGGTTGATGCGGGCTCTGAAATGGAGGTGTTTGCGCTTCGCTGTTTCCTGTATGCGCTGGGAAGAGTGCCATACTGCTTTTTGAAGCTGCGAACAAAGGAATGGGACTCGGTAAAGCCGTTCCTTACTGCAATGGTTTCTATAGAATCGTTGGTGGATAGCAGGTCTGCCTGTGCGTGATTTAGTTTAACTGAAGTATAGTATTGTGAAAATTTGATCCCCATGTTCTTTTCAAAGAAGTTAGACAGATAAGGAACAGAGAGATCTTCTTCGGCTGCCAGGTCGCTAAGAGAAAAGTTTTCGGAGTAGTGGTCTTCTATATATTTAAGAAGTCTTGTGAGTCTGGCGGCATATTTCTGCTGCGTTCTGATCTCGTTTGTGATAGGTACACGGAAATTGGCCAGAAGCTCAGAGACCAGATAATATGAAAGCGAGTAGTTTTTATACTGGGCTTCGGCAGAATTATGTGCATTTTCATTGAGCATTGTGGCGATGGCGTATCTGATGCCGTCAAATTTGGAGAGGTCATCAGATGTTGTGGTATTGCAGTCAAACACCATCTCATTCAGATTGGCATCAAACTGGTTTATTCTGGATAAATCTATCTGAATGGCGATCATGACAGCACTCTCAGAGCGCAGGGAGTGGATGGTATTGCTGTTTATCAGGATGATGTCCTCGCTGGAGAGTGTGTAGTTTGTATTATCAATGGAAATAGTTATCGTTCCGTCCAGAACCATTAATATCTCGATGCTTCTGTGCCAGTGGTTGTCCACGGATCCCAGCTTGTGCATGAAGATCTTAAGAGGAATATTGGGCGGGAATTCTATTATTTCATGGCGCTCTTCAAGATACATGTCAGAACCTCTCGAAAGAAAAAAGTGTACGTTTTCCGTATCTGATTTAAGAATATCTCAATTATTTCTGTCGGTAAAGGTAAAAAGGTATAAAAATTAATGTCCTTAAACAGCAAAAAAGGGACCTGAAATTGAAAAGCCGGTCTTTTCTTAAAAATTGTACATGTTTTTAGAAAGGGGTGACCTAGGGAGGTGCCCCCCTTGACTTGTATAATTGTTTCATCAGAGAACAAAAGAGTATTCCATGACATGGAGGAACCTATGGAACAGGAATTGATAATTGAAGTAAAAAACATGACCAAGAACTTTGGGATTACTAAAGCGCTCAAGGGAGTCGATGTAAAGTTTTATCGTGGTCAGATCCGTGGCCTTATCGGAGAGAATGGCAGCGGAAAGTCGACTATAACGTCTATCCTTGCAGGTATGCAGAAAGCTACAAGCGGTGAAGCTTTTTACAAAGGCCAGCCCTGGGATCCCGACAGCATGGTAGAAGCTCAGAAGGCCGGCATCAGCATGGTACTTCAGGAAGCAAATACAATTCCCAACTGTACGGTGGCAGAGAACATTTTTGCCGGGCGGTTTGATGAGTTTTCCAGGTTCGGAATCGTAAACATGAAGAAACTAAATGCCGCAGCACAGAAGATGCTTGATGATTTCGATATCAAACACATCAAGGCTGCGGACAGCATCAATAAATATGGTTTTGAGGACAGAAAGCTGATCGAGATCGTGAGATGTGTCTCAAAGGATACAGAGGTATTCGTTGTGGATGAGACAACCACAGCACTTTCCCATGAAGGAAGAAAGCTCATATATGATCTGATCCATAAGCTCAAGGATAACGGCAAGTCGGTAATCTTCATATCTCATGATATGGAAGAGATCCTGGAGCAGTGTACAGACCTTACGGTGTTAAGAGATGGCGAGATAATCGGTCACCTCAACCGGGAAGAGATGGATATGCCCAATGCAGAGCAGGTAATCAGATACATGATGGTTGGCCGCGAGATTGGGGATGCCTACTACAGAGAAGACTATGACACTTCCCACGGCGACAGGGTTGCTCTGGAGCTTAAGAATATCACTCTGGGAGATATAAAGAACTTCTCGTTACAGGTTCACGAGGGCGAGATCATTGGATTTGGCGGTCTTAGCGGCTGCGGAATGCATGAGATCGGAAGACTGGCATTCGGACTTGAGAAGCCTGAAACAGGAGAGGTTCTCAGGAACGGGAAAAAGATACACAGCTGCAATGATGCAATATCAGCGGGAATCGGTTATATCTCCAAGAACAGAGATACCGAGGCACTTATCCTTGAGGGCTCAATTCAGGATAATATAACGCTTCCTTCTGAAAAAGATCTGGCAAAGAAAGTATTCATTAAGCCCTCTTCTGAAAAGAGCCTGTCTGATAAAGAGATCGAATCCTTCAGGATCAAATGTAATGACGGCAACCAGTGGGTGAACACCTTGAGCGGTGGCAATAAGCAGAAGGTCTCATTTGCCAAGTGGACTGCCAAGGGCTCTGATGTGATCATAATGGATTGCCCTACACGAGGCGTTGATATTGGTGTTAAGCAGTTTATGTACGCTTTGATCGCAGATATGAAGAAACAGGGTAAGGCAATAATCCTTATCAGTGAAGAAATGTCTGAACTGATCGGTATGGCAGATAAGATCGTGGTAATGAAAGATTTTGCCATCAGCAAAGAGTTTACAAGAAGTCAGGATCTGTCAGAGACAGATATTATTGAATACATGATCTGATTTAGGAGGAAAGAGATGTTTTCGAAGGCGTTTTTTAAAAAGCATGTATATGATATCGCAGCGTATGCGGGTCTGGCAGCGACTTTTGTTCTGTTTCTCATATTCAGCAGAGAGAACTTATCCTACAACGTAGGAACGGTTCTGCAGGCTGCATCGGCATATGCGATTCTTTCCCTGGGAGCGGTGTTCGTATATTCCATGGGATTTATGGATGTATCAATAGGACAGCAGATAGGTGTCTATTCGATCCTGATGATACTTATCTCAAACAGAATGGGAGGAACGATCGCAGGAGTGGTACTTGGGTTTGTTGTTATCCTTGCAATCGCCCTGGTGTGCGGAGCCTTCAACGGAGCAGTTGCTGTATGGCTCAAGCTGCCATCAATCGTAACTTCACTGTTTCTTATGTTTTTCTTCACCGGAGCGCAGCTCCTTCTGATGGAGAGCACAGGAAACAACACCATTTCAATCGAGGCGAGCATCAAGCCCTCAAGCAGAACGGCTTATAACTGGATAATTCTGGCAGCCATAGTTGTTGTTGCGCTGGCTGTCACATTCCTTTTCAATTATACCAAGCTAGGAAAGTATACAAGAGCCATCGGAGCCAATGAGGTGGTTGCGGTGCAGAGCGGAATCAATACCACAAGATGGAAGGTCATAGCTTACATGACATTTGGCGTATGCGTAGCGATAGCGTCCTTCATCATGCTGATGAGGACAGGAACAGCAGGAAAGGGAACAGGCGGCGGATATGCCATGGACGTAATGATCTGCCTGATCCTGGGTGGAATGCCTCTCTCGGGAGGTATGGTGTCCAAGGTAAGAAGCGCTCTGATCGGTACATTTACCTATGTACTTCTCACCAATGACCTGACGACCATGGGAGTGGAACTCAATTATATCAATTTTGTAAAGGCGATCATTTTCATAATCATTATTCTGATCACCTGCCGCAAGAATAACGGAGTGTTACCAAGATAGTTTTTTTACTGCTGATGCAGAAAAAATAAAGTTAATGGCTAATAAAAGGAGGAATTTATGAAGAACGCAGTTAAGAAATTTGCAGCGCTTATGCTTGCAGGAGCAATGTCAGTATCAATGATGGCTTGCGGATCAAGTGCAGGCAGCTCAGCAACACAGTCAGGAACAGAAACAGGAACAGAGGCAGAAGGAGCAGCCAAGACAGAAAAGGCAGGCAAGAATTGCACCATCGGTGTAGCTTTCTACCAGGACAGCGGCCTTGCAACAGAGGCAACAAAGGCATATCTGGACAATATGTCCGATACATTGAACTGCAAGTTCAAGTACACAGTACTTTCACAGACAGATGAAGGTGTAAACCTTACCAAGATCCAGGAGCTCATCGCTTCAGGTGTAGACGGAATCATCTGCACTATGGATTCCGGAACAGCAGCTATTGTTGATGAGTGTGAGGCAGCTAACGTGTACATCGGCGGATACCTCTGCGACTATGATATTTCTTACACACAGGCTTATGACGATGTATTCAAGAACGATCACTTTGTAGGAACAGCCATCGATGGTTATGCACCTGACAATGTAGTTGTAGGACAGCAGATGTTTGACAGCCTTCTTGAGTACAACGAGAGAAATGCAGATG
>CAMNOS010000005.1 GCA_946546925.1 uncultured Butyrivibrio sp.
CGCCAAACGGTTTTCAAGACCGCCTCGTTATGACCGCTTCGATATCGCTCCGAGTAAACTCATCTTACTTCCTGATAAGTTCTAATGCTTTCTGCATCTTGCGCAGCGCAAAAATTATATTAACAAACCCCAGGGTATAAGTCAAGCATCTTTTTAAATTTTTTTCTATAAACTTTTGTTTATTTTTTATTCAGCTTATTTTTTAGCAAAATACAGCTTGTTATAGATAGCCACAATCTTGTCAACAATTCGCTCAGCGCTGTACTTTTTCAGAACTTTTTCCCTACCGTTTTTCACCAGTAAATCAACATCAATTTTTCTATCCATAATTTTCAAAATACCCTGTTCCAGACTGACAGAATCTTTTGGATTGACAAGAATTCCATCTTTTCCGTCCTCAACAATCTCAAGAATGCCGCCCACACCGCTTGCCACTACACAGCAACCATTGAGCATTCCTTCTATCACCGCAAGTCCGAAGCCTTCAAAATATGACGGAACCGCAATAATTCCGCAATCATCAAACGCCTTCTTCTTATTCTGCCCGTCGATCCATCCAAGATACTTCACATAGGGAGCCCTCTTTTCCACCTCTTTGATGTAATCTGTATCCTCAAATATCCCGCCTAAATACAGCTTCACTAAGGGTCTGTCAATGTGTATCCTGTCTATTGCCTCAAGAAGCTCACCAATTCCCTTGTCTTTGCAGATCCGTCCGAGAAACAGAACCTTGTCGGTGTCATGAGCCCTGATATTCTGACATGAATCGTCTAAACTCCCGCCACTAACTGCCCCTGTCAGAATCCCGTTTGGCATCACAACTATCTTGTTCTCATCAGTAAGTCTGCCAAAGAAGTCCTTCCATGACCGGGTAAGCACAAGCAACACATCCGCCATGTCCAGGACTTTTCGTATGTATCTTTGTCTTTTTGTACTTATCTGGTTTTCGAAATAATTTATGAAATCCCCACCGTGCTGATGGAATACTATCTTTTTGCCATGTCTCTTTGCCGCTCTGACAAAAAAAGATTTCCGCATAAAACTGCTGTCAGATGATGCATGGATATGAACTATATCAGAATCCTTCAGCGAAAAGAGAAACCTAAAATAAGCCAGAACAGCCACAATGAGCTTTCCGGCCTTTGAGCCCTCCTTCATGGTCCCTATGTATTTAAGTTCAACCCTGTCCTTAAGCCCCGCATCATAATAGGTGTTCACCATTGCAGAAATACCGCCGTGAACACCTCTGTCGGGGCCAACCATCAGGACTCTGATCTTATCATTCATGAAAAAGCCTTATCTCCTCATTCACCGCGACGTTTTCTGTCAAGTATAGCCTCAGCCACGACAATATCTTCAGGTGTCGTGATCTTGATGTTGTCGTATGACCCTTCCACGAGTTTTACCTTAGTGTCCGTAAAATATTCGACAACCATGGCATCATCGGTTATATTGACACCTCTAGCCATAAGTTCACCCTCTTCCCGGTCAAGGCGCATGTAGAGATCCAGGATCATCTTAAAAGAAAAAGTCTGGGGAGTCTGTATCGTCCAAACCAGGTTTCTGTCAGGTGTGGAAGCTGCAAAGCCCTTTTCATCCGCAATCTTAACAGTGTCTTTGGCCGGCATACCTGTAGCACATGCTTTAAATTCCTTAACTGCAGCAAGATTCCTCATGATCATATCCCTGTTGACAAACGGCCTTGCCCCGTCATGAATAAAAGCATAGTCGCAGCTAGGGTCAGCTGCCAATAGTCCGAGTCTTACGCTGTGATACCTGGCAAGTCCGCCCTCCACAACGGCTGTGACTTTGTCAAAACCATATTTTTCCACGATATCTTTTTTGACCAGTTCGACATCTCCACGTGGCACCACAAGCACGATATCGTCGACGATGCTCTCCTCGAATGCCTTCAGAGAATAATAGATCAGTGGCTTTCCGCCGATCTCAATGTACTGCTTTTTAACTTCACTTTTCATTCTGCTGCCGGAACCACCTGCCAGCACCACTGCAACTGTCTTCATATCGTACCTCCCTCACTTTTATTTCACGCTCTCACGACCATGGAACCGCCTCTCCCTGTCACCTAAAGGAAGATTCGGAACCGCATTCATATCAAGGCCAAAACGCACGCCTTTTTTGTACTCATAATAAGCTGCCGCGCCAATCATTGCAGCATTATCCGTGCAAAGAACAGGCGAAGGTCTGTAAAAGCTCAGATTCTCCTCGCTGCATCTTTTTTCGCACAGCTCCCTAAGAGCCGTGTTTGAAGCTACACCGCCGGCTATCGCAAGCTTATCATAGCCATATTCCCTGCAGGCTTTAATCGCATGCTCAACAAGAACTTCAACCACAGCTTTCTGGAATGATGCCGCAACATCATTTGTATTTAATTCCTGCCCCTGCATTTTGGACTGGTTTATCAGGTTCAGGACAGATGATTTTAATCCGGAAAAAGAGAAATCATATTCAGCATCGGGAATTTTGGCCTGCGGAAAAGAAAAGGCTTCAGGATTGCCATCTCTGGCAGCCTTATCAATCTTGGGCCCGCCGGGGTATCCGAGGCCGATAGCCCTTGCAACCTTGTCAAAAGCCTCTCCTGCTGCATCGTCTCTTGTCTGACCGATAATTTCATATTCTCCGTAGTCCTTGACGACTACAAGATGAGAATGCCCACCGGATACCACAAGACAGACAAAGGGCGGTTCAAGATCCTTATTCTCGATAAAATTGGCACTTATATGCCCCTCTATGTGATGTACCCCTATAAGGGGCTTTCCAGTGGCAAAAGAAATAGCCTTGGCCTCAGAAACGCCCACCAAAAGAGCGCCCACAAGCCCCGGCCCATAGGTCACCGCAATCGCATCGATATCATCAAGGGTCAGGCCCGCCTCTGAGAGTGCTGCCCTTATGCACCCGTTTATCTTCTCAACGTGCTTTCTGGATGCGATCTCAGGAACAACACCGCCGTAGATTGTATGAAGCGCGATCTGAGAAGAAATGATGTTGGACAGAACTTCTCTTCCGTTACGCACAACCGCTGCTGCGGTCTCATCGCAGGAGCTCTCAATAGCAAGAATTGTCACATCGCCATCAACAGCTTCAGCAAATTCACCTTCCTTGACGGACATGAATATCACGCCGTCTTTTTCAATATTCTTATCTATCTGCATATGCCGCAAAAACCTCGCATTATAAATGTACTGCCGTCACCTTTTAAGGCCGCCTCCGAACTTAACCAGAGCATCTGCCTCTTTCTGTCTGTTGGCACTGTTATCAAAGAGAAAAGAGATATCGTCCTTACTGGTAAGCTGCTCAACATCTTCCGGCACAGTCACATCACCGGGATGGAAAAGTATCTCCATATCGGAAAGCCCCCTGTCTGCCATGATGTCAGCGCCGGCATTAATACACTCTTTTACGCTGTCATAGAACATGTGCCCGGAGAGCATTACCCCCATAAACAGCTTATTTTCTACGCCCAGGCTTCTGAGTTCCATGGCGTATTTGCGCTCATTGCGTCTGCTCAGGGCATTAAGCACCAGAACTTTGATGACGTTTATAGTTTTGATGCCGCTAATCTTTCCTGCACTTCTCCTGTAGATATCAAGATCTTCCTTGGGAAATCTGATATACGAAACCTGTAGATTGTTCTTTTTGATTACATCCATGATGGCATCAAAAATAAGCGGAAGCATGTGGTAGTGAACATGTCCGTCAATCCTGAATCTGCCATCATTCATGTACTGCTCGCAAGCAGTAAGCTGCGCCTCCACCTCCCGCCTTATCGCCTTGTAGTAAAAGCGTCTGATAACAGGCACAAAGCCCAGAATAAGGAGCTTGCCAAAGCCTATATTAAAGTTGCCGTTCTTGTCTGTCAGGCGCTTAGCCTTGTCGCCCGTAAGCGGCCTTCCTTCCACAAAGTTCAGATGCACGGTGACAAAGAGCTTCTTCCTGAAGTCCTTTATTTCATCCATGCATTCAGCCAGATAAGGGCTGTTGGGCATAATACTTATCCCGTTGAGTGCTCCGTTGTGATAGCAGTGCATAATGTGCCTGCTCTGGGTCTTAAACAGACCGTAGTCATCTGCATGATATTCGATCATATTATTCTTCTTCCTTCAATGTCCATCCGAGTATCTTCCAGTTACCTTTTTCTTCATCTCTTCTGAGGATAAACGAATAGTAATTAGCCGTTGTTCCGTTGCTTGCATGACGAAGGTTAAAGAGGCAGTCCACATTGCACATCTTCCTGCCGTTGACTGTGACCTCATCCGGTTCTTTTGTCTGCACAACAAAGGCAGAAATCGAATAATCCCCGTCCCGTCTCTCCTTGACTTCGTTTCTTATCGACTGGGCAAAATTGGGGTTGTTTGCAAGAAGGTCCTCGTCCATAAGTCCCTGCACCACCGCGATCATCTGATCCCTCTGCTCATCTGAATAGGTCTCCCTGTATAGCACCTGCATTGATTTGGCGTAGAGCTCTACAACCTTTCTGGCACTGGCAGGGTAGTTTTTTTCAAGATTGGTAGTGGTAATCTCGTCAACAACGGTTATCTCATAGGTCTCTTCATTGCTTGTGCTCTTATTCCTTGTAAAAAGAAAATACAGCCCAAGGACAACTATTGCCCCAAGCACTACCAAGACCACCGACTTTATTACCGCAGATGAAGTACTGCCTTTTTCCATATCCCCCTCTTTTCTCCCCGCAACTTAAAGCAGGGAACTGTTCATATATCAGAATTACTCTGTAAACTTAAGCTCAACACTTCTTCCGTCCTTGGCAGCTATCGCCTGGGGGAAGATCTTCTTAGTGTCCTCCATGAACTCCTTGGGATTGACAAGCGAAGGGCTGTAGTGGGTAAGCCACATTTCTTTCACGCCGGCATCCCTCGCCATTCTGGCCGCCTCGTAGAAAGTCATATGCTTGTTTTCTCTGGCCTTCTGCAGCTTGTCAGCTTCTCCATACATTCCTTCACAAATGAAAAGATCTGACCCTTCGGCATTCCGGACAATCCTGTCCATAGGTCTTGTATCGGTGCAGTATGTGAGCTTTATCCCCTTGCGCTCAGCACCGAGCACCATATCCGGTGTATAAACCCTTCCGTCATCCAGGGTTATCGTTTCTCCCTTTTGCAAGCTGTTCCAGTACATTCGGTCAATTCCCGCGCTGTTTGCTGCATCCACATCAAACTTCCCCTGTCTTCTAAGGTTCATTGAGTAGCCGTAACAGGTTATGTTGTGGTTGACCTTGAAAGCTGTGACAGTAAAAAAGGGCATGCCATCTATTTCAAAAGAAATCTCGTCATCTGTTATCTCTTTGAACAATATTTCAAACGGAAGCTCCGGCGCAATGACTCTTAAGGAATTAACAACCCTCTCAAGTCCCTTGGGTCCGACAAGAAGAAGCGGCTCTGTCCTCTCAGCATTCCCCATTGTGAGGAGAAGCCCCGGAAGTCCGGATATGTGGTCTGCATGGAAATGTGTAAAGCAAACCACATCTATCGGCTTGGCACTTATTCCTTTCTTTTTCATGGCTATCTGTGTAGCCTCACCGCAGTCGATAAGGACGCACTTTCCGTTGTATCTCACGATCAGTGATGTGAGAAATCTGTTGGGAAGGGGCATCATTCCGCCCGTTCCAAGTAAACATACATCTATCATGAATCTTTCCTTTTCCAGTAGATCACTGCGTCATCTTTGGGCTCTTCATAAAAACCGGGGCGCACTCCCTCGCTCTTAAATCCAAGTTTCTCATAGAGACCTATAGCAGGCGCGTTGGAGGCTCTTACTTCCAGAGTGTAATCCTTAATTCCTATGCCTGCGCCACGCTCAATAAGCTGCCTGAGCATCTTGTAAGCACAACCCATTCGCCTTACGTCGCCCGATACTGACACATTGGTTATCTCTCCCTCTCCGGAGATATTCTGAACGCCGCAAAGGCCAACAATCCTTCCGGCCATCTCGGAAACAAGATAGATGGTATCATCCCTTGTCATGGCTTCAAGAAGCTGTTTCATGGTCCAGGCTTCCCTGCCAAGATACATATTTTCAAGTTTCCACGCATCTTCAACATCCTCAGCAGTCATCTCTCTGATGCGTATCCTTCCGGGTGTACTGCGATTTAACGCCCTGCGCTCTTTTATTTCTTTACCCTTCAAGCCATCACTGCCACCGCCTGATGAGTTCTCTTTTTCCTGAGCCTCACGCTCCGCCTGGGAAAGGCGCAGGTATTCAGGTGCAAACTCATCGGACGAGACAAACAGTCCTTCTTTGGCATACTCAGCTGCAAGTGCGCAAAGAGAGGCCGCGCTCTGGCGGTTCATGTTGAGAGGTGCAACCGAAAACGGCACCCCAAGAAGCTCTTCAAGCCTGTCGTGATACACAGGCACGCCGTCTCCGAGAAGGATAACAGGCTTCCCCATAGCATTCAGGCGCTCTGCAATGTCTTCCACAGATGTGGCAAACTGCTCCTTTATGACCTTCATGGAAAAAGATCTCTCGGAATTCTTTTCCTCGGTATCAGTGGGTACAAAGGTGTAGATACCCGTATAGACCTGATTCCTTTTGGCATCCATCATAGGGCAGATTATCTTCTCATTGCCGTACAGATTGTAAGCAAGAGCATCCACAGTGGGAATCGGGATAATTGGCTTATCTATTGCCAGTGCAAGTCCCTTGGCAGTAGCGCTCCCTATCCTCAGCCCGGTAAAGGATCCCGGTCCCCTGGCGATTGCAATGGCATCAACGCTCTTAAGGTCAAGGTTGATCTTGTCTGCAATATCAGAGATCATTGGCATCAGGATCTGTGAGTGTGTAGTCTTGTATTGAATTGAAAACAAAGCTGTGAGGATGTCGCCATCAGATATGGCAACACTTCCTACAAGCCCTGAAGTATCTATCGCAAGTATCTTCATAGTTTGTCCTTAATGTTTGGTCATAGTAATGAGTCTGTAGTCAAAGCCCTTTTCCAGGTTCTTTTCTATCACTATCTCGGTGTAATGCTCCGGAAGCAGTTCCTCAATGAGGTTAGCCCACTCAATAATGCATATACCGTCTCCGTAGAAACAGTCCTCGTACCCAATCTCATCCATCTCACTTACATCACCGATCCGATATACGTCAAAATGGTAGAAGGGCATTCTCCCCTCATCATATACCTGCAGTATAGTGAAAGTCGGGCTGCTGACAGGCCCTGTAATTCCAAGCCCCTTTGCCACGCCCTGAGTGAGGACAGTCTTGCCCACTCCAAGGTCTCCAATCAATGTATACACGCTTCCCGGAGCAGCACTCTCGCCAATTCTCACGCCGAGGCTGTAAGTCTCCTTACTGCTGTTAGTCTCATATCTGGTTACTATCTCCATACAAACTCCTTTGGCTTATCGCATACCAATCCAAGATTATCTTAACATATTTATTGCCGCAAAAAAAGCGCCGCAGGCACTCCCGCGGCGCGAAATGAACAGTTCGGTTCAGATTATCTCCTGAATATAAACTCCAGGACACTTGCTGAGGTCGATATAGTCGTCGGCGACCTTGATGGTCGGACGTGACAGTGCATTGCTGTTGATAAATATGATCTCACCCACCTCACCCGTATTGAGTCGCACTGTGTTTCTGAGATAGGTATTAACAATGTTATGCAAAAAAGCAATGATCATCTCCGGATCATAGCGCTGAAAGCCCTCGTCCTCAAACATTGATATGGCTATGAAAGGACACAGCGGTCCGCGGTAATACCTTGCACTCGTCATTGCATCATATACATCTGCTATTGCAACTGCCTTTGCATATTTATCTATCTGTGGTCCTCGAAGCTTAAGGGGGTATCCGGTGGCATCATTCCTCTCATGGTGCATCAGCGCCGCATTCTTGACGTGGTTGCTGATGTTGAGTTCCTTAATAGCTTCGTATCCCTTCTGAGGATGAGTCATAATGATCCTGTACTCGTCATCCGTAAGGCGTCCTGGCTTGGTAATGATGGAATCCGGAATAAGGAGCTTACCTATGTCATGGAAAAGCCCCGCCTGTGTGGCTATCTCCACCTCCTCAGGACTCCATCTGAGCCACTGCGCAAGGATGTTGGTGATGAGCGCAACATTTATGCAGTGTGTATAAGTCGCATCATCATAGAGCCTCAGATTATGGAGCATGTCAAAAATGTTTGAGGCGGTCCTTCCCTGTCCCAGAAGTGAATATATGGGGGTCATCATATCATCAAGATCAAGCTCTTTGTTGCCCTTGAGAATATCATTTATAGTGTGCTCATACTTGTGGGCACACTCTTCAAAATCCTGTTTGAATTCTTTGAAATCTTCAGACTGCTTAAGGCGCTCGGAATAAGTGAGCTCTGTGACGGCAGCGTCGGTAACAGGCGCCGTTTCCGCAGGCTCATCCTCTATAAGAACATCGATTATCGAGTAGAAGGCCAGCCTTGCAATATCCTTCTCGTTGAGCACCGTCCCCTTATCCAGTAGGCGGATATTTGATTCAAAAGAAAGAACATCGCTGGCCAGGACCATACCCGGCATGAGTTTTTTGGTAATTACTCTCTTCATAGATTCCTCGTAATTTCGCCATATATATCTGATTATAAGTAAGCTAAAAAAACTTGTCAAACGCACTTGACAGCCCTAATCTTAAGTAATAACATTACCTCAGAAAAAATAATAATTCTTCGGGGCAGGGTGTGATTCCCAACCGGCGGTATAGTCCGCGACCCGCTGCAATCTGCAGCGGCTGATCTGGTGAGATTCCGGAACCGACAGTATAGTCTGGATGAGAGAAGAATGCACAATATCTGTTTTTTGATGCCCCAGGTCTCTTTATATGACTTGAGGTTTTTTTGTGCAAAAAGCGGCATATCTTCCATGCCAAAATATCCCTCGAAGGGAAAGAAGGAGAAATGAAAAACTTACAAAACACCTTTGAAATGATAGGAAGCAGCACCTATCACTTTGTAGCACTCATCGTGCTCATCATTGTGGCTTTTGCCATCGGATACATCTTTGAGAAACAGGCTCAGAAAAGAGAGCGCGATGGTACCAGAACATCCGAGAGCATGTTCAGTACAAGAAAGATTGCCATTATCGGCGTTTTCTCTGCAATTTCTTTTGTACTTATGCTATTCGAATTCCCGCTTCCGTTTGCACCCAGTTTTTACAAGTTTGATTTCAGCGACATCCCCGCACTCATCGGAGGCTTTGCGGCAGGTCCCATGGTCGGAGTCATGATCGAGTTCATCAAGGTTGTCCTCAATATCATAATCCAGGGTCCTACACCCGGTTTTGTCGGAGAAATAGCCAACTTCGTTGTAGGCTCCGCTTTCATTATTCCTGCAACTGTCATCTACAGATTCCACAAGACCAGAAAGTCAGCTCTCATAAGCTGCATCGCAGGTACGCTTACCATCACACTTGTTGGCTCCACACTCAATGCATTCTTCCTGCTTCCGGCTTACGCAATAGCATACGGTGTTGACATCGACTATTTCGTTGCAGCAGGAACCGCCATCAATCCTGCTATTACCAACGTATTTACTTTCTGCGCACTTGCTGTTGCTCCGTTTAACCTCTTAAAGGGTGCTTTGGACAGCGTACTTACTTTCCTTGTCTACAAGCAGCTCAGCCCCATCTTAAAGGGCAACAACTCCGCAGTTCGCAAGGTCGCAAAAGCAGAAGAAGCATAACAAAGCATAAATACCCAAAATCACATTAAGCCATAAAGAAAACCGCAAAAAAGCGCCATGGAACGGTCTCCATGGCGCTATATTTATCGCTATTGCGATCAGGCATGCTTAAGCTTGAACTTCTGGACGTCTCTGTCGTCGTCAACCTTCTCTATCTGAGCTCCGAGCTCTCGCAGTTTAATGTCGAAATCCTCGTATCCACGCTCGATGTACTTGATCTCCTCCACAGTGGAATATCCTTCTGCAGTCAGGGCAGCAATAACAAGTGCTGCTCCGGCTCTTAAGTCAGGAGCAGATACTGTTGCACCTGTGTATCTCTCAACTCCTTCTATTATAGCTGTGCTTCCCTCAACCTTGATATTGGCTCCCATCCTGGTGAGTTCATCCACATATTTGAATCTGCTTTCAAAAATGCTCTCGGTGACAATACTTATGCCGCTTGCAAGGCCCAAAGCTACTGTTATCTGAGGCTGCATATCCGTAGGATATCCGGGATAAGGCAGTGTCTTGATATGTGTATTCTGAAGTCTTCTGGTTGCAACTACTCTTACAGCATCATCAGACTCATGAATCTGGCATCCCATCTCTACAAGCTTGGCACTTATAGACTCCAGATGCTTGGGGATAACGTTCTTGACTGTGACATCACCCATAGTAGCAGCTGCTGCCAGCATAAAGGTCCCCGCTTCGATCTGATCGGGGATAATTGTGTACTCTGTGCCGTGGAGCTTCTCTACGCCTCTGATGCGGATAACATCGGTACCTGCACCCTTTATATTGGCTCCCATACTGTTTAAAAAGTTGGCAACATCTACGACATGAGGCTCCTTGGCAGCATTCTCAATAATAGTCTTGCCTTCAGCCATTGCTGCCGCCATCATGATATTGATAGTCGCACCTACACTGACAACATCAAGGTAGATATGCTTACCCACAAGCTGTTCAGCTTCAGCCTTAATTATTCCCTGAATAGTCACCTTAGCCCCAAGAGCCGTAAAGCCCTTGATATGCTGATCAATAGGACGAAGTCCAATATGACATCCTCCGGGAAGTGCTACTCCGGCCTGCTTATACTTGCCAAGAAGAGCTCCAAGAAGATAATACCCTGCTCTTATCTTCTTGATATAATCATTTTCAATTGAGTAACTGCGAATCTGAGAAGCGTTGATCTTGACCGAATGTCTTCCTGTTCTCTCGACATAGGCGCCGATACTCTCGATGGCCTTGAGCATGGCATTGGTATCGGAAGCGTCAGGCATATTGTCAATATAAACAGTCTCATCCGTCATTGTGGCCGCAGCAAGTATAGCCAGCGCCGCATTTTTGGCTCCGCCTATCTCGACCTCGCCAACAAGGGGATTACCGCCTTTTATCACATATCTTTCCATAGAAATCTCTCTTCGTTAATCTTGAACAAGTAATAGTTATACCACAATAAAGCATATTTGTAAAACATGACGTCAGTTCAAGTAATTAAGCGGATTTACCTGAGAGCCACCAATAAGTATCTCAAAATGAAGATGCGGTCCCGTCGATACACCGGTATTACCCGAAAGAGCAATCCTCTGTCCCTGGCTCACAGACTGTCCCACAGAAACAAGCACCTTGGAGAGGTGTCCATATCTGGTTTCCCTGCCATCAGGATGTCTTACATATACACAGTATCCATAGCCGCTTCCCCATCCTGCTCTTGTCACGGTTCCAGTAGAAGAAGCAACTACCGAAGTTCCAACAGGTGTAGCCCAGTCCACTCCCTTATGATAAGTGCTGGCGCCCTTTGTGGGTCTATTTCGCCTTCCAAAGCCAGAGGTCAGTCTTCCACCTGATATAGGCTTGATATATGTAGGCGGAACTATGGTTCCCCTCTCCACGATCTTGGGTACGGCCATGTAGGTGATCTCTTCCTTGACGATCTCCCTTCCGTTTTCACTGTTATCTGTATAGGTCACAAGAGCAACCACTTTTCTGTGCCCAGCAGAGGGTTCCTGGATCACTTTGGACTGTGTCGTATACCAGGTATCATTGGGCACGTACTGAACCTCTGCCTCATAGTCCTCTTCATAATACTCCTGAACTGTATATGAAACCGAGAGCTCAGGCTCCGGTACAGTAACTATAAGGTTATCCTGCACTCTGATGGTCGTCTTGTCACTTTCAAGCGACTCATTCATAGCAACAAGATCGTCAACCGTAAGGTCAAACTTCTGGGCGATGAGACCTAATGTATCACCTGCCTGAACCTCATATATCTGATTGGTCTCCTTGTCCTTGGTAACATCATCTATGGCGGAATTAAGATCCGCGATCTCGCTGTCCGGGAGATAGCACTCAACAATCTCAACCTTGTCCGCAAAATCCATGCTCATAATACCAAGGTCGTAGTCGGCAAAGTCTTTGTCATAGTTGATTGGCTTGGCATCATTGACGGTCTTGGTAAGGTCAGCCATAAAACCGGCCTGCGGCATACTTGTCGTGGTCTCTGCAATCTCTTCTTCTCTTTTTACTTCTTCCTTACTCTGCACCTGCGGTGTCAGGACATTTACCTCTCTGTCTGTGTCAACCACAAGATTAACCTCATATAAGCGCGAAGAGTCAAAATTATAAAGAGCTGTTGAAAGAAGCTTCATCACATCATCAATAGATGCAAGATTCACCGAATATTCGTTGATTTTGAGGGTATATGCCCTGTTTAATGTGCTTCTCTCACTGTTCTTCAGAACTGCAGTCATCGAACGAGCAATCCTTGATACAGAATCAACTTCTCCCCAGAGCACATTGCCGCCCTCTATCTCAAGGCTTGCATTGGACAGGACAAGTTCATCGCTCCCCTTTGCAATGCTCCTTCTGGCAGCCCTGTACGCTTCATATGCGTCCTCCATGGAGCCTGCAGTTCCAACCACCGTATTATTGAGTTTAATTGAAAAGATATTGTCCTCACCCTTCTCAAACTTCACAAGACTTGGCATAAAGAGTATCCATACCACTATTACAACCAAGGCAGAATGAAGGAACCATATTCTTATCTTTCTTCTAAAAACCGTATTTGTAAGTCCCATTTAAATAATTCCCAAACGCACTAAAATATTAAAGGCGAGATCAGCCGCCACAAGAAGCATGGTAATGATAACAAGCGGAGTGACCGCGCTGTTCTTGGTCTCAACCCCGACCTGTATAGTCTCAAGCTTGGCCTCCAGGCTCCTTATCTCTTCATAATTCTTCTCAATCTTCCTGATAAGAGAGACAACATCAACATTGCTTCCCTCGATCATCTCTTCAAGAGTCTTTAAATGCTGTTTTTCCTCTTCCTTAGTCTTCTCCACAACAGCCTGAACATTTCTGTAAATCTGAACGCCAACATCGTGAATTCTGACATCATTTTCATCTATTCTTCTGGACAGCAAAGCAAGTTGCTCATTGGCATCATCGATTGCTTTTCTGTGCTCTTCTTCACTGCGGCGAAGTTCTTCAAGCTGAGCCTTATACTGTTCGGCCTCCTGCCTGGTTCTTGCCGCTTCCATCGCTTCTGCCTGAGCATTCGCTCTTATGATATCCTGTGAACCAATCCCGTTATCACCCAGTCTGTCCATAAAGTTTTCCATGCAATTCCCCTCCAACATGGTCCTAACATTCCTTAGGACGGTTTAATATTTTCATGATCTGCTTTACACTACCCATCTTTGCTTCTTATGAATTATTCCTCATCAAGCTTATCATTTATTATGCAAATTAGACAAGTTTGTATTGTTTCCAAAGTATTTTTTGGACGCTTTCACTATTTGTTCATGGCACGTTCATAGTTTGTTCATAATTGTTTTGTATATTTATAACAGTCACAAGAACGTGATGTCAACAAACAGAAAGATAGATTTTTTCATAATAGGCCGGGCGCAGAAATGTGTTCGGCCACTCCTCATTTTAGGGGCAATTACTTAACTGCTTCTACAGCAAGGATCTCATCGTTAAGCTGAAGCATCTTCTCATCCAGATCAGCAACCATGGTTGCACATTCATGCAGCTCAGAATTGATATGATTTGGAGCCTTTCCCTCAAACTTGTACTGAATCTTATGCTCAAGAGACGCCCAGAAATCCATGGCGACCGTCCTTATCTGTATCTCCACCTTGACATAGACAATGCGATCCGACAGATACACAGGAAGAGACACGATCATGTGATAGCTCCTGTAGCCACTAGGCTTGGGGTTCATTATGTAATCCTTGACCGTCTGCACACGGATATCACTCTGATTGCTTATCATCTCAGCAATTCTGTATATATCGGATGTAAAGGAACAGATTATGCGTATTCCGGCAATGTCATTCACATAGCGAACCATGTTCTCAATGGTGGACTCATATCCGTTTCTCTTGAGCTTTTTGACTATGCTCTCCGGAGCCTTAACCCTGGCCTTAACGTGCTCAATGGGGTTATACCTGTGAACCTCCTGAAACTCCTCGTTGAGTATCTCTATCTTGGTCTGTATCTGCTTGAGGGCAGAATTATAAAGAAGGTTCACTTCCTCCCAGGTATTAATGTCATCCTGTACTTTTATATCAAGTCCTGAAAGATCTAATTCCATTTGTAAAAATACTCCTTGTTGGAAGCAAAGGCTATCCTGAGCCCTTGTGGAAGCTTTTTATAGTTGCGTCCAAGCCTGTATCCCAGAAACCTGAAGCCGCACATAATAATGTAGTGTGGTATGAGATATGACTTGCCTATGTGCCTGAAGTGACTTATGGTCTCTCTCACCATCTTTTTACCTTCAGTCTCGGACCTTACCGTGGCGAAGATTTCCGGATGCTCGGTCTGTGATACACCCAGGTCAAAATTCCTGTGGAACTGCTGCATACAGGTGTAGTTGTGCGAGTGTATAACTCCCGCCTCCGGAACATAGCATATGGCATAACCTTTCTGACACGCGCCACCGGCATATACCATATCTTCATTGAAGATGGTCTTCTTAGTAAATCCGCCCAGCTTGTCAAAGACAGCCCTGTTGTACATTGCGCACACATTGGAACAAAAATAGGTCTTAATCCCAAGTCGTCCTATATCCGCCTGCGTCTTCTTCACAGGCTCATTGGGATAGTTGAACTTTCTTGAATAGCGCTCTGCCAGATTGCAGTCTGTTCTTGGATACTGCCTTCCGTATGCTGCAGCCACATCACTGTCCATGGCTTTCAAAAGGTTCGAAATAAGGAAATTGTCCCTTGGGTGCGCATCCTGAGTCATCATCAGGAAGTAGTCTGCCTCAGAAAGAGCAACTCCCCTGTTCCTGGTATCTCCGTGGTCGAATTCTCTTTTGCTCACATGTCTCACTATAATATTATCATATCTAAGGCTCGGGTCTTCACCTGATTCTCTGACAAGTCTGTCCCAGTACTCCTTCTCAGTGTTCATGATAATGATCTTCATGGGGCGCACGGACTGCTTCTCAAGGCTGTCTATGAGGCGCCAGAAGGCTATATCAGGTTTGTAAGAGGGTATGATTACATCTACTGTGCTCATTAATCATCCTTTAAAACAGGGCTCGGCTCATTCTGAACCCAGCCCCGTCAAATTGTCATATTATTTTGAAAGATATTTGCTTACATCACCGGCAATTCGCTCTGAGTACCTGGATACTCCTGTTGACACCTCATATTCCATATCATCGAACAGGAACTGATGAAGCCACTTAACATTGCTCTGAAGATCTACGGGAAGAACGCAGCTTCCTGCCTTGCCCATAGTACCTGTTGCACGCATTTCCTCGTTGGGGAAGCCGTTGTTATCAACAACAGTGTAGTTGGCAATATTCTTGAGAAGATCAAGTATCTCTGAAAGATCCAGCGATGTATATGTTTCACCGAATGCCTTGTTGGCAACTGTCTCAAGCTGTGAGTAGCTCATACCCTTGGCCTTATCGAGACATGCCATAAGGACTGTTCTCTGCCTCTCGGCACGTCTGAAGTCGTCTCCGGCCGTGTACCTGATTCGGCAGTAAGCTGTAGCCTGAAGTCCGTTCAGCGTCTGAACACCGGAACTTGTAACAGGCGTATAGTTGAGCTTGAGCTCTGTAGCCATAGTCGACTGATAGTTGTTGAGGTGTGATATCTCAGCATCAGTTACATCTATTGAAACACCGCCTAAGGCGTCAACAACGTCTGTAAGACCTCTGAATCCGATTGTTACAAAGTCCTGAATATCCATATCCAGGTTCATGTTGAGCATTGATATAGCCTGTTCGGGACCGCCCTGGGCATATGCCGCGTTACACTTGGTATAAGTATCATTACTTAGATTCAGATATGTGTCACGATAAACAGAACAGAGCTTGATATCACCGTTGGCATTGTTGATGGATGCGATCATGATCGTATCCGACCTGGTATTCTTGGTGAGCTCCTCTTCTCTGGAGTCAACACCGAATAGTGCTATATTGGTGTATCCGGACATCTGCTGGTTGGTGGCAACATTCTCATCGATACTCTGTGAGATGGTCTCCTCATTGAGGTTGACCTTACCGACCTTGGTCACATCAACCTTGAAGAAAAGAGTATATGCCACATAGACCAGTATGCATGCAACCATCACTTCTGCAACCAGAAGGATTATTGCCTTGGAGCTGCTCTTCTTTTTCCTGCTGCCGCCGGATGTGTTCCTTGAGCCTCTTGATCCGCCATTTCCACCATTCCTGCCGCTTCCCGAAGAATGGGAGCTTCTTGATGATGGACCGGATGAAGATCTTGATGAAGAACTTCTTGAAGCAGAACTCCTTGAGCTGTTCCTTCCTGAAGAAGCTGCATGGCGTCTTCCCGATGCGCCTGCAGAACCGGAGCGTCTCACCGGTCTGTCATCATACTCGTCATCATAGCCATCGTCGTATCCGTCATCATATCTGTCATCGTAGTCGTCTTCGTATCTGTCGTCGTAGTCGTCTTCGTATCTGTCACTACTCCTTCGAGAAGGTCTCCTCTCCTCTCTCTCGTAGTACTCCTCATCTCTTGTTGACATTACAAAATCTCCTTAATTATCCCAACAAACTTATTCATTATTGCAAAATTGCACCAATATATTTAACCACATATTTTTGCAATATACAAGTATAAAAGAATGCATACCGATACCATCAGTATGCATTCTTATTTATAAATCCATGTCTTATTGTACCCAGCATTATCTTGAAATCAAATGCCATGGTCCAGTTCTCTATGTAATAGATATCGTAGTCGATCCTCTTTCTTATGGACGTGTCGCCTCTGTAGCCGTTGATCTGTGCCCATCCGGTCAGTCCCGGGCGAACCTGATGCTTGACCATATAGCGCGGGATCTGTTCCTTGAACTTCTCAACAAACTGAGGCCGCTCGGGGCGCGGCCCGACCAGGCTCATCTGTCCGATAAAAATGTTGAAGAACTGCGGCATCTCATCAATGCTGGTCTTTCTCAGGAGTCCGCCTATCCTGGTAACTCTGGGATCCCCCTTGGTGGTCCAGCCTTTCTTCTCCTCGGCATCTGTCTGCAGATACATTGTCCTGAACTTGTACATCATGAACGGAACTCCGTTGAGTCCTATTCTCTCCTGCTTGTAGATGATAGGGCCTTCGCTGGTAGCCTTGACAGCAATAGCAGCAACAAGCATTATCGGCGAGAAAATGATGATGGCAAAAAGAGACCCGACGATGTCAACCAGTCTCTTGGCAAGCCTGTTGAATGAATTGGTGAGAGGCACATATCTGATATTGATGACCGGGATTCCCTGAACATCCTCCGTGTAGGGGTTGCTGGGGAAAAGAGACTGATAATCCGGAATAAACTTGGTGTGGACTCCGGACTTCTCACACTCCGCAACCAGTTCTTCCAGCCTGTCGTAGTAGTCAAGCGGAAGGGTTATTGTGATCTCATCGTAGTTGTTATGGTCAAGGAAATCGGTGAGCTGGTCGATCTTTCCAATGACCTTGATCCCATGGTAACTGGTATCTAACGGGACAAAGTCATCAAGCACGCCTGCTATAACATAGCCCCACTGGGGGTTGTCCAGAATCCTTGATATATATGCCTCTGCTGCCCTGGAATATCCAACCAGCAGAATATGCTTGATATTGTACCCTTTCTTCCTGATAAATCTGAGGAACTTCCGCAAGAGCCAGTGCGCTATCGTAGTCAGCGTCGTGTTCGACACAAAGAATATTGCGATCATGGACCTCGAGAAGTTGGGCTCATTAACTATGTACAGCACAACCAGAAAGCCGATAACGCCCATGATATTGGCCTGGACTATATCCACAAATTCCTGCCAGAGCCGCAGCGCCCTTCTGGAGGTGTAGAGCTGAACCATATAATATAGAAGAAGGTATGCGGGAACAAGGAAATAGAGCGCAGAAAAATAAACCGGAAGCGACAGTCGTCCGCCGGGATTCTTATCTGCAAAAACCGATTCGAATTTCAGATAGTAGGACAGCGCGTAGGAACCGACTACCAACAGCCCGTCCACGATAACGTGCGCCCTGTTAAGATGTACCTGATTATCCTTTATCACAATACTTTTCCGTACTTTCCCATAATTAGTTATATTCTATACTAATTTTACTCTATGGGCAAATAGTTATGGATAATACTCAGACTGACAGCGCTCTCCTGGCACAGTTCACCCACAGTTCAATCTGAAGCCTCAATGCATTTAAGATCTCCGTCCTGCCAAGGATAACCTTTTTTCCGGGATTCTTTGCGATCTTTTTAAGCCCCGCCTTAAGACCTTTAATGTGTGCTGTTCCAAGCCCCTGTCTTGTATAGAAGATATGCTTGATGACTATGCCTGCAATTATCATCGGGAAATTGATAAATATCTGCAGCATTGGCATATTCTTGTAGATCAGATAAATATTGTTGCCCGCAGTCAGTTCAACCTTGAATTCGTTATATCTTGATCCGCTTGTTGCGCTTCCCGCATGGTATACGACCGCCTTCGGTTCCATGACATTGGCAAAGCCTTTAAGCCGCGCCCTGTATCCGATATCAACGTCCTCCAGGTAACAGAAGTGTTCAGGATCAAAATACCCGACACTGTCAAAATACTCCCTTCTGTACATCGCTGCACCGGCGCAGGCACTGGTGATCGACTGTCTCTGTGCAAAGCGCCTGTTGTCAGCATCTTTCCCCGGGGTAAAAGCCCACCCCAGAGCGCAGTAAAGATCTCCGCAATCATCGATGTTGTGTGGATCTTTCATCTGCAGCATCTTGGCCTGTGCGGAAAAGAGCTTTTTCTTCCCATCCATTGCCCTGACAAGCATTTCAACAGCCTGTTCCGCGCACACTGTATCATTGTTGAGTAAAAAGACATACTCTCCCTTTGAGGCTCTGATACCAACATTGACAGCATTGGCAAAGCCGGTGTTCTCTCCCAGAGTGATCACACCAAGTCCGAAATCCTTCTCATTACCCCAGGCTGCACTTATGTGCTCAGGGCTGCCGTCAGTTGAGCCGTTATCCACAACGAGAACATCAAAATCCATGTAAGTCTGCCTTTTTAAAGATCTAAGGCAGTCATCTATATATTTAATTCCATTGAAATTGGGTATTACTACCGTCACTCTCGGCATACAAAAAGCCTTTCTGTTCAGTTCATTGCAAGACTGTCTCAGTCACAAGAAGGACTCAGATATCCAGACGTTTTATAACCTTCGGATCCCACATGACTCTGAGACAGCGCCTGTGTACTTCCTCTCCGAAAGCCACGCTCATTGAAGCAATTTCTTCTTCAGTGAAATTCTCCCACATCCTGTCGGATGATGTGTCAGCCTCTTTTCTGTCCTTCTTGTCGCGGACGAGGTGGAAGGTGTCCACGTATTTCACACCGGTGATCTGTTCAAATACCGGGATAAGTTCACTCCTTACAGCGATACATCTTATATCGACTGCATATCCGTCCTGCTGCAGGACAGCTCTGTGCTGAAGTCCGCCCGAGAAGCCTTCCGGGAGACCCTTATACACCAAGGTCTTATCCTTTTTATACATCCCTCCGCACAGTCTGTTCTTCTTATCAATTATCTTGCCGCCCACGCATCCAAGGTCAGGGCGCGACAAAAAGATATCTCCCTCATAATCAAGTCTGTAGAAGCCCACATGTTCAAGGTCTTTGGCCTCTGCCGCAAGGGCATAAGTATCTGCAAACTTCTGAAGTGCCTTCCGTCCGGCCTCATAGGCATAGGTCTTACTGGCAGGATTGGAGGCGGTAGAATCTTCATGGCATCGCCAGTGATACAGAACCTTCCCTATATGTACGATCTGGCTTGAAGCCTGAGGCATCAGAAGTACGGCCTCTGCGCAGACCCTGAGAAAAAGATCGTAGTCCTGAGCCCCGTCATAGTCCTTGCGCAGCTTGTGCCTCTTGATCAGGTCTGACCGTATCATTGTAAAATGACAGATATAATTGTTGGACATAAGGTAGTCCATATTAAAAGCGGGCTTCTCGTGATGCTCATAAAAGCGCCTGCCCTCCCCATCCATCTTATCCTCATCGGAGTAGATAAGCCTTATGGGGAGGCCCGCATATTTCACCAGCTTATTCTTGGACATGCTCTTTCTGATGACTCTCGACATCTCATAGAGCGCATCAGGCGTCAGCACATCATCATGGTCAAGCAGTCCTATGTAATCGCCGCTTGCCTTCTCAAGTCCCCTGTTGGTGTTCTCAGAAATACCGGCGTTCCTCTCAAGATGGAAATACCTTATCCTCGGATCCACTTTGGTATACTCCTCAATCACCTTCAGAGGTTCCGGGGATGCGTCACACAGTATCAGCTCCCAGTTGCCGTAGGTCTGGGCGACCACCGAATCTATCATCTCTCTCAGATACTTCTCAGGGGTATTATAAAGAGGAACAACTATGCTAAAGCGAAGGTAGCATCCCGACTCTGCAAGGAACTTGTACTCCTCACGCTGCTCTTTTAACACTTCATCTGTCAGGGGAACGAAAGTGTAGTCATCATTTTTGTTGTCTGACATTCTCTCAAGGGCAGCAAAAAATGCGGCCCTTCCACCATTGCGTTTTGCGTATGCAATTGTTTTGGAGACCGCATTTTTTATATTCATCTTATTCTGTTCCTTTTCAATACTTAAGTCTTATATATGATCAGCCCACTACCTTCTTAACTGCATCTGTGAGTTCATCCTGGAGCTTGGCTGCATCCTCGAGGTTCTTGCCCTTAACGCCCATGTAGAACTTGATCTTGGGCTCTGTTCCTGAAGGTCTTGCACAGCACCATGCATCATTATCAAGTGCAAAGTAAAGTACGTTGGAAGTAGGAAGTCCTGTGTCACCCTCTGCTCCGGTAGCCATGTCAACAGTCTTGTGGGTCTTGTAATCCCTGAACTGCTCAACCTTCCACTGTCCAAACTCCTTGGGAGGATTGGAACGAAGTCTGTCCATAAGAGCTGCGATCTGCTCAGCGCCTTCCTTGCCCTTCATGGTGATGGAGTACTGACCTTCCTTGTAGTAGCCGTACTTCTCATAAATATCGATCATGGCATCCCATACGCTCTTGCCCTGCTTCTTGTAGAAAGCAGCAAGCTCGCAGAGCATCATAACTGCCACAACGGCGTCCTTGTCTCTTGCATGTGTTCCTGCAAGGCAGCCATAGGACTCCTCAAGACCAAATACATAGTTGTTGCACTGGCCGTTCTGTTCAAAGAGCTTTATCTGCTCTCCGATATACTTAAATCCGGTCAGGACCTCAATGTACTTAAGCCCGTAGTTCTCAGCAACCGCCTTGGCCATATTGGTGGTAACAATGGTTGTAACAAAAGCAGGATTCTCAGGCATTGTACCTGTTGCCTGTCTCTCTCTGAGAATATAGTCACCGATCAGCATTCCTGACATGTTGCCTGTGAAAGCAACATACTCGCCGGTCTTAAGGTCCTTGGCATAAATGCCAAGTCTGTCTGCATCGGGATCTGTAGCAAGAACGATATCCGCATCCTTCTCTTTAGCCAGCTTAAGAGCCAGTTCAAAGGCCTTGGGATCCTCAGGATTAGGATAAGCAAGAGTTGTGAAATCGGGATCCGGTTCTTCCTGCTCAGGAACCACGAATACATTCTTGAAGCCAAGCTCCTTCAGGACACGTCTTACAGGAAGATTACCTGTTCCGTGGAAAGGAGTGTAAACGATGGTGAACTTGTCAGCCATCTCATCGATAACATCCTTGTGGATGATCTGCTTCTTGAGCTCTACCATGTACTTGTCATCAATTTCCTCACCAAAGGTCTCATAGAGGCCTGCTGCAATGGCGTCTTCCTTGGACATGGTCTTAACTTCGTGATAATCAGTGATAGCAACTACTTCATCGATAATACCGGTATCGTGTGGCGGTGTAACCTGTGCGCCGTCTTCCCAGTATACCTTGTATCCGTTATATTCAGGAGGATTGTGGGATGCTGTAACCATAACGCCGGCTATGCATCCAAACTCTCTGAGTGCAAAAGAAAGCTCAGGAGTAGGCCTTAAGATATCGCTGACATAGGCCTTGATGCCATTGGCTGCCAGACAAAGCGCTGTCTCATCCGCAAACTCAGGTGAAAATCTTCTGCAGTCATAGGAAATTGCAACACCCTTCTTAGGTGCGTCAGGTCCACCGTGTTTCTTGATATAATTGGCAAGACCCTGAGTTGCTTTTCTTACAGTGTACTTGTTCATTCTGTTGGTGCCGGCTCCGATAACACCTCTAAGTCCACCTGTGCCAAATTCCAGTTCTCTGTAAAATCGGTCCTCAACCTCTGCCTCATCATTCCTGATGGCCAAAAGCTCTTTCTTGGTCTCATCGTCGAAATACTCGTCATTTAACCAGTATTCCAGCTGCTTTGTTGCTTCGCTCATTCTCTTCCCTCCTTAAGTTCAATACAATTGACTCAAAAGAAATTATAACACGTTAAATGAATTATCTCCACTGGACCCGGTACAGATTTCTATGTTACTGATTTCTCAGGCTCGAGTAGCCCTCCACGTTCAGACTGAAGTCGCTTCTGTCCAGAGAGAAATTGGGGTTGTAGTATGGGTCCCCCTTCTCAATAACTTCCTTCCACTTGCTGCGGAAATGCTCGGACTCCTTGTTGTAGCGCTCAGCATTTTTGCCCTCAAGGTCGAGGCCTCTTGACAATGATTCATAGTGATAGAGCTCCGCAAAGGGAGTGAACACGTTGAGATACCCTTTTTCTCTGAGCTTCAGGCAGAAGTCCACATCATTGAGGCTGACTGCAAAGCCCTCGTCAAAGCCTCCCACTTCGTCGTACTTGGCCCGGGAGATCATAAGGCATGCGCCGGTAACAGCGCTGACATCCTGGGCATAGCAAAGGCGCCCCATGTAGCCAAGATTCATGCCTGCCTGTCCGTAGTGTGAATGTCCTGCTGTTCTGTGGGCTCCAAGGCCTATAACAACACCGGCATGCTGGATCTTCCTGTCAGGAAAGTAGAGCTTGCCGCCAACTGCGCCTACATCACTTCTCTGGGCATACATCAGAAGCTCCTCGATCCAGTTTACGGTAATGACCTGCGTATCATTGTTTAAAAGAACTATATACTCCCCGGAAGACTGTCTTACTCCGTAGTTAACAACAGCAGAATAGTTAAAGCCATCCTGACTTATACTGTTTTGGGAAGCCCATCCGGTGTAGTCCACAACCTTTACAATATCCTTAAGAGCTCCGTTTGCAAGTTCCTCATAGTAACTGCGAATCTCAGAGCCTTTGGAGTTGTTCTCCACCACGATGATCTCGTAGTTGTCGTAAACAGATTTCTCGTATATGGAATCTATGCACCTCTTGAGATCCTGCGCATGCTCGCAGTTGGGAATAACTATGGATACCCTGGGCGTTCCCTGAACCTCATAGGTGATCTTAAATATGGTCTCAAAGGCCCTGGTGCTTGTAATCTTAAAGTGATCATAGCCGTGTCTTCTGAGGTGATCCGCAACAGCTCCCTTGGCTGCCTCTATGGCATAAGGCTTTGCCGAGATGTCAGATGCCACAGAGCCCGCATGGCTTCTCCAGTAGTACAAAAGCTTTGGCACATGCACTATGTGCTGTGCCCTGTCAGTAAGGCGCAGTATCATATCGTGGTCCTGGCTTCCGTCAAATTTGGTCCTGAACAGCTCCGTTCCGTCAAGAAGTGTCCTCTTAAATACACTGAAATGGCAGATATAGTTATTGGCACGAAGGTTGTCAATGGCATAGTCGGGCTTGAAGTGCATGGTGATCATCCTGTTGATGTCATCACCCTTAAAGGTGGTCTCATCACAGTAGATATAGTCCGCATCCTGCTCATTTATGGCCTTGACATACCAGTACAGAACCTCCGGATGAAGAATATCATCGTGGTCAAAAAGACCTATGTATTCTCCGGTTGCAAGTTCAAGACAATGATTAGTATTGCCTGCGATGCCTTCATTTTTCTCAAGCTTCTGATAGACGATCCTGCATGATGATCCCGCCGCATCTGCAAGTGCTCTTGCATCCTTCTGATATTCCTTAACAATCGAAAAGACCTGTGCCTGATGTTCCGGATCAGACCCATCTGCAAGGCAGAGCTGCCAGTTGTGATATGTCTGTGTCAGCACTGATTCCACCATGTCCCTGAGGAACTTCTCCGGTGTGTTGTACAGCGGTACCAGAATGGATATCAGAGGCATCTTCTCAAATACAGCGCTCTCCTGCTGCCTTCTGGTCTCTTCAGACGGAAAGCTCTCAGTGCCGTAATGGATCATGGCCTTTTTCTCTATCTGCTTGTACTTAATCTTGGCAATGACCCCTCTCAAAGACCCTTGATTTCTGATGCGGTCCCTCTGCCTGATGACCCAGTGCATGGCGTTTCTTGCAGGAGTCGAAGCCTTCCAGATAGGATTGCTCTTGATCCTGTTCAGTTTAAACTCCAGCTCCTGATTCTTGTCTTCAAGCTCGGCTATTCGGCCGGCCAGGTCTGCAGTCTTTAATTTTTCCCGCTCATAGGCGGCTTTGTAGTCAAGTTCATCTGACATATTCTTTCCTCATGTCCTTGCGTCTAATTTAATGTTTATTACGTGATGAGAATACGGATCGCTCCGCAAAAAGCGCTCTCGCGATCCTACACGCATGCGGAAATCGTTCCGCTCACTTCACTCGCGTAACTTCTTTCCTTATGCGTGTTTCGTCCGCAAAGGCATGATGCACTCTGTGCAAGCACAGTGCCTCATGTCCTTGCGTCCTTTATTCTCATCACGTTGGGGATCCAGTTTATCAGTTTGGTGCGGCTGGTCTTGTCCACTGCCAGCATTCCTATCTGATAGTAGCCGGGGGGCAGAAGGCCCTTCTCTATTCTGAGCTTGTACCCCGTGAGGTCTACGTTGACCTGGTCCTGAAGCCTTATCTTTATGTCGGGCCGGTACCAGATATATGGAGCAAAGCTGTAGACTTTGGGGCCTACAGGACCTGCTCCGTCCTCAAATCTCTCCACCAGGCGAAGAAGGATCTTTTTCTCAAAGCAGGCATTGTCTGAACCTATGACAAAGCTGTACCCTTTAAGGAAATATCCTTCTGTATTTCCCTCTGCTGTCGGGCCGTACAGCCAGTTGTCCATTGAGCCGTTGTACTCGCAGCCAACTCTAAGGCACTGATCCTCTCTTGCTCCTTTTATGCCCCTCTCGTGGATCGTGACCGCGCCGTATGGAAGATCCTGAACGGCTGTATAGTCTTCTCTTGGGATGATGGCCGAAATGGTCTCATCCTCGGTAAGGTGCGGTGAGTAGAAAGGATCAATGTTATACAGATGGGCATGCCTTGTCATGAGAAGATCTCCCTCCCGGGAAAGTCTCTCCATCTTCTGGGGATCAAGATTATCAAGTCCCCTGGTGAGGGACTCGTGGTGATTCAGGTAAATGTGGTTACAGCACACATTATAGTAGCCCTTCTCATGGATCTTGTAGCACAGGTCCACGTCGTTAAAGGCAACAGCAAGGTCCTCGAAAAAACCTCCCGCATCCAGGAATTTCTTCCTGCTGACCATAAGACATGCTGCCGTAGCCCCGATTGTGTTGTGTATTCCTCTGTTATAGCCAAAGTAATGGCTCTTATTATCGTGCATTTTCTGGAGCTTGTGAACAGGGCCACGCCTTACGTTGGCAATCCCTGCATGCTGAATTAGGTCAGTTCCGGGATAGATGAGCTTTGTCCCGACGACTCCCACATGCTTGAGCTGAGCCTGAGACAGCATCTCACGCATCCAGCCTTCTTTGACACATTCTATGTCATCATTCATGAAAAGAAGATACTCGCCGGAAGAATTCTTAACGCCCTCGTTACACATATTTGAAAAGTTGAAGTCCTGGAGCCTGTAGATATAATTTATCTTCACAAGCCCGTTCTTTCTCTCTGCGCGGCTTGCGTAAACTCCGTATTTTACACGGTTTGTCGCGCTCGAACCGTTGTCCAGTACAACAATGTCATATTTAATGTTGTCGTCACCGCTAGTTGCGATTATTGAGTCAAGGCACTGCCTGAATAATTCAGGATGGTCCTTGGATGGGATGATAATGCTGACCGTTGCCGGTGCAAGCAGCATATGCTTTGATGAATGGAATGCCCTGCCATAGAAGATATCCTGCTCAGGACTTCTGTGAAACAGAACTTCCCTGATATGGCCGATTGGAAACTCCAGCCCCACTCTTTTTGCAAAGGCATGCTCATGTATTGCAAGCATGCAGAACAGGACATCTGCAGACAAAAGAGATGCCTCCAGCCCCACCTGCTCTATAGTGCCCCTTTTGCCCGCTGTACCTCCAAGCATCTTGACCGCATTGTCATATTCACCGGCACAGGCGTGCATGGCAGTTGCTCTGCAGGCAAAAAAGCTCCCGATGTAATATCCGTTCAGGTACGAGTCCGGAGACCAGTCAGGCTTGAAATACGGGTGAATGTACTTACCGCCTGCCCCAATTTCGTCCTCGTCACCATAAACAACGTTGTGCTCTGGATGGGCAATAAAGTACTGTTTGATCACTTCCGCAGCCCGCCTTGAAAGCTTCCCCTTGGGACTTACAAACAGATACACAGTGTTGTCATCGCTTTTATTGTTCTGAACCTCCCACACCTTGCCGTACGGAACTACCCTGACGTGTGGCGACGGAAGTCTTTCCGCAGTTTTCTCTGCGCCGTCTTCCCCTTCATACACTAAAGGCGCAGCTGCGACCGGCACCGGTTCTTTTTCCACTGCATGCTGCCACTTGTCATAGGCAGAGGATTTGACGGCAAGAAGCTTATTGTATTTTTTAATCTGTCTTTTTACCAGCGATGTCTTGGCCAGCTCTTTTAACATATCCCCTTAATCCCACTCCTCGTCTTTGTAATACCTGGCTTCGCGCTTTTCTTTGAGCTTTCTCCCGATTCTCCCAAGGATATTTTCTTTTTGAACAACTCCGGCAGTCTCCTGTGTGTGCACAGACTCAGCAATTGCATCTGCAGAGTTCCTTGGAATTATCGTTGTCAAAAGAGAAAGCCTTAAATGATTTCTCGACTTCCCACCTGCCGTCTCCTCAGAAACTCCGAATTCAATGTTCGGATCATCGGAATTGAAAACAAATGTGTCATCTGATATCCACTCCCCATTTACCGGATGAATGGAAATGTTGGTTGACGAATCAGAGAGCGACCTGTCATTCCAGGTGGCATCCTGAATCGTGACAATACACGGAGCAAATGCCGGGTCAACCCTGACCATCCTGCAATCCGGGGATACCTTGATGTCAAGTTCTATAACATTGTTGTCATCGTACTGCTCCTCAGGGAAAACTGACTCGTCCTCCGAGTACCCTTCACCCTCGTCAAAGTATATCTGAACGCAGTCATCAGGTCTGGCAGCATCAGCGCCGCCCTGAAGTTCCTTAGGAACGATCGTCTTTCTTCCTATTCCACGCCAGATCTCAACCATGGATTTTCTGCTGCCCGTAACATATTTCTGGAAAGCATACTCCTCCTCAAGAAGCTCCTGCATCTCTTTGTCAGAAAGACCAAGGCGCTTTAATACCGGCTTGGGATCGAAGTGCTCCCTCTTCCTGTCTTCAAGCCTGTAACAGTAGAGTGCCCTCCATACCTGCTCCTTGACCGGAATGCATTTTCCATAGGTCCACTCGTAATCTATTATTGTCCATATCGGACCATTGACCATGACATTGGAAAAGATAAGGTCGTAATCAGATACGGGATAATCCGGCTTGTATCCAATTCTCTTTATATACTCATTGAGCAGTGCCTCAAAGGCCGCACTGTCATCCCTGTCAATGCACTGATCAAGCAGCGCCGAAAGCGGAACGCCATTGACAAAAGAAAAGATAGCACAGCCCTCCTGTTCACTGATCTGGCAGTCATTGATCTCAAGGTCTCCGCCTCTGAACTTCTCATAGAGTCCCAGATACGCATCCCTGAGTCCGTAGACGTGCTCTTTGGCAGCCTCTGTCAGAGGGAACTTCTTGATGACCTTCCTGCCTGCAATATCAGTTGCAATGTCAGTCCTTATCTTGAATTCATCAACCCTGTCGTTGGAATACTTGCAGTAGATGGTATCAAAACCGGGTCCCAGAATGACTTCAAAGGAATTGGCAAACTCCGGATACATGCCCTCCCGTACGAGTTCTTCGTAGGCATGCTTTTCATTGAACAGAACAAGCCTGTCCCTGTCGAAGTTCCTGACGTTGTCCAAAAGCTCGCCGTGTCCGGGAAGATACTTATCCGAATGTAAAAGAGTCATAAGCTTGTAGTCAGGATAAGGATAGTAGAAGTGATACTCATTCATCCCGCATTTCTTGAAAATGTTGATGAGACCGTTCCTGGAAAAAGTCCTTGCGACGGAATCAGCGGAATACCCTTCGATTCCCGTAAAATAGCTGCCCAGATGATCCTCGGCGCAGCCTGCGAAATACTTAAGGCCAAGTCTGTTCTCAATGGCGATAACGATCCTTCCGCCTCTCTTAAGGTGGCGCTTAAGCATCATAAGAAACTTCTCATAGGGGCTGTCAGTCCCGATGTATCCCTGACCGTACTCAAAAACTCCTATGAGGAAAATATAATCAAAATCTCTTGAAAGATCAGGCTCTATATCCCTGAAATTGCCCACGTGAATAGTGACATTGTCACAGTCGGCGTTTCTCGTTGCGTTGATTTCCGAGCGGCGGCGGGACAGATCGCAGGCCACGACTTCACCGGCCTTTTTGGACAGCATGCCCGTTATTGCGCCGCACCCTGAACCCACTTCAAGGACCTTGGATCTGGGATCCATAGGTATCCACTCAACGATATTAGAGCGCTGTTCAGACAGATGATACAGTATAGGCCAGCTGTTCCTCTCCTCTATCACCTTCTGGTAATCCTCTTTTTTATATTTTTTGACTATTTCAAGAAGATCGTTCTCAATGCTTCCGTCACTGTAGAGATCTACTCCCGAATAGTGCTTGAAATTAAGGCTCACGCCCCCAATCTTAACTTCTTCTGTCATTTTTCATTCTCCAAAACCGCATCCTTCACTTCACAGGTCGATCCCATGTCGTAGTAGCCGACTGTATTCTTGTCGGAGACAACCGTAACATTGAGCGCATCGTAAAGTCTGTGATAGACCGTAAAGTCGTTCTGCTCAAAACCTGTGACTCCAAAGCTCAAGAGGTATTCCCCTCCCTGCAGCGACATCTTCTGGGTAAAAGAGATGTCTTTAACATCACCTGCATTTACGGGGTCAAGAAAAGCTTTCTCCACCATGGAATTGGTCCCCGTTATCTCTATTCCCATGATGTTCTTGAATGTAAAGGCAAATATTGGCGCCGCCACATCTTTGGTGAATTTAACCCTCATGTGGACAGTGAAATCAGCCCCCTTTATTATTGAATTCACACGCCTGCCGGAATCGTCTGTCACATAGTAATCCGTTATTGATGCTGCCCCGTCGCCGTATTCCAGAAGATCCGGGTTTTCTGCCTCATTTGCAGGTGCAGCCCAAGGCTTTGCGGATTCACTTTTCTGAGTCCTGTCCGCAGCTCTGGCTGCAGCATCTCTTATCTCCTCGTCATCGAGAAGATTTGCGGTATCACTCTTTGGAAGCGGATACTGCCCGACCAGTACCTGCTTGTAGATATCTATCATCTTCTTGGGGGTTCCCTCTCCAAGAAGAACTCCCTGATTCAGAAGGACCGCCCTGTCACAGTACTTGCTGATGCTGGACAGATCGTGTGACACAAAGAGTATTGTCTTTCCCTGTTCCTTGAATTCCTCAAACTTGTGATAGCACTTAGCCTGAAAAAAAACATCTCCGACGGAAAGCGCTTCGTCGACGATAAGGATCTCAGGATCAATGTTGATGGCAACTGCAAAAGCAAGCCGGACAAACATACCGCTGGAGTAGGTCTTGACAGGCTGATAAACATAATCTCCGATATCAGCAAACTCCAGGATCGCATCAAGCCTCTTTGTGATCTCCTCCTGAGAAAACCCGATCATCATACCGTTTAAGTAGATGTTATCTATGCCGTTGTACTCCATGTTGAAGCCGGCGCCAAGTTCCAAAAGTGCCGAAATATGTCCGTCAACATTCACCTCGCCGGATGTGGGGGAAAGAACTCCTGTAATAATCTTGAGGATTGTCGACTTTCCCGATCCGTTAGTCCCGATGATCCCGACAGTCTCTCCTTTTTTCACCGAGAGCGTAACATTGTTGAGCGCAAGATGTTCCTTGTACTTGCGCTTTCTTGCAAGTCCGAGGGAATCTTTCAGCCGGTCCATGGGTTTATCATAAAGCTTATATATTTTTGTCAGATTTTTAACTTCAATTGCTGTATCCTGAGTCATACCAATTCCTGTTCTTCAGCGATGTAAAATCAACATTCCTTCAACCATGTGATTATGTTTGAAGACATAAACTTATAAATGGTTATCTGATCATTGCTATAGTACATCCGCAAAATGGGGCTTACTGCGCTTGAATATCAGTGTTCCCAGACAGAAAGCAGCTACCACAAAGATCCAGAAATATGTAGATGAGTAGAAGTGCTCAAAAAACCAGGTGTCACCGTAAATGGAATTTCTGAAGCCCTCAACGATGTAAGTCATTGGATTGAGCTTGACAAGCCACTTGTATTTGTCGGGAACAATGTCAATATTCCAAAGAATCGGAGTAGCCCACTGAAAGAGCTGCAGACCTATGGATATTATCTGCAGAAGATCCCTGAAGAATACCACGATGGCGCAGGTGGCATAGCTGAGAGAGAGCACAAGAATGAACTCGCAGCCCATGTAATATATTATCTGCAGCCAGTATATAGTCGGATAATAGCCGTATATGCAGGCTATCAGCATCAGCACAAACGTGAAAAACACATGAATGAACATGGCTGCTATTATTTTGATGATCGGCAGTATGCTTATTTTGAAGAGAACTTTTTTAACCAGATAGTTGTACTCAAGAAGCGATGTGGTTCCGTTGGTAAGAGCTTCTGAAAAAAAGAACCAGGGAACAAGTCCGGCCGTAAGAAAAAGCACATAAGGAACCTCTGCTCCGCCTGAAACCGCCTGCGCTCTGGACTGAAATACGATGTCAAAGACAATGTAGTACATTACAACAGTGACTACAGGTTGGGCAAGTGCCCAGACAATTCCCATGTATGAACCTGCATAGCGCTTTTTGAAATCATTGATTGCAAGACGTTTGATCAGGTTCCTTGAATGGAAGAGTTCCACAGGCAGCACAAGTAATCTGTCATACCACAAATACACCAAAATGCAGCTGATACCGATAAGTAAACAGCCGCATATTTTTTTGAGCATGGCAGTATGCGCATCCTCCAATGGATTATTATGAAAGATCAACAGAAGCGCCAGCATGAGGGCCAGTGCATAGAAAATCCCAAGTACCACCGACTTGGAAGATCTCAACTTCTCTCCCATCAAAGCTCTTTTATTCCTCCCCACCTGGTATCCTTATCAGAGAAATTAAGCTCCACGCCCTCCTGAAGAGGCCAGTCAATTCCTATATCCGGATCGTTCCAGATAAGTCCTCCCTCGTCGTTGGGATGGTAAAAATCCGAACATTTGTAAGCAAATTCTGCGTAATCAGAAAGCACAAGAAAGCCGTGTGCAAATCCCTTTGGAATAAAGAACTGCTTCTTGTTCTCAGCACTTAATACAACGCCAAACCACTTGCCGTATGTAGCAGAACCTTTTCTTAAGTCAACAGCAACGTCAAAGACCTCGCCGTTTATGCAGCGAACCAGCTTGTCCTGAGGAAACTCCTTTTGAAAATGAAGGCCTCTGAGCACCCCTTTTTTGCTGGCAGACTGATTGTCCTGAACAAACTCACAGGTGATGCCGGCTTCCACAAAGTCATTCCTGTTGTAAGTCTCTACAAAATAGCCTCTGGCATCGCCGAACACCTGAGGTGTTATGACCTTTAGTCCCTCTATCTCACATGTTTCTACAGTTATCTTTCCCATCTTGTATCGTTTCTCCTATATAAATAATTTCTTAATATATCAAAAATTCAAAGTCCTCTGAAGACTTCCAACGGGTCAGGGAGTACCTACAGGCGTGCCTGAAATCGTCTGATCTGCGGGGATGTACTGCCCAAAGCCACCGGCCGGCGCCTGCGGCACTGTAGTAAGATAGCCCGATGCACCTGTGGCATCATCCTGAAAGCCTGCCGGCAGGTCCGGATTGGGATTAGTAAGCTCTCCGACTACAGCCATCCCGGTACCTGAAGGGCGGTCAGAGGGTTCCTGCCCGTCTTCATCCCCTACTATACCATCATCCACTGCAAGCTCACCCGTAGCATCATCGGTCTGATCCGATGCTCCGGAAGACTGCTTTATCACAACGACAGAAGGTATCTTCTCAGTCTCATCAAAAAAGTCCTCATCCAGAAGAAAACCGCTCAGGTTATCACCTATCTGATCCCCATAAACAGTTTCAGTGGACGCTTCCTCCTCTGAGACAGCTTCTGTTACTGTTTCCGTTTTTTCCTGACCCCAGCCAAAAAGCCTGTTAATTTTGTCGGCATTTGTGGCATATACAATGACCATGATCAGGATAAAAGCGCTTATCATGGTAAGTACTGCCAGACCAAAGACTCTTCTATTCATTGTCTCCCCCCGGGCAATGCTCACAGTCCGTTAGCAACTTCAACAAGATATTTGCCGTAATCGGTCTTCATCAGCGGCTCAGCGAGCTTAAGAAGCTGCTCCTTGTCAATGAAACCTCTCTTGAACGCAATCTCCTCGATACAGGAGATGTACAGTCCCTGCCTCTTCTGAAATGCGCAGACAAAATCAGATGCATCAAGAAGGGAATCATGACTTCCCGTGTCGAGCCATGCAAATCCACGACCCATAGTCTCAACAGAAAGTTCGCCTCTTCTTAAGTACTCGTTGTTGATGCTTGTTATTTCAATCTCACCCCTTGGTGACGGCTTGACATTTCTTGCGATCTCAACAACCCTGTTGTCATAGAAGTAAAGGCCCGGAACAGCATAATTGCTCTTTGGCTTCTCCGGCTTCTCCTCTATACTGATCGCTTTGCCGTTTTCATCAAACTCAACAACACCGTATGCCCTTGGATCTCTTACGTAGTAGCCGAAGATTGTAGCACCGCTTGTTCTTGATGCCACTTCTCTAAGAAGCTTGGAAAAGCTCTGTCCGTAAAAGATATTGTCGCCAAGGACAAGAGCTACTGAATCGGAACCGATAAAGTCTGCGCCGATTATGAAGGCATCCGCCAGTCCTCTCGGCTGATCCTGTACAGCATATGAAAATTTCATGCCAAGCTGCTCTCCACTGCCAAAAAGTTCCTCAAAGGCCGGCAGATCCCTGGGCGTTGAAATTATAAGAACCTCTCTTATTCCTGCCAGCATAAGTGTTGACAGCGGATAGTATATCATCGGCTTGTCATATACAGGCATCATCTGCTTTGACATAGCTCTTGTGAGCGGATACAGTCTTGTTCCCGATCCTCCCGCAAGTATTATACCCTTCATATAGAACTCCTTTCTTTTCGATACAAGGATTGCTCCGCACAATCCTTATACCGTGTACATCTTTTCGTAGTATTTCTCATAGTCGCCGCTTGTTACATGTTCCATCCACTCTGAATTGTCAAAATACCACTTGATGGTCTTGCGGATGCCATCTTTGAACATTGTCTCAGGCTCCCAGCCAATCTCTGCCTTGATCTTGTCAGGAGCGATGGCGTAGCGGCGGTCATGGCCTTTTCTGTCTTCAACATAAGTGATCAGGTCATAGTTCAGATGTTCCTTCCTCGGGTCAGAGTCATCGAGTTCCTCGCGAAGTATGTCTATGATAGTCTTAACTATCTCAATGTTCTGCTTCTCATTGTGTCCGCCAACATTGTATGTTTCAAAAAGACGTCCCTTCTCCTGCACCATGTCTATAGCCTTGGCATGATCCTCAACATAGAGCCAGTCCCTGACATTCTTGCCGTCACCGTAAACGGGAAGCTTCTTGCCTGCAAGGGCATTGTGAATGATGAGCGGGATCAGCTTCTCCGGGAACTGGTAAGGTCCGTAGTTGTTGGAGCAGTTGGTTATGTTCGCCGGGAACTTATATGTGTCCATATACGCCTTCACAAGCATGTCTGAGCTTGCCTTACTTGCGGAGTAAGGGCTGTGAGGTGAATATGGTGTTGTCTCATAGAAGAATGCATTGGGATCATCGTCCAGAGATCCGTAGACCTCATCCGTAGATACATGAAGGAACTTCTTGCCCTGCCTGTATGTTCCGTCCTCGTTCTCCCAGGCCTTTTTGGCGGCATTGAGCATTGTAGCCGTACCAAGAACGTTGGTCTCAACAAATATCTCAGGATTTACAATGGATCTGTCAACGTGGCTCTCAGCCGCAAAATGTACAACTCTGTCGATGTCGTTCTCTGCAAAGATCCTGTCTATAGCTGCCCTGTCGCAGATATTGGCCTTTACAAAGGTATAATTGGGGTTGCCCTCCAGATCCTTGAGATTCTCAAGATTCCCTGCATAAGTAAGGGCATCCACATTGATGATGCGAATCTCGTCACCATATTTTTTGAACATATAATGAATATAATTTGAGCCGATGAACCCGGCACCTCCGGTTACAAGATAGGTTTTCATATCTTTTCCTTTCTTTTCATAGTTAATCACAGTACAGTATAACACATTCCCTCTTATAACACAAAAGGCAGGAGCCAAAAGCCCCCGCCTCTTTGCAATTTCTTTAAAAGAATTCCCAAATCGTCAATTGTAGAGAATGTTCATATCGACATTACCTGATATTCCGGCCACCGAACCCTTCGATGTGTACTGCCACATATCATATCTTGTGGCTGTATAAGACACAGATGCCGCATACTGGGCAAGCCAGATCTTATATCCTGTAAGCTGCGCGGTATTGATCTTCTGTGTAAACCAGGTCTTGTTGGCATAGACGCCGGCCCTGTAGCCTACGCTCTGAATCGTTCCGCAAAAAGCCTTTATGTTGGCTGTTCTCTGGCTTACACTCACAGCATCACCTCGTCCGTTACTTCCTTCCACGTCAATGTATATAGGGAAACTGAGACTGTATCCCCTGCAGAGATTGATACACATTGAAGCCTCTTCAACAGCCTCAACTTCATTGACCGCCTGTGAAAAGAAATATACACCTACCCGAAGGCCTGCTGCCGAAGCGCCCTGAATGTTGGCCCTGAACTTCGGATCCTCGATAAGTGCGCCTGCCGACGAACCTCTGTATCCACACCTGATGATAACGAAGTTAACTCCGGAGTTCTTCACCTGACTCCAGTTAATATTGCCGTTCCACTTGCTGACATCGATTCCCAGCATGCCTGATGATGAAGAAAGCGCTCCGTCACTTCCAAAAGTGTACTTGGCACCCTGAATGACCTGCTCTCCGGTAACGTAATTGCCGTTCTTGTCAAAATAGTAGGTCTTGCCGTCAATGTTCTGCCATCCGGTGTATTTGTAGGAAGTGGCTGCCTTTCTTATATAAAACTTGCTGCCCTTATAGTAGTCGTCGTAAGTAGCCTCGACATATTTGCCATCAGAGTCCTTGACATATACGGTTCTGCCATCCTTGTCTTTAAGTGTCCCCGAACCCTTTACAACCTTTACTGTGATCTTGGCGTCCTTAAATCCGGAGCAGCTGGCTCTTACAACTGTTTCACCCGCCTTGACACCGGTTATCGTACCATCGGAAACAGTAGCTATACCGGTATCGTCAGATGAGTAGCTCACAGAAAGAGATGTGTCTTTTGGCGAAAGCTTGAATGTCTGTCCCTGTACAAGAGTGACCTTGGTCACATTCATTGAAAGAGCAGCATCCTCGTCCTTAGCCTTTACAGTAATCTCGCACTTTGCATCGTTATATCCGTCTGCATAGGCAGTGATCGTACAAGAACCGGCCGCAATTGCAGTCACCACGCCGTCGCCCGATACCTTTGCCACGGATTCGTCGTTTGATTTGAACTTAACTTCTTTGGGCCCTTCAGCCGAAAGCTTACCTGTCTCCCCCACTTCAAGGGTCAGGCTGCCTGCGCTTAATGAGATATCTCCCTTTGACTCCTCCTCTTCTTCCTCTGCGGCGCCTTCAACAGAAACTGAAATAGAGGCACTTTCGTAGCCATCTGCTGTCACAGTAATCGTCGCAGATCCTGCGCTGACAGCCTTTACAGTCTGATCATCGAGTTCAACACCGCTTCCGGAAAGGCTTACGTCATAATCCTCAGGTCCGGAAACAATAAATGACTGACTCTCTCCGACCTTGAGGCTTATGCTGGACGGGGTTAACTTGATGCTCTTTTTTTCAGCTTCCCCGGTATCTTCAGATGAGCTCTCATCGCTGCTTTCTTCGTTTTCCAACTCAGACTCACCTTCATCAGACTGATCAGAAGATTCCTCCGAGGTTCTTGCCCGCGTCGCAGACATTCTTTTCACGCTGCCAAGTGTAAGCTTTGAGCTTGATGAAGGATCGGCAATATCAGACTTGTCGATGGACTCATAGCTGTACTCGCCGTCTCCGCCATCACCGTCGACCGGTGTCTTGGAACTCTCAACATATTCAACAGTATCCTGAAGCTGAGACTCTATAACTGCCCCCACAGCAGTATCTTCAACAGCGGCGTTGACCTGTGATTCCTTCTTGATCTCATTGGAAACATCCACTGCCTTCATCTCGACCGTGTCCTTGATCTTGAGGGACTTGGTCTCAGTTTCAAGCTTATATTCAGAATACTCGGAAGAAAGAGTTTTGGGCGTCACCTTGTAGGTTCCTGCGGTAAGGTTGTTCTTGTATATGATTCCGTCCTTGTCATGATCATCATAGGTGACTTTGCTTCCGTCGGGAGTTACAACCTCGACCTCAAAATGCACATTGGATACAAGTTTGCTGCTCTCTGAGTTGATGAACTTTATCTTCATGTCACTCTTGATGGTCGTGAGGGTCATCTGGACGACCACTCCCTCAGCCACATCAGAGATTTCTTCTTCCTCTTCTTCCTCCTCAACTATTTCTGCAGCGTAAGCCCTTGCCTTCTCTGCATCAGCAATAGCAAGAAGCCCGTACGCACCGACAGCATCACTCACCTGGAGATTTGCCCCCACTTCTGCAAAAGAGCCAATCTCGGCACTGTACTCTCTGGCTTTGGAGTAGAGAACCATTGTGGTGATCGCACCGGCAACAAGAAGTATCGCAACAATCGCTGCAGCTCTTTCTGCCACAGAAGATTCCCTGACAAAATCCAGGATCTTGGCACCGACTACCGCAATTGGATTCTCAGAGTTTCTGCTCTTTCTTGTGCTGTGTCTGTTCTGGTATCCCTGACCACCACGCCTTCCGGCATCGCTCTTGTACTGCCCGGTGCGCTCCCAGCGGTATGCTGCAGCAGCTGCTTTCTCATCGTAGTCGTAGCTCTCTTCATCCTCGTAGTCGCCGTAGTCCTCTTCAAACTCTTCATCTTCGTAGGAATCGGGATCTTCGTCTTCATCCTCGTAGTCATCTGATTCTTCCCTGTAATCCTCATCGGATTCGCCATCATATTCACGGTATGCTTCAGGCTCAGAGTCTCCATTTTTCTCATCTACTGCTTCTGCGGCGTACTCTGCCTCATCGTAGTGTTCCCCGTAATCCTCTTCGAACTCATCATCGGGGTAGTCATCCTCATCATAGCCCTCATAATCCTCGTCTGAATAGTCTTCATCCGAATAGGCCTCTTCATCAAATTCTTCATCAAGATCGATGAAGTCATCTTCCCTCTTTTGTACTTTTTTATGTTTTCTGTTAAACAGCATCAATTTCTTTTTCATTCACAGCTCCTCTATATCTTGTATGTGCAGAAAATAGTCGCACAATATAGTACCATCTTACAATAATTAGCGGATACAATCAACGAAACAGTCTGTATCAGTTCCCCTCAGGATATATCACCGATACAAAGTGATCAGCCATCTTGGCGTTGCAGTCCGCAGTGACATGAAGATTGTCGAGAAGCCAGCTCCAGTCCTTGTCGTCGTGCATCATTCCGTAATAATTATCAATAAAGGTAACCCCTGTGCCCCCCGAAACATCTATCATGAACTGCAGATAAGTGGTGAGTCTTCCGTTTCCGAAGTCATACTCATCGCCCGAAACCGGCGCACCGGAAGAATCATAGGCATAACACATAGGAAATGACAGACATACGATCCTTATAAACGGGTACTTCTCCTTAAGCGCAGAGATACCGGCATTAAGCGCACCGCTGTATGTAACAGGATCCAAAGGATCATCCGGGTTCATGCCTATCCTGAGATTCACATAGTCCTGGGCATCATAGAAGATGACCAGAGTATCTACCGTATTCATGTCAAGTGCTTCAAGAGCATCCGTATGCTTATAGTAGGATGAATCCTCGAAAGATCCCACAGCTCCCTTCAAAAGAGAAAAGTCACGATCCGCAACTGCCTTGCTGACGTTGTAGAAACTGAAGGCATCCAGAGGATATGCCCCGTCGAAACCAGCATTTTTCAGTGCAACGCAGCTTCCCGGGAAGCCACCGTTTATGCAGGTTGCGCCCGTCTTTTGCTCCACCTGCTGTATGAACCCTTCCGGATTGTCTTCGCCATAATAAGTCAGAATATCATTGCCAAGGAAAAGAATCGTCTCCTTGCCGTCATCTTCATGAAGAGCCTTCTTATCCTCCGGAAGTAAAAAGACCTGATCAAGGACCTCAACCTCAAAGTCCCCCTCCACAACACCTTCCGTCTCAACGGTTCCCGCATTCCACTTAAGAAGCTTGTACACCGAAAAGGCAATTACCAACGCTATCACGGCTATTATAGTTATGTGCACCCACATAGGAACCGATGAGTGACCGCCTGCATTTCTCCTCTTATCCGGATTTCTCCTGTTATCCTGATCTCTCCTCATATCAAAACCTCTTTTCTCCTCTTTTCTCCTCTTTTCACACAGCAAACCATCACAGTATATGTGTTAAGTCTTCACCAGTCCTTTGAAAACAGATCGTCAAAATCAAAGCCCTCAACAATCTCTTTCATCCTTGACAGAGCCTTCTCCATTTCTTCGGATGAACGGATCTCGTAGCTGCCGTCATTAAAACATTCTACCATAAATCTGTTTATCTCGGGTTTGTAGTGGGAATAATCCGCATAGTTGTTGAGGTCTGTGACCTCATCCATTGTCTGGAAATAGAAAACCCTCACATTGTCGTACCTTAGCAGTTCATCCGCAACAAACTTATACTGGGCCAGAGCAGCATCATAGAAGTTTTCCTGCTTTAAATTGTGCCAGTACAGAATGCTGTAGGGCGGGAAAAAGAAATAGAACTCAGTTTCAGGATGCGCCTCTACAAAGGGCAGTATGTTTACCTCGAGGTTTTCTCTTGTCGCAGGAAGAACGTCACCTTCAGTGATCACCTCATCTGACTTTGGCGGCTCCTCATAGGTATGCATGACCCACTGAATGTTGTAGTAATCAGGTGTCCACCAGCTCTTATATATCTCCGACAGGTCCGAACCCTTTCCCTGCACAATGGGCCTTAATATATACTGGAACAGCACATCCTTATTAAGCACATAGTTCACATCATTGAGATAGCTGTCGTCATACAGATACTCCGGGAGAGGATACTTGGTCTCGTTCACATCCGCCGTCATTGTAGGAATGTCCATCGCAAAAAAGACCGCCCCCATGTCCTGCGTCGTTCTTGCGCGGGTACTCTCATCAAAAACGATTGAAAGAATATTGTAGTCATCCCTCGGATAGGCTCCGCTGTAGCTGAGCTTGACCGTATCGTAGCCGAGGAGCTCTTTAAAATCATCCGTGTCAAAGTTCACCGTCATGGAAGATCCTATGATGCAGCCGTTGTAGTCCATGTTGGCAGCCATTCCCGGGTTCTGTGCAAGCTGGTTCTCAACCACATAGGGGAAATCCTTAAGCGGCCTGTGGTAATGGAAAAAAGGATCCACGTACACAACAATTGCCGCAACCGCCAAAAGGGCTGCAAGCACAACCACGATCAGCCCCAAAAGCAGCCGCCTGTATTTATTTTCACTTTGAATATTCTTCTGTTTTTCCAAAATACATCTCCATACCATCAGAAATTCATATACAAAAAGGTGCTGACACCGGCGAAGCTCACAATGCTCCACACCAGAAGAAAAGCCGTTGCCAGAGTAGTCCTGATGCCGATCCTGCATCTTTTTGTTATCACAGGAGCGCTCGGCGCAAAAAAGATGATTGCCGCACTCCCTATAAGGAACAGCCACAGGCACAAATCCCATACAAAATTAAATTTCATAAGAGGGGTAACCTTAATAACATACCAGAGTTCATCGAGCTGAAAGCAGGAAGAGAGCTGGGTTGCGATTGCTTTTCTTCCGCCTGTAAAAATCCGCCCGATAAGAGCTGCCCCATCTTCTATTGACGGTGCCCTGAAGAACACCCAGGCCGCTGTCACATACATAAAGGTAAAGAGTACTCCGAGAACCGAACGGACTGAAGATGCACTCTTTTTCCCCGCTCTCAACACAGCTCTGGTGATAACAAAAAGCACTCCGTGCATTGCTCCCCAGAGGATAAAATTCCATCCGCTGCCATGCCAGAGGCCGCTCAGGAGAAAGACTATCATAAAGTTCAGATACATCCTGGCAGCGCCCTTCCTGTTTCCTCCCAGTGGTATATACACATATCCTGTCAGAAATCCCGTCAGAGTGATGTGCCATCTCTTCCAGAAATCCACGATATTCACAGCCTTGTAGGGCGAATCAAAATTGGCCGGCAGATCAAAGCCCATCATCATGGACATGCCCGATGCCATATCGCAATATCCCGAAAAGTCAAAATAGAGCTGAAAAGAGTAAAACACTGCAATCAAAACGGCTTCAAGGCTTCCAAGTGATGCAATATTCTCAAAGCCATAATCAACAGCCTTTCCGAATGTGTCCGCCAGTATCACCTTCTTGAAAAGTCCCATGGAAAAGAGAAAAAGCCCCCTCATAACTGCCTCATATAGGCCATATCCGAAGTCCCTTTTGCCGTGGTCTTCCACCGGCTCTGTGCAACAAATCGCAGTTTCCAGCTCCTTCTTAAAACTGTTATATCCCATAAGCGGCCCCTGAAGAAGCTTGGGGAAGAAAAGAATGTACGCAAGATAATCCAAAAGCGTCAGCTCACAGGTCTCTCCTTTGTATATATCAGCCAAAAGAGATATCTGATTGAACGTATAAAAGCTGATCGCAACAGGGAAGAATAATCCCGAGAATTTAAAAAACAAAAGTGATGCCACATTTGCAATGATAGCAGCTGCAGCGACACATTTGCCCGGATAAGATTTTCCGCCATGCTCTTTCAAAGAATTCAGAATAATCCTCGAAGCAAGGAAGTTCACTCCAATGCTCACAGCAAGAACCAGAAAGTTCTTCCATCCAAACGGCACATAAAAAAGAAGTGACCCTGCAGCAATGATCCACTTGCACACCCACTTCAGACCGGGATTATTATATGATGCCTTCCTGAAGGCAAAAAACAAGAGCAGGAAGGCAGGCAGAAACGCCAGAACAAAAGCATATGAATTAAAAAGCATGTTAGTCTGCTCCGCAAATACCAAAAAAATCAGCCGTGACCCATTACCTCAGGGTCAGCATATATATTGTATTTATCAACAACACCCACGACCTTAAGACCGCACATGGAAAGTTCCTTATCAATCTTCCTGTCATTAGCAAGGATGATATAGCTGCAGCCTGTTTTCCTCGTAGCTTCCAAAAGAAGGTCTGCATCTATCGTCTCAGGCTTTTCCATCACCTCGTAGACCTCATTGTAGTAATCCCACTGGGTAGCCAGCATCTCACGTCCATAGGGCATGAGGATATTCGTGTCATACTGCCTCACAAAATGCACCAGTTCCGAAGGAAAAGCCGCTCTGACTCTCGGCTCTCCCTCTTGAGGAGCAATAACGTCGCAGATATCAATCACATTCTGTGGTATGTGATAGAAATTCTCTGCCACCGACATATACCGGTTGATGTAGACAAGAGAGCCGGACAGCACAATAACTGCCAGGCTGCATACAAGAGCAATTCTCTGTTTTGCCCTGCTTCCAAGATCAAATGCGAACTTGCACAATGCATATCCCACGACAACATAGGACGGAATCAGCCACAAGAGCCTGTAATAGGTGTCACTCCCGTCATCAAATGCAGCAACGTAGAGCATCTTGGTCACAGGCAGAAGGAATCCGGCAAGGACCAGAAGCGGCAGAATGCCAAGTAGTAATTTCTTTTTCATATTTTTCTCAAAAACAGTGATGTAGATTGCTGCCGCCACGAGAAGAAGCGCCTGAAGCGGGTTGCCAAAATAGAGTTTGAAGCTGACCCAACATTCCATGAATATTCCGTACATATATTACCTCTTTAAGTTTACGACTGAAACAGAGAAAAATAGATTGCAAGATAAACAAGATTGGGAATGATGCATAAAAACGCACCCACAAGCACAGTCCATCTCTTTGACAAAAACAGAAGTACCAGTGTCAGAATCCCAATGAGTGCACTTCCGAATATAACGCCAAGAGAGCTGCAGACTCCAGAGAACATGCAGATCATTCCAAGCATTATCCAGGGTGTGACTCTGAGCCTTCGCTCCGCATAGAGATCATATCTGCGATATGAGCCTTCCCTTATCACAAGCTCTTTTATCGCCCTTATCTCCTCTATCATCCACAGGAACATCCAGAAGATCATGGGAAATACAAGGTTCGCCACAAGTGCCTTCCCCTGCCAGGTACGCATGAGTAAAAAAGTTGCCGGCGTATAGATCGACACATTTCCGAACATCAGTAGAAGTGCTGTCACAACCATGAACACAGGTGTTACCTGCTGCCTGTCCCTTAACAGTATCCTTGCGATCTCGGCATATACAAGATAGACAAAGGGGATGACAAACAGCGGCATTACGGTGTGAGATACAATCGTTGCATGGATACCGCTCATCCTTGCAAGGAAGGCGATCCACATGGTTATCACCGCAAGTGCATGCCTTATATCAAGTGAGGTTGAAGAACCGGTGTAAGGCAGTATAGTGTTCATAACATCCGCCTGCTGTGCAAGAAGCGACTCAACAACATAATATGCATCATCGCCGTCAAAACTCGCCATTACAACAGACATCACCAACTGCAGCACCATAAGTGCGAGGAATATCCCCCAGTAAATCCTGCTCTCAAGCGAATAATTGTGCTTAAAGAGTTTAAGGTCTGCTCTGGGATTGAGATAATCCCTGATCTCGCCGTGGTCCTCTCCCGGGAAAAGAGTCAGAAAATGCATATTCCTCTTTGTAAGAAGGATAACACTCCTTACTATCCCCAAAAGAGCCAGTAAAAGAGAAATCGCCATAAAAATGTATGTACAGTATGAAAAAGCACTGAACACCACTGTGAGCATACTGCTTATGGCCACAAGCTCAAATACCGAAATATAGACGAGAAATCCCAGAATGAAGGTTATAGCCACAGTTCTTCTGTGCCTTGGGAGTATGAAATTGAATAAGAGCCCTGTGCATAACGGCACCACTAAAAGCCAGATCACAAGGCTCAGGAAAGCTAAAACCGGATTCATGAAGTCTTACTCCGCCATCATAAGTTTAAGGTGTTCTGTGAGGATGCCGATACCGGTGGTGTTCTCCCCACCTCTTGGAATAATTATGTCGGCATACTTTTTGCTTGGCTCTACAAACTGCTCATGCATGGGTTTAACCGTCTCTCTGTACTGGGTGAGGATGGACTCAATGCTCCTGGCCCTCTCCATCATATCCCTTCTTATCCTGCGCATAAGCCTCTCGTCGGCATCGGTGTCGACAAAGACCTTGATATCCATAAGTTCACGCAGCGCCCTGCTCTCAAGAATAAGGATTCCCTCGAGGATTATTACTTTTTTGGGGACAACATGCACCGTTGCATCTGACCTGTTGTGGATCGTGTAGTCATAGACAGGCATGTCGATCTCCTTATTGTCTTTAAGCCTCTTAACATCCGCTATCATCAGGTCTGTATCGAATGAGGCAGGATGGTCATAATTGAGCCTGCTCCTGTCTTCATAAGAAAGGTCATCGTGTGCTTTGTAATAGGAATCGTGATTGATGACAACAATGTCATCACCAAACTTCTCCTTGATCTTCTTCACTATGGTTGTCTTGCCTGAAGCGGTTCCTCCTGCAATTCCTACAATGCATGCTTTTTCACTCATATGCTCTGCCTCCTCGTTATTACCCTTTGGTATAGTTACTCCCGTAAGATTTGTAGTAGTTGTGAGATAATACTTCTCCGGACTCACTGTCATAAGTGATTATCTGTATGTCATATTCATACTTTGAATCATCATATAAAAGATTGGTATCCGGATCCTCATCTGTATAGAACACCCTGAACAGGTGCTCAACAGGCTCATAGTGCACTGTTCCGAGGCTCGTTGTAACCCCGTCAAGTGTCTCTTTTCCGCTTGCCTCATACACATTGCCTGACGCGATATCGTTGATAAGGATATAAGGCCCGTCAGTATGGAATATCTTGGGCGTCACAGTGAATTCATGCAGCACCCTCTGCATCTGGGTGTCTCCAAACGCCTGGGAACCATCATTGATATATATTATGGAACTCACATTTTCCGCACCGCACAGGTAATTGAGCTGCTGATATATACTGTCCGACTCAAGAGCCATGTCGTATATTATGTCATGAAACTCATCGGCTCTGTCCTGCCAGTAGCTGTAGTTCTCATCACCTCTGTGGTCGGTAAATTCCGCCTCTTCCAGAAGTGCCTCACCTATACACTTCGTAGCCTTTACCGAGCCCATCGCATTCATGTGACCTGTATCATTGAGCTCAGTATAAAGATTTACAACTCCCATTTCCTGCATATTGACCAGTGATACGCCATATTCATCGCAAATAGCAGACGCGCTGTTGACAGCTCTTTTGTCATCTGTGGATGCACTGCAGGTGAGGAAAGTAACAATAACCTTAATGTCCCTCTTCTGGCACTCTTCTATTATCCTGCGAAGATACCTCTCACCTACGGTATCTCCGCCAAGGCCCTCTCCCTCAGGCGGATCTGGATAGATTCCGGGAGCCAGCTCCATTCCATAGCGCATCTCCGCTCCGAAAAGAGTGTTCCTGTCACCGTCTCCCCAGACTGCCTTATAGTCGTTGCTGTCAAGAGTATCCCACCTGTTGTGGTAGACATAGAAGGGCTCGTAAAACTGTTTTCTGATCTCTTCATCACGGATCAGATCATTTATCGCCTGTATCTTGAGCTTATTGAGTGGCCAGCAGTCCATGTTGAGATGAAGCTGCGCCACAGAGCTTGCCCTCTCTTCATCGCTGCTGTCTTCATACATCTCATCCAGATACTGATAGTCCTTCTGCATAAGATATGTATCAACAACCACACATTTAGGTGTGCAGTACTGCAGAGCCTCCATCATCTCCCAGTAGGTTGCCTGCATGACGGAGCCGTGGCCTCCCATGTTGTAGGAGGTTATCCCGTACTCACCAAAAAGGACAGCCGGATTCATGGCGTTTATGACATGCGAAGATCCGATAAACATGACTTCAATCTGATCTTTCCCTGCCATATCAAAAAAGTCTGCGTATTTATATTCACTTTCCTTGCTTCTGAGTACTATCATCGTCCCGACAACACATATGCCCGCGACACAGATAAAAGCAAGGGTCTTTAATATGCTCGAAAGCCTGATCTTCATATATTAACCTTCTTAAAACTGCTGATAAATAAAGCTTGATGCATTGTAGCCGGCTCCCCAGATACCAAATACCAGGATTGCCACAATGGCTGCGATCATTATCGCCCACCTGTACCAGAATCCCTGCTTGAGGATCAGCTTTCTGATCTCGAATCCGTTATACGTAAGTACATCAACTATGCCCAAAAGTATAAGTCCGCATATCAGCGCGTTCAGATTAAGTTCGGAAAGTCCGTAGTTTTTAAGTGTAGAATCGGTAAACACCCAGGGGGTAAACTGAAAGCTCTTTTTGATGATCTCCAAAGCCTGCTCAAGCGTGGAAGACCTGAAAAAGATCCAGGCCAGGTTCACAAGAAGGAATGTCAGAATGCCCTTTATCGTCCTGTGTGAGATTCCCTCCCTGTTGATCTTGAGAACAGCCACAATCCTGTCTCTTATCGGCATTGTGAGAACTCCCACAATCTGATAGAGGGCGTGCAAAAGCCCCCAGACAAGAAACGTCAGTGCAGAACCATGCCAGATTCCACTCACCGCAAAGACGATAAGGATGTTTATGTATTTCCTCACAAGTCCCTTCCTGTTGCCGCCAAGCGGAATGTAGACATAGTCACGAAGCCATGTCGAGAGGGATATATGCCACCTTCTCCAGAATTCTGCAATGCTGCCCGAAAGGTAAGGGCAATCGAAGTTCTTCATCACATCTATTCCCAGAATCTGTGAAACACCTATTGCAATTGCAGAGTATCCAGCAAAGTCACAGTAAATCTCAAATGAGTAAAACAGTGTGGCAATCGCTACAACCGTTCCCGGCGTAGAGCCCGCCTTCGGGTAAACAGTATTAACAAAAATTGCCAGCCGGTCCGCCAGTACGAGCTTTAAGAAGTATCCCCACAGGATCTGAAGAAATCCATCCCTGAACCTGTCAAAATCAACAGTCGCAGGCTTTTCAAACTGAGGCAGCATGTTCCCCGCTCTCTCGATAGGTCCCGAGATAACCTGTGTAAAAAACGAAACAAACAGCGCCAGTTTTAGAAAATTCTTCTCAGCCTGAATCTCTCCCTTATATACATCAATAAGATATCCGATGGATTTGAGCATGTAAAAGGAGATACCCACAGCACCCAGAATCCTGCCGCTTCTAAACACAAACATAGCCACAGCTTCCATGATCACAGCCGCAATGAAGACAGCCTTGGAAAATCCTGATTTCCTGTCTATCAGAAGTCCTGCTGCGTAAGTGACAACGACCGTTCCCGCCATAACAGCAGCCGCCTTCAGATCTACACTCAGGTAAAAGAAAGCGCTGATAACAAGAAGCCATATGTATCTGAACTTATCCGGAATATAAAAATTAATGATTGCCACAATTGGCAGTAACAGCAAAAACGAGAAGGATACAAACTGCATGAAACTTATCCCCATAAAAATGTAGGCGGCATAAGTGCCGCCTAACAATATTAGTCTACTTCAACCTCTTCCTCTTCGGAAGCCTTGCTCTCATCAGACTCATGATATTCTTTCTCAGTGTTCACATTCCAGATATTGCTTCTGTCAGTCTCTCCACTGAGGATATTCCTGACTGTCTCAAAGGAAGTGCACATTGAGTGGTCAATGTTGTTATATCTGTGCTGACCGTTACGGCCTACACAGTAGAGGTTATCAATGGTATTGAGGTAAGCGATGAGCTTGTCCATCTCCTCATAGGTGTCAAAGTAAGCAGGATATGCCTTCTTGACCC